>DXMY01000001.1 GCA_019413925.1 Collinsella sp.
CCCCCACCCACGGTACACACGGCCCACCGCCGCATCGGTGTCTAGCGAAAAATGGGACGGGCCCCAGATTGCCCATGCGCGCAAAAGTGCGTCTCGGCAATCTGGGCCCGTCCCCTTTAGTATTTATAAATATGCAGGTCAGCGATGTGCTAGCGGATGCGCCGCCAGATAGACCTCGGTCAGTTGCGTTCGGTCGACATGCGTGTAGACCTGCGTGGTCGAAATATCGGCATGGCCCAAAATCTCCTGCAGTACACGCAGGTCGGCACCGCCCGCGAGCATGTGGGTGGCAAAGGAGTGGCGCAAGGTATGGGGATGGAGCCCCACCAGCCCCACCTGGCGCCCATACCGCTCGCATATCGCATGCACGGCCTGGCGCGACAGGCGACGTCCGTTCTTATTTAAAAAGACCGCCGAGGTCTCGGTTCCGCGGGCATGGGCCGCCAAGCGAGAACGTCCCTCAGTTACATAGAGCGTCAGAGCTCGCGCCGCGCTTCCCACCAGTGGGGACAGGCGTTCCTTTGAGCCCTTACCGCGAACGAGTACAAAGCCATCGTCAATATGGATATCGCCCACATCGAGCCCAACCAGCTCACTCACACGCAAACCGCATCCGTAGAGCACTTCCAAGATGGCATGGTCGCGCAGTCCCATCTCGCCCTCGGGAAAGCCTTGATCGAGCAGCGCCGAGACATCCTCCACCGATAGATACTCCGGCAAACGCTCAGCCTTTTTAGGCAGGCGCAACGCCGCCGTCGGGTTTTGGGCCACGGCCCCATCGCGCACCAAAAAGGCATGCAGGCCCTTCACGGCAGCAAGCGCGCGCTCCACCGAGGCGTCGGAATAGCCTCCGCCGCAGCGATCGGCGACAAAGCCCTCCACGACCTGACGGGTCACCTCTTCAAAAGACACAATACCCGCCCGCTCCAGATAGGCGCAGTACGTCGTTAGGTCACGACGATAGGCCACAATCGTGTTGCGCGCCAAGCCCCGCTCGACCGCGAGGTAATCGAGATACTCCCCCGCCGCCACGGCGAGCGACGAGGGAGTAGCTTCGGTATGTTCCTTATTCGCCGGCACCCTTAGTCCGTAGCGAGGTTCATGGACGTCACCTGCAGACGGTCGACACCCTCGTGCTGGCCGATCGAAGCGCGCACGAACTCTCGGAACAGCGGCTGCGGATTAGTCGGACGGCTCTTGAACTCGGGGTGAGCCTGGGTTGCCACATACCACGGATGCACGTCGCGCGGCAGCTCGACCATCTCGACCAGGCGCTCGTCGGGCGAGAGGCCAGAGATAACCAAGCCGGCATCCTCGAGCCGGTCGCGGAAGGCGTTGTTGAACTCAAAGCGGTGACGGTGACGCTCGTAGACGAGTTCCTCGCCATATGCCTCGCGAGCAAGGGTATCGGCGGCGAGCTTGCACGGATAGGCGCCCAGGCGCATGGTGCCGCCCTTCTCGGTCACGTCCTCCTGCGAGCTCATCAGATCGATGACGCTAAACGGACCGTCCGGGTCGAACTCGGAGGAGCTGGCGCCGGCAAGGCCGACGACGTTGCGGGCGAACTCGCACACGGCCACCTGCATACCCAGGCAAATGCCCAGATACGGAATCTTGTGCTCGCGGGCAAACTCGGCCGCGAGGATCTTGCCCTCCAGGGCGCGCTTGCCAAAGCCGCCGGGGACCAGGATGCCCGAAGCGTCGCCCAGAACTTCGGAGACATTCTGCTCGTCGAGGCTCTCGCCGTCGACCAGCTGGACGTCCACATGGCGATCGTAGAAGACGCCCGCATGGTGCAGGGCCTCGATAACCGACAGGTACGCATCGGGCAGCTGCGTGTACTTGCCAACGACGGCAATCTTCACCTTGTCGGCGTGATGGTTGGCGTGATTCTGTTTGCGCAGGAACTCGTTCCACTCGCTCATGTCGCGCTCACGCGGGTCCAGACCCAGGCGCTCGCAAATGCGCAGGTCAAAGTCCTGCTCGGCAAGCAGCTGCGGAACATCGTAAATGCTCGCGCAGTCCTCGTTGGTAAAGACGCAATCGGTGTCGACGTCGCAGAAGCTTGCGATCTTCCCGCGGATAGCGTCATCGATATGGTGGTCGGAGCGCAACACGATAATATCGGGCTGGATGCCAAAGCTGCGGAGCTCCTTGACGGAATGCTGCGTGGGCTTGGTCTTGACCTCGTGGGCGGCGGCGATATAGGGAACGAGCGACACGTGGATGTAGCAGACGTTCTCGGGGCCGGCCTCCTTGCGGTACTGACGAATGGCCTCGACAAACGGTTGGGACTCGATGTCGCCGATCGTGCCGCCCAGCTCGGTGATGACTACATCGGAGCCGGTCTGCTCCTCGATGCGGCGGAACTTATCCTTAATGGCATTGGTGACGTGAGGAATCACCTGCACGGTACCGCCTAAAAAGTCACCGCGACGCTCGCGGGCGATCAGGCTCTTATAGATGGCACCAGTCGTAAAGTTGGAATCGCGGGTCAGGTTCTCGTCGATAAAGCGCTCGTAGTGGCCCAGGTCCAGATCGGACTCGTAGCCGTCCTCGGTCACAAAGACCTCGCCATGCTGGAACGGACTCATGGTGCCGGGGTCGACGTTCAGATACGGGTCGGCCTTTTGCATCGTTACCTTGTACCCGCGCGACTTGAGCAGACGGCCCAGCGAGGCCGCGGTAATACCCTTGCCCAGAGACGAAACCACGCCGCCGGTCACGAACACATGCTTGGTCATATTGAGTTACCTGCGCTTCCCGTAGAAGTTGTCCATACACATCTTACGGGTCTTCATTGTAATACTCGCGACGCACGCCGCATGCAATTTTTCTTACGCGCAATAGCATTTCTCCATCTTGAAACAAAACGCCGCCCGGTTTCCCAGGCGGCGTCGCTATGGCAAGGGTTACATGCTGCTATCGATCAGCAACCTCGTCCTCAAGCATTTCTTGAACGAGCATGCCGGTACGGACGCCCTCAAGATACCACTCACCACGTTCGGTGAGGCAAATGCCATTTGCAAGCTGACCGCCGTCGTCGCTATAACGCGAGACGACATCAATCATACCTTCGGAATCCAAGCGATCGATTGCGGCGCGGGCACGATACGGCGAAACCCCCACGCGCTCGGCAAGCGTTTTGCGCGAGAAACCATACGGCCCGCCATTGTCTTCGGTTTGCTGGTCGATCTCCATCAACACCAGCACCTCGACACGCTTCATATCGTTAACACTCGCACGACCCTTGCCCGCCATAGCAGCCTCCTCAAACCGAGCACGAGCATCTAACGCGCCGTGCGCGACCGACACACCTCACGATGGCAGATAATATCCATCATGCGGCATCCCGCTAAGGATGAAACAGTTACGGTTATTGTATACCGCTCAAATTGTTTCTAGGCAGGTAAACAGCTATTTTTTCGCCGAAATAGACGCTTTATTGATCAAAAAGCCGTACCGGGCGCTAACCCGATACGGCCAAAATGCAATGCAATTACCGCGGTGCTTCAAACTTAGCGATGGAAGAAACCGCGGCGCTCAAACTTGGGCTCGCAGCACACGTTGATGCCCAACTTGCGAAGTACCGTCTCGTCCGTCGGCGAGATAATCACGCTAAAGAAGGCATCGCAACCGCGCAGCTGCTCCAGGCCCGAAAGGACGCGAGCGGCCGTCTCACTCGTGGCCGAGGTGATCGACAGCGCCATAAGCGTCTCGTCGGTGTGGAGGCGCGGGTTTTTGCTGCCCAGGAAATGCGTCTTGAGCTTACTGATGGGCTCGATCGCCTCATCGCTAATGACCTCGAGCTCAAGGTCGACGCCCGAGACATGCTTGAGGGCGTTCATAATGAGCGAACTTGCGGCGCCCAGGCGCGTGGAGGTCTTACCGGTCACCACGGAGCCATCGGGCATGACCATGGCACCCACGGGACCACCCGTCAGCTGCTCCCTGGTGAGGGCCGCCGAGCGCGCCGGTGAGTAGTTCTTATCGATGCCGGCTTTCTTCATAATAATCTTGAGACGGTCGACTTGCTCATCGCCCACGCCGGTACGGCGCACATTTTCGACCGCGGTAAAGTAGCGGCGGACGATCTCCATCTTGGAAGCGTCGCGGCAGGCATCGTCATCGGTGATGGCAAAACCGACCATATTGACGCCCATGTCCGTAGGGCTCTGGTAGGGGCTCTTGCCCAGGATCTTTTCCATCAGGGCACGGACTACCGGGAAGGCCTCGACGTCGCGGTTGTAGTTGACCGTGGTCTTGTTGTAGGCCTCCAGGTGGAAGGAGTCGATGATGTTGGCGTCATCGAGGTCTGCCGTGGCGGCCTCGTAGGCAATATTGACCGGATGCGTCAGAGGAAGATTCCAGACCGGGAAGGTCTCAAACTTGGCATAGCCGGCGGCGGTACCGTGCTTATGCTCGTGATACAGCTGCGAGAGGCAAGTGGCGAGCTTGCCCGAGCCAGGGCCGGGCGCCGTCACGACAACGAGCGGACGCGTGGTCTCGACGAACTCGTTCTTGCCGTAGCCTTCGTCAGAAACGATCAGATCGACGTCGTGCGGATAGCCCTCAATGGGATAGTGCAGCTTGGCGGGAATGCCGAGTGCATTCAGACGATTGCGGAAGACGTCGGCAGCGGGCTGACCGGCATACTGCGTGATAACCACGGCCGCGACAGCAAAACCGTTGCCGCGGAACAGGTCGACCAGGCGCAAGACGTCCTCGTCATAGGTAATGCCAAGGTCACCACGAGCCTTGTTTTTCTCGATGTGGTTCGCGTTGATCGCGATGATAACCTCGACATCGTCGGCGATGCTTTTGAGCATGCGGAACTTGCTGTCCGGCTCAAAACCCGGTAGCACGCGGCTGGCATGATAGTCATCGAACAGCTTGCCGCCAAACTCCAAATACAGCTTGCCGCCAAACTGCGAGATGCGCTCCTTAATGTGAGCAGCCTGCAGCTCGATATACTTCGCGTTGTCGAAACCCTGGCGCATGTATGGCTCCCGTCCCGTTTCGTAAATTAAGTTCCTACGCGATTATAACGGAGCCTGCCCTCCCCGATGCCCAGGCCATCAACAGGCACCAACCAAACATCCGTCAAACCTCTTGTCGGACATATTTGGTGCAAACTAACCTGACCCCATTGCACCGCCCCATAACACCAACAATGGCAGCGCCGCAGGTGGAGCAAAAGTCAGCGAAAGCCCGCCAGAGCGAGCAAGGTGACGTGAAAGAGGAGGGCATAGGCCTTTTGGCCATGCCCGACGATTGAACGTCAGATTGCCGCTCTGGCGGGCTTGCAGCGTCGAGTGGTTCCGGCGTTTGGTAAAACGCCGGAACACAAGAGCGCCCCCTCCCGCGCACGGAACGGAAGGGGGCTAAAGGTAGGAGTCTACCGGTGGGTTTACCCCGCCGGACAGACGATGACCAGGTGATCCTCTACAGGATCGTCAAGGTTTCCGTGGGGTACCCGTTGGGTACTTAGATCAACACGCAGGCGACGGTCAGGATGATGGCGCAGACGACGGAGAGCGCGACGATGAGCTTAAGGGCAAACTTGAGCCAGGTCGTCCACTCGATCTTGGCCAGGGCGAGACCGCCCATGATGGCGCCGGAGGTCGGGGTGAATAGGTTCACGACACCGATGGCGGCGGAGAAGATCATGACCATGACCTCAGGCGAGAAGCCGAGCTTAACAGCCAGCGGTCCCATGATGGGCATGGAGACGGTGGCCATACCGGAGGTCGAGGGGATCAGGAAGGACAGGCCGAAGTAGACCAGGAAGCTCATGGGAGCGAAGATCACGCCGGACAGGCCAGCCAGGGCATTGGCGGCAGCGTCGAGGACGAAGACATCGAGGCCGGTGTTAGCCATGAGGACGGAGATACCACGGGCGAGGGCGATGACGAGAACAACGGACATCATGTCGGCAGCGCCGGTGATGAAGGTGTTAACGATCTGCTTCTCGGACAGGCCACCGATGATACCGATCAGGACGGCCATGAGGAAGAACCAGGTGGAAGCCTCGTCGAAGTACCACTGGCCAATGGGCAGGCCGGTGATCAGGGCAGACCAGCCCTGGACGACGGCGTTACCGTCGGCGTCGTAGACGGCGCCAGCGTCGAAGAAGTTGGCGACGCCCTCGTTGAGGTCGGCCAGCGGAATGAAGCCGACGATCATGACGACGAAGGTGAAGGCGAAGGCAATCAGAACACCCTTCTGACGACCGGTGAGCTTGACCTCCTTGTGGACCTCGGAAGCAGCCTTGCCGTGAGCCTCTTCGGCGTCCTTGAGCTCCTGCATCGACAGGATGGTGGAACCCTTGTCAGCCTTGACCTTCTTGGCATAGTTCATCACGAAGAAGATGGACATAGCGGTAGTGACAATCCACAGGACGGCACCGAGGCCGATGATGATGGACTGGTTGACCTCAATGCCAACGCCGGTCAGAGCGTCGACGGCAGCGCCGACGGCGAACGGGTTAACCGTGGAGCCCAGGCAGCCGCAGCCAGCGCCGAGCAGGACGGTAGCGGCACCGACCATGGGGTCGAAGCCAGCGGCCATCATGGTAGCGGCGAGCAGGGCGTAGAAGGGAACGGTCTCCTCGCACATACCATAGGTGGTACCACCGAGGGAGAAGATGAGCATCAGCACGGGAATGAGCATAATCTCGTTGCCCTTAAGCTTCTGCACCAGAACGGCAATGCCGTTGTCCAGGGCGCCGGTCTCGGTCATCATGCCGAGGAAGCCGCCCAGGATCATAACGAAGAGGCAGACGGGCAGAGCGTCAGCGAAGCCCAGGATCGGGGCGGTGCAGAAATCGCTCAGACGGGCTGCAGTAACCGCGCCGCCGGACGTACCGGAGACGATTACGGTAATCACTGCGACAATTGCCAGCAGAGCAAGAAGAATGGTGAACGATGAAGGCATACCGCGCTTTTTCTTAGCGGTCTCAGTCATAGTTCTCATCCCCCCTTCATAAATCATTTACTGATCTCGCCCGAAGCGGCTCTTCCGTGCCGTGCCTGCCGCTTGATGCGAGATTATTACCAGATAAAACCGCTCGGGGTGTGCAGCAATACACCCCGAGCGAGATGCTAGATGCTCTTACTTGAGCGTGGCGTACATGACAGCCTTGATGGTGTGCATGCGGTTCTCAGCCTCGTCGAAGACCTTGGAAGCGGGGCTCTCGAAGACCTCGTCGGTGACCTCCTGCTCGGTGATGCCGAACTGCTCGCACTTCTCGGCGCCAATGGTGGTGTTGGTGTCGTGGAAGCTGGGCAGGCAGTGCAGGAAGATGGCACCCGGGTTGGCCATAGCCATGACGTCGGAGGTGACACGATACGGGGTGAGCTGAGCGATGCGCTCGGCCCAGACCTCGTCGGGCTCGCCCATGGAGACCCACACGTCGGTGTAGATAACGTCGGCACCGGTGACGCCGTCCTTGACGTCGGTGGTCAGCTTAATGGTGCAGCCGTTGGCCTCAGCGATGGGCTTGCAGGCCTCGATGACGTCGTCAGCGGGCATGCACTCCTCGGGGCCGCAGGCCACGAAGTTCATGCCGAGCTTGGAGCAGACGACCATGAGGGAGCGAGCGACGTTGTTCTTGCAGTCGCCCATGAAGACGAGGGTCTTGCCCTTGATGTCGTAGTTGAAGTTCTCCTGGACGGTCAGGATGTCGGCGAGCATCTGGGTGGGGTGCCACTCGGTGGTCAGACCGTTCCACACGGGCACGCCGGACTTAGCGGCAAGCTCCTCGACGTCGTCCTGGGCAAAGCCACGGAACTCGATGCCGTCATACATGCGGCCGAGAACGCGGGCGGTGTCCTCGATGGACTCCTTCTTGCCCATCTGCGACGAACCCGGATCGAGGTAGGTGACGCCCATGCCCAGATCCATGCCGCCGACCTCGAAGGCGCAGCGGGTACGAGTGGAGGTCTTCTGGAAGAGCAGGACGATGTTCTTGCCCTCGAGATAGCGGTGAGGAACGCCGGCGCGCTTCATGTCCTTGAAGTTCTTGGAGAGCTTGAGCAGGTACTCGATCTCCTCGGTGGTGAGGTCGAGGAGCTTGAGGAAGCTACGGCCGGAGAGGTTAACACCCATGGTTCGTTTCCTTTCGAAAAAGTGAATTACTAAAAAGTGGTGCCCGTTTGACGGGCGAAACCGGTGCGGCTGTAGGGGGACCGCACCGGAACCGTTAAAACCTTAGAGGTCCTCGCGCCAGAAGGGCATGCTCATGCAGCGCGGGCCGCCACGGCCGCGGGAGAGCTCGGCGGAGGGCACGACGAGAAGGTCCAGGCCCTCCTTGTACAGCACGTCGTTGGTGACGGTGTTGCGGGC
>DXMY01000010.1 GCA_019413925.1 Collinsella sp.
GTCGCCGCACTCCTGCCAAAGCCTCGCCGCCTCGAGGGCCTCGTCGCGGCCGAGGCGCAGTACACTCTCTTCTTGGGGCATCGCCTTTCCTTCCATTCGTCACCTTCATTACTCCAACGACGAATTCTAGGCGGTGTCCCCGTCCTTTCTTGAAAGGGCGGAGGCGGGGCATGCCCCGCCTCTTACACCACATCTCTGTGCGCTACCCCGTTTTGTTGCTGATTTGCGATGGTCAAAAGTCCCTCTGGTCAAAAAATGCCAAATATGAGTACGGGCACTAATTCTGTAGCATATAAATTAGACACAATTTGACGAATTGGACCGCATATGTCCAGTTTTGCTGTCAGAAAACATGCTCATCTGGACCGTTAGCCGTTGCTTTGATGTCAGATTTGCCCTTTGGGACCTCGAAAATGCTGTTACAAAAGAGGTAGCAGTACTCATATTTGGCATTTTTTGACCACTGCCCTTGAAACGAGTGAGCTGTGGGGTTCGAATCCCCCTGCGATGGGCGCAAACAAAAACGGTCCCCTTGCGAGGACCGTTTCCAATTCAGTGGTGGGCGATGAGGGATGTCGCGTGCGGCTGACGCCGCCCGCTTTCGCTTCGTCGCTTCGCTCCTCGCGTGCTGCGCTGGAAAACGCTTCGCGTTTCCTCAGCTCCGCACCCTGGCGGGTTCGAATCCCATGCGCTGGGCCCAAAAAAGAAAGGCTCCCATTGCTGGGAGCCTAACAATTCAGTGGTGGGCGATGAGGGATTCGAACCCCCAGCCTTGTGCGTGTAAAGCACCTGCGCTAACCGTTGCGCCAATCGCCCGTGCGGAGAGAGTATAGCAAAACAATCGCCTCATTCACCTCATATCCATTAAAGGTAACTCGCGCGTGTCACAGCGGAGCTGATTCAGTTGAGATTGCCTGAACATTCCGCCCCTCTTTACGCCCTCGGGTATACTCAAAAGCTACTGATTCGATTTGATGCCCAGCAACAGCAGAGGGGATAGTATATGTGCGGTTTTGTCGGTTTTGTCGGTGGGACGGATAACCAATCCGAGGTGCTCACCAAGATGATGGACCGCATCGTCCATCGCGGTCCCGACATGGGCGGTCAGTTTATCGACGGCCGCGTTGCCCTCGGCTTCCGCCGCCTGTCGATCCTCGACCTGACCGAGGCCGGCGCCCAACCTATGGCCAACGAGGACGGTAGCGTCGTCATTGTCTTCAACGGTGAGATCTACAACTTCCAAGAACTCCGTTCCGAGCTCGAAGCCAAGGGCTACAAGTTCCATTGCGGCGCCGACACCGAGAGCCTCCTGCACGGCTACGAGGAGTGGGGCGAGGCCGTCCTCGATCGCCTGCGCGGTATGTACGCCTTCGTCATCTGGGACAAGAAGAAGAACAAGCTTTTTGGCGCCCGCGATATCTTTGGCATCAAGCCGCTCTACTACTATCCCATGGCCGATGCGGGCGACGGCGCTCCGGGCGTGCTCTTTGGTTCCGAGATCAAGAGCTTCCTGGACTACCCGCACTTCCACAAGGCGGTCAACAAAAAGGCCCTGCGTCCGTACATGACGCTGCAGTATTCGGCAACCGAGGAGACCTTCTTTGAGGGTGTCTACAAGCTGCCGCCGGCGCATTACTTTACCGTAGACATCCCGACCGGCAAGATGAACATCGAGCGCTATTGGGATTGCGATTACTCTGCCGTCGAGAAGCCGTTCGAAGAGTATGTCGATGAGCTGGACGAGGTCGTGCACGAGAGCGTCGAGGCCCATCGCATCGCCGACGTCAAGGTCGCGTCGTTCCTCTCCGGCGGCGTCGACTCCAGCTACATCGCCGCTTGCCTCATGCCCGACAAGACCTTCTCGGTGGGCTTCGATTACAAGAATTTCAACGAGACTAACTACGCCAAGGAACTTTCCGATAAACTCGGCGTCGAGAATGTCCGCAAGATGATTACCGCCGACGAGTTCTTCGGTGCGCTCGAGGACATCCAGTATCACATGGACGAGCCGCAGTCCAACCTGTCTTCCGTGCCGCTGTGGTTCTTGGCCGAGATGGCCCGCAAGGACGTCACCGTCGTGCTTTCGGGCGAAGGCGCCGACGAGCTCTTTGGCGGCTACGCCTACTACGAGGACACGGTTCCGGTCCGCAAGTACAAAAAGATGGTGCCGCTGCCCATCCGTCGCGCGCTCGGTAACCTGGCGTTGCATATGCCGTACTTCAAGGGACATAACTTCCTGGTCAAGGGTGCCGAGATCCCCGAGAAGTCGTTCCTGGGACAGGCTCTGGTATGGCCGGAGCGCGAGGTCGACGGCGTGCTCAAGCCCGAGTACAACACCGGCGACGGCGCCTTCGAGCTTGCCGCTCCCATCTATGCGCGCGTGAAGGGTCAGCCCGAGCTGGTCAAGAAGCAGTACCTGGACATGAACATGTGGCTCCCGGGCGACATTCTGCTCAAGGCCGACAAGATGTGCATGGCGCACTCGCTGGAGCTGCGCGTGCCCTTCCTGGACCGCAAAGTCATGGAGTTCGCCGAGCACATTCCCGACCGCTACCGCATCAACGAGAACGGCAACAAACAGGTACTCCGCCACGCTGCCAACAAGTCACTGCCCGATGAGTGGGCCACCCGTCCCAAGGTGGGCTTCCCGGTGCCGATTGTCTACTGGCTGCGCGAGCAAAAGTGGTACGACTATGTCAAGGAGTACTTCACCGCGCCGTGGGCAAGCGAGTTCTTCGATACCGACGAGCTCATGCACCTACTCGATCTGCACTTTGCGGGCAAGGGCGATTTCCAGCGCAAGATCTATACGCCGCTCGTATTCCTGGTGTGGTACAAGCGCTTCTTTATCGACGAGGACCAGCCCGCTGTTCAGGCTGCCTAGCCTCGGCTTACGAACGCCTGCGCGTAACGGCTCCTCCGGGAGCCGTTTTTGCGTGGGTGCGTTTCAGTTACTATAAAAACCGTCCCTGCCAAGTGGCTGAGAAAGGTGAAAGATGCACCATTCGGATTCCGCGACCGTGACCACGGTCGATACGCTTGCCAAGCTTCTCGACGTGTGCGGCGAGCTGCGCGCATCAGAGCAGGTTGACGAGCGTGCCGTGACCGGCTGCTCGTTTGATTCGCGCGCGGTCTCGGCAGGTGACGTGTTCTTTTGCAAAGGCGCTGCCTTTAAGCCCGCGTTTTTGAGCATGGCGCTCGATGCGGGTGCTGTCGCATTTGTGTGCGAAGAGTCGCTGGTCGAGTCTCTGGAGCCGCTGGCGCAGGAGAGCGGTGCTGCGATGCTGGTTGTTGATAGCGTTCGCACGGCCATGGCCCTGTTGCCGCCGGAGGTCTACGACCGTCCCGACCACGACGTCAAGATCGTGGGCATCACCGGTACCAAGGGAAAGACCACGGCCGCTTTTATGCTTCAGTCCATCATCAAGGCAGCGGGCGAATCCTGCGGCATGATCGGCTCGGTGAGTACCGACGATGGCATCGAGTGCTACGAGAGCACCAATACTACGCCCGAGGCCCCCGAGGTCTGGCGCCATATCGCCAACTGCCGTGAGTCCGGTCGCCAGTCCATGGTCATGGAGGTCTCGAGCCAGGCGCTCAAGTACCAACGCGTCGAGAATCTGCCGTTTGACGTGGCGTGCTTCCTCAACATCGGGCGTGACCACATCTCGCCGATCGAACACCCCACGTTTGAGGATTATTTTGAGAGCAAACTCAGGATCTTTGACCAGGCAAAGACCGCCGTGGTGAATCTGGGCACCGAAGAGGTTGACCGTGTGCTGGAGGCGGCGTCGACGGCCGAGCGCTTGGTGACCGTTGGCGTCGAGCATCCCGAGGCAAGCCTGTGGGCGAGCGATGTGCGCATGGTCGGCTTTAACATCGAGTTTAACCTGCATGGCCTGTGTGCCGACGAGTCCGAGGCGGGGGAGAAGATCCTGCTGGGTATCGCGGGAGACTTTAACGTGGAGAACGCGCTGGTCGCTATCGCCGCTGCGCGCGAGATCGGCATCGGTATCGAGGCTATCAAGAAGGGCCTCTCCAAACTGCGTGTGCCGGGCCGTATGGAGGTCGTGGAGTCGAAGGACGGCCGCGTGATCTGCGTCGTTGACTATGCGCACAACCAGCTTTCGTTCCGTTCGCTTTTCTCATCGGTCAAGCGCGCGTTTCCCGCCAGCCCGGTCATTGCAGTGTTTGGCGCTGCCGGCGGCAAGGCGCAGGAGCGCCGCGAGCAGCTTCCGCGCGAGGCCGCACCATATTCCGACCTGATGATCTTTGCCAACGAGGATCCGGCTCACGAGGACCCGATGAAGGTCTGTCGCGAGCTTGCCGAGCATGTTCCCGACGATACGCCGAACAAGATCATCCTCGACCGCGAAGCCGCTGTGCATGCGGCGTTCAAGGCGGCGCGCGAGGAGTACGTCAACCCCGATGCTCCCACCATTGTCTTGCTGCTGGCAAAGGGTGACGAGGAGCTCATGCACGTGGGCGACGAGTTCGTGCCCATCGAGAGCGACCTTTCGCTGGCCAATCGCCTGATCGATGTTACCCAGTTTGACTAATGAACCATGATGGCGGCGGCGCCCTGAGTGCGCTGTCGCCATAAGCGTGTTCCCTCAATCAAAACATGCCGTCCAAGTCCAAACCCTTCTACGTAAACGGAGTAACCATGTCCCACAACACCCTGCCGACCGTTGCCGAGCTTTCGGGCGAGATGCGCGAGCGCTTGGCCAAGGTCAAGTACGTCTTTACCGACCTGGATGCCACGATGCTCGCGCCCGGCTCGTGCGTGCTGCGCGACAACGACGGTAACCCCTCGACCAAACTCGTCGAGGCCGTCGTGGCACTTGCCCGCGCTGGTATTCAGGTGGTTCCCACCTCGGGCCGCAACCGTACCATGATCCACGAGGATGCGCGCGTGCTCGGCCTCAACTCCTACATCGGTGAGATGGGCGGCCTGGTCATGTACGACCTCAAAGCCAACGATTGGGAGTATCTGACTGGCGACATGCCTTACGACCCCGCCTGCGGCCTTACTCCGCACCAGGTGATCGAGCAGACCGGCGTGTGCGAGAAGATTCTTGCCCGCTGGCCGCACAAGATCGAGTATCACAACGACATGTCGACCGGCTACAAGTACCGCGAGGTCACCGTCGGCATGCGCGGCGATGTGCCCGACAATGAGGTCCAGGCCATCCTGGACGAGGCCGGCTGCGGCCTGGTGTGGGCCTGTAACGGTCACCTGACGCATCTGTCCAAGCCGACGACGCTCGAGCTCGATCGCGTCGAGGACGGTCGCGCGTTTAACATCAATCCCGCCGGCCTCAACAAGGGCGTTGCCATCGCGCGCTTCTGCGAGCACCTGGGGATTGAGCGCGAGGAGACGCTCGCGCTCGGCGATTCCGAGTCCGACTTCTACATGGCCGATCACGTGGGCACGTTCTGCCTGGTCGAGAACGGTTTGACCAGCGCCGGCGCGCCCGAGTTCCTGGCTGCTTGCGAGAACGCTTTCGTTACGCGCGGCAAAATTGTCGACGGTTGGGCGGCGACGGCAGAGCTGCTGGTCGCGGCGCGTTCGTAGCGCGGCGTCGCCGCACTTGGACATGTCTTTTCGAGAGAGACTGGTGAGGTAATGTCCGATATCGAGAATCCGACAGGCGACACGCGCCCGATTGGCGTGTTCGATTCTGGTTTGGGTGGTCTGACGGTTGCGCGCGCCATCGCGACGGCGCTGCCGCATGAGTCCGTCTACTACTTCGGCGACACCAAACGCTGCCCCTACGGCACGCGCACCGAGGATGAGGTGCGCTCGTTTGCGTTGCAGGCGGGCCGTTGGCTGTCGAAGCACGACGTCAAGATTATGGTCATCGCCTGCAACACGGCGACAGCTGCGGCCTTGCGTCTGGCCCAGCAGGTGCTCGACGTTCCCGTGATCGGCGTGATCGCGCCGGGTGCCCGTGCGGCAATCAACAGCACCCGCACGCGTCGCGTGGGCGTGCTCGCCACCAACCTCACCATTCGCTCGGGCGCCTACACGCGCGCCATTCAGGATCTGGATGCCGGCGTCGACGTATACGGCTGCCCCGCCTCGAGCTTTGTTGAGGTTGTCGAACACGAGCTCGCCTCGGGTGCGCATCTGCAGGAGCAGTGGCTTGAGAACGAGGACATCTTCGATACGCCTGCCGTGCGTGCGCTGGTGGGTGCCACGGTTGAGCCGCTGCGCGACCACGGTATCGATACCGTGGTGCTCGGCTGTACGCATTTTCCGCTGTTGGTGGGACCTATCCGCCATGCGCTGGGGCCTGGGGTGCGCGTCGTGAGTTCCGCCGAGGAGACCACGCGCGAGCTGACCGATATCCTCACGCGCCGCGAGCAGCTGGCGGGCGACGCCGCCGAGCCGCAGCATCGTTTTGCCACGACGGCCGATAACATTGCCGAGTTTGCGGTGGCGGGCAGCTTTATCTTTGGTCAGCCGCTCAAGAGCATTGAGCATATCGATATCGATGAGCTGAAATAGATGTAAGGCCGCCGTCAGAGCCTTCGCCACACCTTTTGCCGAAAGGATTTTTCTATGGAGTACATGCAGGTCAACCGCGCCAACGGTCGCGCCGCCAACGAGTTGCGCCCCGTTAAGCTCACCCGTGGCGTCATGAAGCACGCCCACGGCTCGTGTTTTGCCGAGTTCGGTGACACGCGCGTGCTTTGTGCCGCCACCATCGAGGAGGGCGTGCCGGGCTGGCGCAAGGGTGCCAAGGCCGGTTGGGTAACCGCAGAGTATGCCATGCTGCCGGCATCGACCGGCAAGCGCTGCAAGCGCGAGCACGCCAACCGCAAGGGCCGCTCCATGGAGATTGAGCGCCTCATTGGCCGCAGCCTGCGTACCGTCGTCAACATGAAGGCGCTCGGCGAGTACACCGTTACCGTCGACTGCGATGTGATCCAGGCGGATGGCGGCACGCGTACGGCGAGCATTACCGGTGCCTGGGTGGCGCTGCACGACGCCCTTGCTATGTGGGTCGAGGCCGGCAAGATCGAGCGCATCCCGCTCACGGGCCAGGTTGCTGCCATCTCTATGGGCGTTGTCGACGGCAATACGCTGCTTGACCTCGATTATTCCGAGGACAGCCATGCCGAAGTCGACATGAACCTCGTCGCCACCGACACCGGTGAGATGATCGAGCTCCAGGGCACCGGCGAGCAGGCGCCCTTTGACCGTAAGCGCCTCAACGCCCTGCTCGACCTGGGCGACAAAGGCATCGCCGAGCTCATCGAGCTCCAGCGCCAGGCCCTCGCCTAACCTGCCAAAAAGGGACAGGTTTATTTTGGCAGGTTTTATCTGGGAAAACGTCGAAGTATAAGACTGCCGTTGATTGAGAGGGGAGAGGCGGAGGCCCTCGTCGCCCTCGGCGCGGCATTGCTATAGAGACAAGGAGACCACTCATGGCACTTGAGAAGATCGACATCGACACCCTCGACCCGGCGGCGACCATTGTCGTGGCAACGGGCAACGCCCATAAGCTCACCGAGATCGAGGCCATTTTGGGCAAGGTCATGCCCGAGGTTCGCTTTGTGGCGCTCGGCCAGCTGGGCGATTTTGAGGACCCCGAGGAAAACGGCACGACGTTTTTGGAGAACGCCATCATCAAGGCGCAGGCTGCCGTCGAAGAGACGGGGCTCATGGCCATTGCCGACGATTCGGGCCTGGTCGTCGACGCGCTGGACGGTGAGCCCGGTGTGTATAGCGCGCGCTACGCGGGCGTTCACGGCGACGATGCCGCCAACAATGCCAAGCTGCTCGTGAATCTGGAAGGCGTGGCAGACGAGGACCGCACCGCGCGCTTTATGAGCGTCGTTGCGCTCATCGATACGGACGGCCTGGTCACCTATGGTGAGGGCGCCTGCGAGGGCGCTATCGCGCACGAGGGCCGCGGCGATCACGGCTTTGGCTACGACCCGCTGTTCCTGCCGGTCGATACGCCGGGCAAGACTATGGCCGAGCTCACGGCGGACGAGAAGAACGCCATCAGCCATCGATTCCATGCGCTCGAGCACCTGTCCGCCAAACTGACGGGCGAGGAGTAGGCCGTGCGTGCGGTGGTTCAGCGCGTGCTCAACGCCGGCGTGACGGTCGACGGCGAGTACGTGGGCAAAATTGGGCGCGGCTATCTGGTGCTGTTGGGCGTGGGCCACGGCGACACGCGCGCCGAGGCCGACAAGCTGTGGGGCAAGCTCCGCGGGCTGCGTATCAACGAGGACGAGAACGGCAAGACCAACCTGGCACTTGCCGATGTCGACGGCGAGGTACTCGTGGTATCGCAGTTCACGCTGTTTGCCGACTGCCGCCACGGCCGCCGTCCGTCGTTTACGGATGCCGGCGCCCCCGATGTCGCCAACGAGCTCTACGAGTACTTCCTGACGCTTGTGCGCGAGGACGTTGAGCATGTGGCGCACGGTATCTTTGGCGCTGACATGAAGGTCGACCTGGTCAACGACGGCCCATTCACCATCGTCCTCGATACCGACAATCTGTAAGTAGCCTAATTAGCTGCTTGCGTATGGCCACAACAGGGTGCTATAGTATTAGAGTTTTGTCTATCTTAGGGGTATTATCCCCTTTTTGAATTGCACCTTCTGGAGGCCCTGTTCATGGAAGAGATGGAAGTCAATCACGTCGACGACATCCACGAGAAGCTGACCGATATGGTGGGCGATCGCGTCAAGGTTAAGGCCAACATGGGCCGCACCCGCGTTGTCGAGCGCATGGGCACCATCAAGAGCGTCCACCCCGCCGTCTTCATTGTCGAGGTCGACGAGCGCCGTGGCCGTAAGTCGCGTCAGTCCTACCAGTATATCGATGTCCTCACCGGTCAGGTCGAGCTGTTCGACCCCGAGAGCGGCGAGCACATCTTTACCCCGCTCGGCAATCAGCTCGAGGAGCACTAACGGTGACCGATCGGTCCCTGACTCTTTCCGCGCCGGCAAAGATTAACCTCTACCTGGGGGTTCATGCCGAGCGCGATGACCGTGGCTACCACAGGGTCGATTCCCTGATGGCGGCCGTCGGTCTTTCCGATACCGTGACGGTCACGCCGGCGCAGGCGCTGACCGTTCAGACGGTTCCGGCATCAGATTTTCCCATGCAAAAGAATACGGCGTATCGGGCTGCGGTTGCTATGGCCGAGCATTATGGTCGCGAGGAAAACATCTGCGTGACGATTGAGAAGCGCATTCCATTGTGCGCCGGCTTGGGCGGCCCCTCGACGGATGCGGCCGCGGTCATTGTCGCCTTGGCGGAGCTCTGGGGCATTGATCGCACCGACCCAGCGCTCGACGACATTGCGCGGGGCATTGGTGCTGACGTCCCGTTCTTTTTGCACGCGAGCCCTGCGTTCTACGTAGGCGGGGGAGACGTGCTGGCAACTGAGTACCCCGCACTGCCCGTGACGCCCGTCGTGCTGGTTAAGCCGCGCGAGGCGAGCGTTTCGACAATTGAGGCCTATCGACGTTTTGACGAGGCCCCGGTGCCTGCGGACAAGCCCGGCGCGATAGCTTCTGCCTTGCGTGCTGGTGATGCCGAGACGGCATACGCACTCATCCATAACAACTTGGGTGTCATTTCCGCACAGATGGAGCCGCAGATTCAAACGGTCCTCGACTGGCTGCATAAGCAGGACGGCACCGTTGCTGTAGATGTGTGCGGATCGGGAGCCTGTTCGTTTGCCATTTGCGACACCGCCGCCATGGCCGAAAGGCTTGCCGACGCTGCCCAGCAAAACGGCTGGTGGTCCTGCGCGACGGAGCTCATTCCCAACACGGTTCGCGTCGAAGTGCCAAAGAAGTAAAAATTTCTCTAGCACACGACGGAAATCTTTGTTACTATAGTCGAGCTAACGGGTTGTGGCTCAGTTTGGTAGAGCACTGCGTTCGGGACGCAGGGGTCGCTGGTTCAAATCCAGTCAACCCGACCAGAGCATGAGGAGGGACCGCTTCTTGCGGTCCCTTTTTTTAGCTATTGTTGTGATACCGCGATAGCCGCGGTATACTCATTCGAGCTTGTCTCGCTGTATTGTGGAGGTCTACATGTTTGGACTGAGGGCTCCTGAGCTCATCATTATTCTCGTCGTTGTCCTGATTATCTTCGGGCCCAAGAACCTGCCGAAGCTCGGCAAGTCCCTCGGCTCTACCGTCAAGAATATCCGCGAGGGTATGGAGGGCGACGATAAGGCCGAGACCAAGCAGGCCGAGGAGGTCGTGGTCGAGCAGTCCGAGGAGGACAAGGAGATCGCTGAGCTCGAGGCCAAGCTCGCTGCTGCCAAGAAGAAGCAGGCAGAGGACAGCGACGCGGACGCAGAGTAGTCCCATCCCTTTGGGGTGAGCACCTGACCGGCTTGCCCGCAGGCTAGCCGGTCTTTTTCGTTTTGTTGACAGTTGATTGTTTGATCAGAGTTGGGGAGATATCCGTATGGACGCAAGCCAGATCGTACTGACCGCTGAGGGCCGCCAGAAGCTCGTCGAGGAGCTCGCTTGGCGTGAGGGCGATTACGCCAAGGAGATCGTCGAGGACATCAAGGAAGCCCGCGCGTTCGGCGACCTTTCGGAGAACTCCGAGTATGACGCCGCTAAGGACAAGCAGGCCCAGAACGCCGCTCGTATTGCCGAGATCCAGGCCATCCTCGCCAACGCTCAGATCGCTGCCAGCACGGGCGACCTGACCGTCTCCATTGGCTCGACCGTTACCCTGGTCGACCCCAACGGTGAGCTTATCGAGGTCACGCTTGTCGGTACCACCGAGACCAACTCGCTCGAGCACAAGATCTCCAACGAGTCTCCGGTCGGTCACGCCATCATCGGTCACGGCGAGGGCGATTCCGTCGAGGTCGTTACGCCTTCCGGCAAGACTCGCGTCTACACCATCGCCAAGATCGCACGCTAGACCACGGTCCCGCGTAAAGGTATGTTTTCGCTCCCTGGGACCGAATCCTGGGGAGCGTTTTAGTTTGAGGAGCTAACTTATGGCAGAGAACCAGAACGCCGCCGATCAGGCATCGACGCTCAACGACGAGCGCGCCACCCGCCTGGCCAAGCGCGCCGCCCTGTTCGAGGCGGGCCAGAACCCCTATCCCGAGCACTCTGAGCTTGAGGACTACGTCGCCGATATCGAGGCTAAGTACGCCGAGCTTGCCGATGGTGAGGACACCGAGGACGTTGTGAAGATCGCCGGCCGTGTGGTCGCCAAGCGCGGTCAGGGCAAGATTATGTTCATCGTCGTGCGCGATGCGACTGCCGAGATTCAGCTGTTCTGCCGCATCAACGACATGGACGAGGCTGCCTGGAATACGCTCAAGGCCCTCGACCTGGGCGACATCCTGGGCGTGACCGGCGTGGTCGTGCGCACCCAGCGCGGCCAGCTTTCCGTTGCCCCTAAGAGCGCGACCCTGCTTGCCAAGGCCGTTCGTCCGCTGCCCGAGAAGTTCCACGGTCTTTCCGACAAGGAGACCCGCTATCGCCAGCGCTATGTCGACCTGATCGCCAACGACGACGTTCGCGAGACCTTCCGTAAGCGTTCGCAGATTCTCTCCACCTTCCGTCGCTTTATGGAGTCCGACGGCTACATGGAGGTCGAGACCCCCATCTTGCAGACCATCCAGGGCGGCGCTACTGCTAAGCCGTTCATCACGCACTTCAACGCGCTCGATCAGGAGTGCTACCTGCGTATTGCCACTGAGCTGCACCTCAAGCGCTGCATCGTCGGTGGTTTTGAGCGCGTGTACGAGATCGGCCGCATCTTCCGTAACGAGGGCATGGACCTTACCCACAACCCCGAGTTCACCACGATGGAGGCCTACCGTGCCTTCTCCGACCTCGAGGGCATGAAGGCGCTCGCCCAGGGTGTCATTAAGGCGGCTAACAAAGCCATCGGCAACCCCGAGGTCATCGAGTACCAGGGCCAGACCATCGACCTTTCTGGTGAGTGGGCCAGCCGTCCCATGACCGACATCGTCTCCGACGTGCTCGGCAAGCAGGTCACCATTGACACGCCGGTCGAGGAGCTTGCTGCCGCCGCGCGCGAGAAGGGCCTGGAGATTAAGCCCGAGTGGACCGCCGGCAAGATTATCGCCGAGATTTACGATGAGCTGGGCGAGGACACCATCGTCAACCCCACGTTCGTGTGCGATTACCCCATCGAGGTCAGCCCGCTTGCCAAGCGTTTTGAGGACGACCCGCGTTTGACCCACCGCTTTGAGCTGGTCATCGCCGGCCACGAGTACGCCAACGCATTCTCCGAGCTCAACGACCCGGTCGACCAGGCCGAGCGCTTTGCCGCCCAGATGGCCGAGAAGGCCGGCGGCGACGACGAGGCCATGGAGTATGACGAGGACTACGTGCGCGCCCTCGAGTACGGTATGCCTCCCGCGGGCGGCATTGGCATTGGTATCGACCGCGTGGTCATGCTGCTTACTAACCAGGCTTCTATCCGCGACGTGCTGCTGTTCCCGCACATGAAGCCCGAGAAGGGTTTCCAGTCCGGTGCCGCTGCCGCCAAGGCTGCCGAGGCCGGCAACGCCGCGAGCCCGTTCGTTAAGTCGCTTAAGCCCACGCTCGATTACTCCAAGATCGCCGTTGAGCCGCTGTTCGAGGAGTTCGTCGACTTCGAAACCTTCTCCAAGAGCGATTTCCGCGCTGTGAAGGTCAAGGCATGCGAGGCCGTCAAGAAGTCCAAGAAGCTGCTGAACTTTACGCTCGACGACGGCACCGGTACCGACCGCACTATCCTCTCCGGTATTCACGCTTATTACGAGCCCGAGGACCTGATCGGCAAGACCTTGCTCGCCATCACCAATCTGCCTCCGCGCAAGATGATGGGCATCCCCAGCTGCGGCATGCTCATCAGTGCCATCCACGAGGAGGAGGGCGAGGAGCGCCTCAACCTGATTCAGCTCGATGCTTCCATCCCCGCCGGCGCAAAGATGTGCTAGGGGGTTACGCGGGTTTACCAACCCGCGTAACCAGTTGACGCTGCAAGCCCGCCAGAGCGGCAATCTGCCTTTTAACTTCGGCGGCATGACCAGAAGGTCAATGCCGCCTCGTTTCAAGGCACCTTGCTCGCCCTGGCGGGCTTTCGCTCATATGACCCAATCCGCTGTCAAGAGCCACAATGGCCCCGCCGACCGCTTGCAATCGGTCGGCGGGGCCTGCCGTTAACCCGTCCCGGTCCGCCCCCGGCATGTCGTCGACGCCTTCGGCTCAGTCTCATATCCGCGGATACCGTTCTGCCGGCCCGCAATCCTCTCCTTCGGCGGGGTTCCCCAAGTCTGTCGAGGCGCATGCGGAGGGCTCCGCGCGCACAGCGAAATAGGGGGTATCCCCGAAGGCCGCCCGGCTCGCCGGGACGGGGGCTGTGTCTATTCCGCGCCCTCCCGGCACATCGTGCCGAGGGCCCAAAGCCACCTCACGAGCTCGGCCGCGGTGGCCGCGTTGGCCTTCGCCGCGGGCATGCCGCGGGCGAGCATCTCCTCGCGCCGCCGCAGGAGCCGCTCGGACCCCTTCCTCCCGTGCATCCTTATCTCGAGGGGCACGCCCGTGTCCCTTGGCATGAGCTTCGGCTGGTGCCGTGCCGCGGCGTAGCACCATGAGCCCTCAACGGCCAGCTTCCTCACGAGCGCGTTGCCCGCACCGCTGATGCCTCCGAGCCGCACGGAGTCGCCACTCGACCTCTGACTCGGCGCGAGGCCGAAATAGGCCGTGACCTGCCTTCCGGAACGGAACCTCGTGAAGTCGCCGACCTCGGACGCGAAGGC
>DXMY01000011.1 GCA_019413925.1 Collinsella sp.
CGGCGAGCCCACGCCGCTCTCGGCCCTGCATGGCCATGGCACGGGCGACCTGCTCGACGATATCGTGGCCCTGCTTCCCGAGGAAGAAGACGAGGTCGCCGATGAGTTCCCCGACGCGCTGAACGTGGCCATCATCGGCCGCCCCAACGCCGGCAAGTCGTCGCTGTTCAACCGCATCCTGGGCGCCGACCGTTCTATCGTGTCCAACATTGCCGGCACGACGCGCGACGCCATCGACACGGTCGTCGAGCGTAACGGCAAGCACTACCGCATGGTCGACACCGCGGGCATTCGCAAGAAGAGCACCGTGTACGAGAACATCGAGTACTACTCCATGGTCCGCGGCCTGCGCGCCATCGACCGCGCCGACGTGGCGCTGCTCGTCGTCGACGCCTCCGTGGGCGTTACCGAGCAGGACCAGAAGGTCATGGGTCTTGCCATCGAGCGCGGCTGCGCCATCGTTGTGCTGCTCAACAAGTGGGATCTGCTCGACGACGACCGTAAGCGCGAGGCCTGCATGGAGACCATCGACCGCCGTCTGGGCGTCATGGCTCCCTGGGCCCAGTACCTGCGCATCTCTGCTCTCACCGGCCGCAGCGTCGAGAAGATCTGGGCGATGGTAGACGCCGCCGAAAAGACGCGCTCGCAGAAGATTAGCACCTCGCGCCTCAACGCGTTCCTCACCGACCTGCGCGAGTTTGGCCACACCGTAGTGGACGGCAAGCGCCGCCTGCGCATGCACTACGTGACCCAGACGGGCGTCAACCCGCCGACGTTTACGTTCTTCGTCAACCACAGTGACCTGGTCAACGACACCTACCAGCGCTACGTGGAGAACCGCATGCGTTCGACCTTCGATTTTGCCGGCACGCCCATACGACTCTTCTTTAGGAAGAAGGAGCAAAAGGATGCATAATCCGATTCTGCTGACCGCCATCTGCGCCGTGGTCTCGTTCTTTATCGGAGCGATTCCGTTTGGCCTGATCCTGGGCCGCGTGTTCAACCACACCGACATTCGCAATGCGGGCTCCGGCAACATCGGCGCCACCAACGCGCTGCGCGTGGCTGGTCCCAAGGTCGCGGCGCTCACGCTGCTGCTCGATTGCCTGAAGGGCGCCGTCTGCGTTCTTATCGCCCGCCCGCTTATCGCCGATCTAGGCTATGGCTTTCCGCCGAATATCATGGCACCCGGAGCTCCCGGCGATTGGATGCTTGGCGTCATCTGCCTGGCAGCGGTATGGGGCCACATCTTCTCGCCATACCTCAACTTCCACGGCGGCAAGGGCATCGCGGTCGGTCTGGGCGTCATCCTCGCCTGGTACTGGCCTATTGGCCTGTCGCTGCTGGGCATGTTTATCGTAGCCGTCGCCATTACCAAATACGTGTCGGTGGGCTCGCTTGCCGCCGCCATCGGCCTTCCCATCGCCGCTTGTGCGGTCTTTCCATACAGCAGCCTGGGCCTTAAGTTTTGCATGGCGCTGATTGGCATCACCGTGGTGTGGGCCCATCGCGCGAATATCAAAAAGCTCACGTGTGGTAAGGAGTCCAAGCTCTCGTTTACCAAGCGCGTCACCGAGCCCGACGATAAGTAGGAGAGAGTCATGAATGTTGCGCTGATTGGCTCCGGCTCCTGGGGAACCGCCGTCGCCGGCCTTGCCGCCGCGCGAACCGAGCGCGTGACCATGTGGGCCCATAGCGAGCAGACGGCCGCCGGCATCAATGGCGAGCACTGCAACCCCCGGTATCTGGTGGACTACGAGCTGCCCGGCAACGTCGTCGCCACGACGGACCTGGCGCAAGCGCTCGACGCCGCCGACGCCATCATCTTTGCCGTGCCCTCCACACACCTGCGCAGCGTATGCCATCAGGCAGCGCCCTTCATCGCCGCCGACACCCCGGTGCTCTGCCTTACCAAGGGCATTGAGCCCGAGTCCGGACTGCTCATGAGCGAGGTCATCGCCAGCGAGATCGGCAACGAGCGGCGTGTGGCGGCCCTCTCGGGCCCCAACCATGCCGAGGAGATCTGCCGCGGCGGGCTTTCGGCCGCCGTCATCGCCAGCGAAGATCCGCAGATAGGGGAGACCTTTAAGGACCTGCTCCTGTCCACGGCATTCCGCATCTACCTGTCGCAGGACATGACCGGTGTCGAGGTCTGCGGCGCCATGAAAAATGTCATCGCCATCGTGTGCGGCATCTCCGCCGGTTCGGGCGCAGGCGACAACACGCTCGCCCTCATCATGACGCGCGGCCTGGCCGAGATCAGCCGTCTGGTGCACGCCCGCGGCGGTCAAGCTATGACTTGCATGGGGCTTGCAGGCATGGGCGACCTCATTGCCACCTGTACCTCCGAGCATTCGCGCAACCGCACCTTTGGTTACGAGTTTGCCCACGGTGTTTCGCTCGACGAGTACCAAGCGCGCACGCATATGGTGGTGGAGGGCGCCGTCGCGGCCCGCAGCGTCAGCGAGCTCGCCCGTTCACTGGGCGTAGACATTCCGCTCACCTTTGCCGTGGAGCAAACGCTCTACAACGGTGTTACTTTGGATAGGGCGCTCGAGATTCTTACCGATCGCGTCCCCTCTCAAGAGTTCTACGGACTCACCGACTAGCGCAGAAAGGCTACTACCATGGGTTCCATTAAAATCGCTCCGTCCGTCCTCTCGGCCGACATGGCCAACCTCAAGGGCGAACTCGACAAGATCGCCGGCGCCGACTACGTGCACTTCGACGTCATGGACGGCCACTTTACCGGCAACCTCACCTTTGGCGTTGACATCCTCAAGGCCGTCAAGCGCTCCACCAATGTACCGGTCGACGCGCACCTCATGGTGTCGAACACCGACGAGACGGTCGATTGGTACGCAGACGCCGGCGCCGATATGATCACCGTACACTACGAGGCCTCCACGCACCTGCACCGCACGCTCACCCATCTGCAGCAGCGCGGCGTCAAGGCCGGCGTGGTGCTCAACCCCGCCACCCCCGTGTGCGTGCTCGAGAGCATCATCGACGTCGTCGATATGGTGCTGCTCATGAGTGTGAACCCGGGCTTTGGCGGCCAGAGCTTTATCCCGGGCACCATCGCAAAGCTTCACGAGCTCAAGGCCATGTGCGAGCGTCACGGCGTTTCGCCCCTCATCGAGGTCGACGGTGGCATTTCTTCCAAGAACATTGCCGAGGTCGTCAAGGCCGGCGCCAACGTGCTCGTGGCCGGTTCTGCCGTATTTAAGTCCGAAGATCCCGCTGCCGAGGTTGCGCTGCTGCAGAAGCTGGGCAACGAGGCCGCACAGGAGGCATAAACCCTTATGACCGCAGGTCAAAACCGCATACCCGTGAATCTTGACTATGCCGCCTCGACGCCAATGCGCGCCGAGGCGCTCCTTGCGCAGCGCGAGTACGACGACAGCGAGCTTGCCGGCGTCAACCCCAACTCGCTGCATTCGCTCGGCCGCAAGGCTGCCGCGCGTCTGGAGGTTGCACGTCGCGAAATCGCCCGCAGCTTTGGCGCGCACGTCCGCCCGTCCGAGATTGTACTGACCAACGGCGGCACCGAAGCCAACCAGCTGGCGCTGCTCGGTCTTGCCGAGGGCGCTCGTCAGCGCGATCGCAAGCGCGGTCGTGTAATCGTTTCGGCCATCGAGCACGATTCGATTCTGGACAACCTGCCGCTGCTGCGTGCCGCCGGCTTTACCGTCGACCTGGTGCAGCCCTGCCGTGCGGGCTACATTGAACCTGCCGCGCTCATCGAGCTGCTCGGCGACGACGTGGCGCTCGTAAGCATCATGGCCGCCAACAACGAGACCGGCGTGGTGCAGCCCATCCGCGAGCTTGCCGCAGCTGCGCACACCGCAGGTGCCCTGTTCCACACCGATGCCATCCAGGGCTACTTGCATATTCCGCTCGATGTCACCGAGCTGGGCGTCGACGCCATGTCCGTCGCAGCCCACAAGATTGGCGGTCCCGTGGCATCTGGCGCACTCTACCTTAAGAGCCGCACGCCGCTGCGCCCGCGCATCTTTGGCGGCGGACAGGAGGCCGGTCGTCGCGCGGGCACGCAGGACCTGCGAACGCAGCTCGCCTTTGCCGCTGCCGCCTCGTCTCTGACGCCCCATGTGGCTCAGGAGCGCGCGAAGCTGCAAGCCCTTTCCGACAAGCTCTACGCCACGCTTACGGCCCACCCGCGCATTCACGCCACCATGGGTGACTACGCGCAAGCCGACCGTCTGCCCGGCATGGTATCGATCTACATTGATGGCATGGACTCCGAGGAACTCATCATTAAGCTCGACGCCGCCGGCTTTGAGGTTTCGGCCGGCTCGGCGTGCTCGAGCGGCAGCATGGACCCGAGCCATGTTTTAAGCGCGATGGGCATCGGTCGCGAGCAGGCATTGAGCGCACTGCGCATTTCCTTTGACGACCGCGTGAATCCGGACGATCTGGACGAGTTTGCCCAGACGCTGCTCTCGATCGTAGGCGCCGCATGATCGTCGCCGAGCTTGAGCGCGCGCTGCTGGCACGCTATCCCAAGACCAATGCCGAGAGCTGGGACCATGTAGGACTTTCCGTCGGCGACCCTGCCGCGGAGATTACCGGTGTTGCCTGCGCACTCGATGCGACCGAAGCCAATGTGCACCGCGCCCAGGAGGCCGGCGCCAACGTGCTGCTAACGCATCATCCCATCTATATCAAGGCGCCCGAGGCGTTTTGCCCGCCCGGTGCGACGCGCCCCCAATGCAGCGCGGCGCTCTACGAGGCAGCCCGTTGCGGCGTGAGCATTATCTCGCTCCACACCAACCTGGACCGCTCGCACGAGGCACGTATCTGCCTGAGCAAGCTGCTGGGTGCCGCACCCGTGAGCTCACTGGAGCACGTGGACGACCCCGAGGCCACCGGCCTGGGCGCACTTGCAACGCTCAACGACCCGTGCACGCTGCGCGATCTTGCCACCCGTGCCGCCACGGCCTTTGGCAGCGACCCGCGTGTGTGGGGCAAAGCTGATCGCCCGTGCCGCACCGTCGCCATTTTGGGCGGCTCCCTGGGCGACTTCGGAGAGCTCGCCATCGCCGCGGGCGCAGATGTTGTCGTGACGGGCGAGGCGGGCTACCACGCGGCACAGGACCTCACTCTGCGCGGTCTGCCGGTGATCTTGCTCGGCCACGACCGCTCCGAGGAGCCGTTCGTTGATATATTGATGAACTCTGCAGTTGACGCCGGAGTTGACCCCCGTCATGCGATTAAAATACTGAACCCTTGCCAATGGTGGACTGTGACAAAAGGAGAGAACTTATGAGCGCCGGCGCTACGCTACTCAAGCTGCAACAGATCGATTTGGAGCTCGCCCGCAACAAGAGCGAACTTGCCAATATGCCGGAGCTCAAGGAGCTCGCTTCCAAGCGCAAGACCTATGTAAAGCTCAAGGCCGAAATGACCAAGCTCTACGCTCAGCGCAAGGACCTGGATATTGAGCTCGACGATCTCAACACCACCGAGATCCAGACCAATAACGCCATTGAGGCCGCTAAGAAGCGCCACGTTGACGGCTCTGACTACCGCGAGGTACAGGACCTGGAAAACGAGCTCGCCACCCTGGCCAAGCGCCTGGACAAGATCGAGCACACCCGCAAGGACGTCGTAGTCGCCCACAAGGAGGCGCTCGACCGCGAGGCTCGCGCACAGGCAATCATCGCCAAGTTCGAGGAGGGCGTGAAGGCCGACACCAAGGCCGCCCGCGCCAAGGCAGCCGACCTCCAGGCCCAGATCGATGCCGCCACCAAGGAGCGCACCGCGCTGGCCGCTACGCTGCCCACCGACGTGCTCAGCGACTACGAGCGTCTGCTCAAGCAGTTCCGCGGCTTGGCCGTCGAGACCATCCAGGGCAACATCCCCACGGTCTGCCACACCGCGCTGCAGGCATCGTCCATGAGCGACCTCAACCACGACGGTAGCGAGATTACGCACTGTCCGTACTGCCACCGCCTCCTGGTGCTCCCGAGTAAGGAAGCCTAGCGATGACGGCGGCATCCAACAATTCAATGCAACTTGAGGGAAAAACGATCCTGCTGGGCATTACCGGCGGGATCGCCGCCTATAAGTCGTGCAATATCGTGCGCCTGCTGCAAAAGCGCGGCGCACGTGTCAAAGTCGTTATGAGCGAGCATGCCACGGAGTTTGTGGGGCCGCTTACCTTCCGCGCGCTCACCAACGAGCCGGTCGCGGTTGGGCTATTCGACGATCCTTCCGACCCCATCCACCACATTTCGCTGGCGCAGGAGCCCGATCTGGTGGTCGTGGCGCCCGCGACGGCCAATATTATCGCCAAGATGGCCAACGGCATCGCCGATGACCTCATCTCCACCACGCTGCTGGCAACACCGCGCCCCATCGTGATCGCACCCGCTATGAACAACGGCATGTGGAAGGCGTCGGCCACGCAGGCCAATATGGCCACGCTGTGCGAGCGCGGCGTCCACGTGGTGGGACCCGGCAGTGGCTACCTTGCCTGCGGCGACGTGGACACGGGACGCATGAGCGAACCCGAGGAAGTCGTCGAGGCCGTCTACGAGGTGCTCAATCCCGTGCAACAAGACCTGGCGGGCAAGCGCATCGTCATTACCGCCGGCCCCACGCATGAGCCGATCGACCCCGTGCGCTTCATTGGCAACCGTTCTTCGGGCAAGATGGGTATCGCCCTGGCGGGGGAGGCCGCACGTCGCGGTGCCGCCGTCACGCTCGTGCTGGGACCGACATCGCTCGACGTTCCCCACGGCGTGGAGTGCGTGCGCGTGCAAACCGCCTCAGAGATGCTGGAGGCGGCGCTGAGCGCCTTCCAGTCGGCCGATGCGGCCATTTGTGCGGCTGCCGTCGCTGACTACACGCCCGCAGCCCCTGCCGACCATAAGCTCAAAAAGGCCAACGAGCGTCTGGATCGCATCGAACTGGCCGAGACGGTCGATATTTTGGCCGAGCTTTCGCGCCAGAAGGGCGAGCGCCGTGTGATCGGCTTTGCGGCCGAGACCGATAACGTCCTGGAGTACGCACAGCGAAAGCTCGACCGCAAGGGTTGCGATGCCATTATCGCCAACGATGTATCGCGCGCCGATTCGGGCTTTGGAACCGATACCAACAAGGCCTGGATTGTGAGTACAACGGGTACGCAAGAACTTCCCGTGCTTACAAAACCCCAGCTCGCAGATACAATTTTGGACTTGCTTCAAAATTTGTAAAAAAGTTCTTGCACAAGGACAAAGTTTCGGGTTAATATACTCCCTGTTGCGAGCGAGAGCAGAGCAACAAACAAAAGCTTCGGGACGTGGCGCAGCTTGGTAGCGCACTTGACTGGGGGTCAAGGGGTCGCTGGTTCGAATCCAGTCGTCCCGACCAGAAGTTTGCAGGTCAGGCACCTAGTGCCTGACCTTTTTTGTTTTAAGCAATTGCTTAATTTTCATTAAGCAACAGGGTGCCAAAAATCTACCTACGCGATAGTCGCCTTTTGCGGTTACTTGCGCGTTTTGCACGCACTTGAGCCGATTTATTACCGCGATATGAATCTACATACGCGTAGCTGGTATACAGCCGAGTACGGGCTGTATTTATCGCGGCGATTTACACAGATATAGCGACTGTAACGAACAAGCGTGTCGCTGTATTTATTCCAGTAGTTCACTTGATCGGTGGACAAGTGGGCTGTTGCAACGAAACGCTAACCAGGATGGGCTCTATACGATGACGCAGAGGAAATGACGGGGGAGTGCGGCAGACGCTCTGAGAGCCGCTGTGTGATCCCATGTCTCCTTAACTCGATAATTTGTGATTCAAGCCACGAATCGGTCGAGCAATTGCCAAAAGAACGGCCCATGCAGGATTGCACGGGCCTTACATCAGATCAAATTTGAGCTAGAAGCACCAAGCGGAGCAGACGCAACACCATCTCGTCGCGGCCTCGGCGAGCGACATATCGCAGTCGAGGTAGACAACGAGGAAGTCGTCAGATCCCGCACAGGGGGACCGCGATGGTGACCACCGCGCCGCCCGAGGGGCTGTTGGCGAGCGAGACGGAGCCCCCGTGGGCGCTCGCGGCCTCGGAGGCGACGTGGAGGCCGAGCCCGTAGTGGCGGCCTCCGTCGCGCGAGGAGCGGGACGAGTCGTCTGTGAAGAGGCGCTCGCAGCCGCGTTCGAGGGCGGCGGGAGAGAAGCCCGGTCCGTCGTCGGCCACCTCGATGACGAGGTGTCCGCCCGCGACGTCGCAGGAGACCGCCACACGCGAGCGCGCGTGCTCGGCGGCGTTGGCCACGAGGTTCGCGGCGGCTCGCGCCAGGGCGGTTCGGTCGAGCGGGGCCTCGGGCGCGTTCGCGACAGCGGGGCCCGTGGCCGCGTCGAGCGTCACGCCTCGCGCCCGGGCGATCTGGGCGGCCTCAGCGAGGACCTGTTCGCAGAGCTCGGCCGGCCGCATGGGGGCCCTCTCCGCCCCGCCGGACCCGCGCGAGGCCTCGATGAGCAGGCGCACGTAGCCGTCGAGCCTTTCGACACCGCCGGCTATGTCGCGCGCGGCGGCCGAGAGGTCGCCGTCATTCTCATCTTCCAGCTCCTCCGCCACGAAGTCGGCGTTGGCGCGCAGCACGGTAAGCGGCTTCTTGAGATCGTGGGCGAGCGACGCCATCTGCTCGCGCTGCCCCCGCTCCGCGGCCCAGCGGGCCTCGAGCGACTCGGCGAGGGAGGCCCGCATGGCGTCCATCGCGGCGAGGACGTCGTTCACCTCACGCACGTTGGTGCTGCCGACCGCGAAGTCGAGCTCCCCCGCGCCGACGCGCCCCGCCGCCTCCGCGAGCGGCGCCATCTTGCGCGAGATCGCGCGAGACCCACTGCGGCAGGTACTCGCTGACGAGTGCGCAGGCCCCGCCGCCCTTGAGCGGGAACGCGGCGTAGGTGAGGCCCGAGCCCCCGCCCTCGATCTCCACTGTGCCCGGATCCGCGGCGAGTGCCGCACGGGCCATTTCCGTCGCGTCCTCGAGCCGCGTGCCATCGAGGTCTGTCATCAGCACGTATCCGTCCTTATTCAGGATGAGGTAGCGGTACGCCGTCGGCACGTCCTGCTGTCCGCAGACGCCGTCGCGTGCCAGGCCCTCCGCGACCTCGCGCACATTGGCCGGCCCCCAGCTTGCCTCGTAGACGAAGCCCGCGTTGATCGCCGCGGAGAGCGCCATGAACGAGGCGAGCCACGCCGTGGCGACCGCCGCGAACGCGTAGGCGAAGTAGCGCGCGATGACGAAGGAGAGCGGCATGCCCCCGCGACCTCGCGCCCCGGTCCTTAGAGCTGCCACTTGTACCCCATCCCCCAGACGGTCGCGATCGGATCGGCACCGGCCTCGGAGAGTTTCCTCCGGGCGCGGCTGACCTGCATGGATATGGCCGCGTCGTCGGCGTCGCTCTCCCAGCCGAGCACCGCCTCGCGGATCTGCGCGCGGCTCATGACCTGCCCGGGGTGGCGGGCGAGGTACTCGCAGATGGCGTACTCGGTAGGCGTGAGCGGCACGGCCTCGCCGCCCACGGCGAGGCCGCGCGCCCCGAGGTCGATCCGCACCTCCCCGAAGGAGAGGGCGTGCGAGCGCGGCCGGCGCTCACGGCGTAGATGGGCCGCGACCTTGGCGCGCAGTTCCGCGGCCCCGAAGGGCTTGCGGACGTAGTCGTCGGCGCCCAGGCCGTAGCCGGCCACGGCATCCTCCTCGGCCACGCGCGCGGTCAGGAAGACGATGGGCCCGTCGAAGTCCGGACGGATCTGCCGCACGAGCTCGAAGCCGTCGAGCCCCGGCATCATGACGTCGCAGAGCACGAGGTCGAAGCGCGAGAGGTCCATCCCCGGGACCGCCGTCGGGTCCGCCGCCCTGACGACCTCATGGCCGTCGCGGCCGAGGACGCGCGCGAGCGCGTCGAGGATCGCCCGTTCATCATTCACTGCCAGTATCCTCGCCATGTTGACCTCCTGAAACTCTCGTCGGAATTGTACTAGCGCCGCACTCAGCGGTCCAGAGCCCCGCGCGCAGCCTCGGGCGCCTCGGCCGCGTCGCACGCGCGGTAGCGCACGCCCGAGCCGCCGCGCGCCTCGATCTCGAGCCAGCCCTCGCCGTCCGACTCCCGCCCGAAGAAGATGAGCTGGAGCTCTCGGACATTGCCCCTGTCATCCGCCGCGTCCACCAGGTAGACGTAGTTTGCCCCCGCCCCGGTGGCATCGGCGTAGGAGCTCAAGTGGCTGCCGGGCTCGGGCGCGGGCGCCCACATGGCGATCTCAGGGTTGGGCAGCACGCGGTCGGCGATCGAGCGCAGCGCCGACCCCCAGCCGGCGTCGAGCAGGGCATTCCCGCCCAGGACGAGCGCTGCGGAGAGGAGGACGAGCATGGCGGCGAGCGGCTTTCTACGCATCTGCCCTCCCGTCCTCGAAGCGGCAGAACCAGGCGAGAAGGACGGCGTCGGCTGCCAGGGTGAGCACGAGGCCAGCGAGCGCAGTCGTGAGGAGTGGGCCCGCCGCGCGTGCGGCGTCGATGAAGGCCTCAACCCCGAGAGACCCCAGGCGCGCGGGCCAGGCGAGCGGCACCCAGCACAGGGGCGTCGCCAGGGCACCGGAGAGCTCGCCGGTCATGAGGCCGTGCGCAAGTCCGCCCACCGAGAAGAACGCGAGGAGCACCCCCGCAGCGCCGGCGCCGATGGCGGCGTTGCGGCCGAGGCGCAGGGCCACGCCGAGCCACAGCGCGTAGAGGGGCAGGCTGCCCAGCACGATGCCCGCCCACGCGGCCGCAAACGGAGCGGGCCCGAGCGGCAGGCGCCCGGCGACGGCGAGCACGGCCCCGAACACGCCGAGCGCCACGGCCAGCGCGGCGGCGCCGAGCGCCGCAAGGGCGAGCAGCTTCGCCGCGACGGCGCGCCCGCGCGAGGGGACCGCCATGAGGTTGGCGAGGCGCCCGGCAGCGCGCTCCTCGTCCACGGCAAGTCCGCAGACGATGGCGGACATGAGCGGCATGAGGGCGCCAAGGAACTGGACGTAGGCGTCCGCGCCCAACGCCGGGTCCCATCGGGCTACGGAGAAGTACTCGCCGCAAGCAAGACCGGCCGCCAGGCCGCAGACGAGGTGCACCGCCGTGAGCGGGGAGCGCGCCAGGCGCAGGGCCTCGGAGAGCAGGGCCCGCGAGAGGGTCATGCGCGGCGTCGGGTCGGAGATTCGTGACATGGCCATCACCTCTCCTCGGAGCGCGCGAACCAGGCCGCACCCGCCGCCGTGAGCGCGGCGAACGCGAGCGCGCTGACCGCAAGGCCCGCCAGCGTGAGCATGCCGTCCGCCGCGAGCGCCCCGCCGAGCGCCATGTCCGCCGCGAGTGGCTCGCCGCTCGGCAGCACGGGGATGAAGCTCGTGGGGATGACCATGCTCGCCGACGGCGGAAAGAGCTGCGGCAACGGCACCAACGACCAGGCGAACCCACCCACGAGCTGCGCGACGAGCGGGCAGAAGATGCCCGCGAGCATGCCGAGCCGCGCCGTGAGGAAGAGCCCTGCGGGGATCATCCACGCCGCGGTCACCGTGTTGACGAGCGCGCAGAGGAGCATCGTGAGCGCGCCCGCGGCCGTGAGGCCCTGCGAGGAGAACGCCGATCCCGCGAGGTAGATGCCGAAGACCACGAGGTTCGAGAGCGTGCAGAGCGCGAGGCACCAGAGCGCCTTGGCCCACCAGGCGCGCCCGAGCGGGAAGCCCAGGCCCAGAAGCCCCCGCATCCGCGTGCGAGCGTCCGCCCGCGCGACGCACGCCACCACGAGCGAGAGACACACGGGCAGGAAGAGCGCGTACCAGTAGTTCCACGCGCTGAAGATCTGCACGCCCCGGTAGGGCATCGCGCCGAGCAGCGGCATCGGCAGCGCCATGAGCACGGCCAGGCGAACCGGTGCCGCGTGGCGCGACTTCAGGGCCTCGGCGCGCAGGGCCGCGAGCAGGCCGCCTTTCTCACCCGTCATGCCGCCACCTCCCCGCGCGCTCGTCGCCCTTCCCGACAGAAGCTCATGAAGAGTTCCTCGAGGTCCTGCCCGGGCCGAAGCGCATCCTCGTAGGCGAGGCGCCCCCCGCAGATGATGCCGATGGTGTCCGCCATCTGCTGCACCTCGGAGAGGATGTGGCTCGAGACGATTACCGTCGTACCCGCCGCCGCGAAGCCGCGGATCTGGTCGCGCAGCTCCTCGATGCCGATGGGGTCGAGCCCGTTGGTGGGCTCGTCGAGCACGAGCAGGCGTGGCCGGGCGATCAGCGCCAGCGCGAGCCCCAGGCGCTGCCGCATCCCCATCGAGAAGCGCCCGGCGCGCTTCTTCCCGGTGTCCGCGAGGTCCACGGCGGCGAGCGCCTCATCTATGCGGCTCTCGGGAAGGCCCAGCAGCGTGATTCGCACGCGCAGGTTCTCGCGCGCGGTGAGGTTGGGGTAGAGCGGCGCCTCCTCGATGAGGCTGCCGATTGCGTAGAGGTCCTCGCGGCGCCAGGCGTGCCCGGCAAAGAGGATCTCCCCGGCCGTCGGCCGCAGCATCCCGCAGATCATCTTGAGCGTTGTCGACTTGCCGGCGCCGTTGGGACCGAGCAGCCCGTACACCTCGCCCTCGCGGATATGAAGGCTCACGTCGGCCACGGCGTCCTGCGCCTGGTCGCCGCGGCCAAAGCGCTTGGTGAGCCCGCGCGTCTTGAGCATGTAACCCATGGGTTTATCCTTTCTCTTCCGGGAGCGCGGGCCGAGTCACCGTGCCCGCGCGCCTTACCTTTCGGGTTCACCATCCATGGTGGGGCGTGTTTCTAACGAAGCCGTAACGGCCGTTGGGCTCTTTTGGCGCCAACCCTTCTCGACCCGCACATCATGATTAATTTGCTTAAGGCAACAACTTTCCCGATCGATGTAATCACCGAATCAAAACGTGTACATCAACCATCAAAGATGCCGAAAAATGTCATATTTGGAGGCTGATGTACACAAATGCAGAATGCCGCACAACCCAGTAGCATCCTCCATATGTCTGGACTCTCTATGCTTACGCTGGATAGACATCGCCGGAACGGGTATAGTATCGAAAGTTTTGTCGTTAACCAGCGGGGGAGTCCTGTGGGCATCAAAAAGAAGATCAAAAAGGAGCTTATCGGCACTTCCGATTACCCGTTGAATAAGATCTTTACGATCTCCAATTTCATCACCTTTACGCGCCTGATCCTCACCCTGGTATTTCTGTACCTGTTTGTGACGGATAACAACCGCGTCATCGCCATCGTTATCTACGCCGTTGCCGCCTCCACCGACTGGATGGACGGTCAGATCGCCCGCATGACCAAGACGGTCTCGTGGCTCGGCAAGGTCATGGATCCCATCTGCGACCGTGCGCTGCTGTTCACCGGCGTACTTGGGCTGGTGGTTCGCGGAGAGCTGCCAATCTGGGTCTGCGTGCTCATTATTGGCCGCGACATCTATCTGGGCATCGGCACGCTTATCGTGCGTCATTATCACCGTCGCCCCATCGATGTCGTCTTTCCCGGAAAGATTGCCACTGCACTGCTCATGACCGGCTTCTCGCTCATGCTGCTCGGGTTCCCCGTTATTGACGGCCTGCATCTTTTACCTTCAACCCTTACGGCCTTCCCGGGCCTCAACGGAAGCTCGGTGCCCCTCGGCATCTTCTTTGTGTACGGCGGCGTGATCTTCTCCATGCTCACGGCTGTCATCTATTCCATTAAGGGCGGAGTGGCCATTAAACAGGCTCTCGCGCATCCCGAGGACGAGGACATCGACTTTCTGAACCCTGAAATCGAAGACTGATTCGTTGGGGTATGATTACGTACGGTTCATTATTTGCGGCACGTCCGCGATAAGTTAGGGGTTGTCATGGACAACATGGTAAACAATATGGCTCAGAATGATAAGACTGCTGACGCTACCTGCGTATTTCGCGTGCCTTCAAGCGACGTCACCGTTCCCGACCTCATGGCCAACGTGCGCATCACCGCCCCCGTTCTGTCCATCGTCAAGGGTCCGCAGACTGGTGCCGCCTTTGAGCTCGAGGACGACGTGACCACCATCGGCCGCGATCCTGCGAACGGCATCTTCCTCAATGACATGACCGTATCGCGCAGCCACGCGCGCATTATCCGCGAGGGCCTCGGCGCTCGCATCGAGGACTTGGGCTCGCTCAATGGCACCTGGGTCGACGGTGCCATCGTCAATGCAGCCCCGCTGCACGACGGTTCTTCCGTCCAGATCGGTACGTTTACGCTCATCTACCACGAGAGCACGCCGGAGCGCATCGAAACCGGTGAGTAGGGCATGGCCGAACGCAACTATCTGAGTATCGGCCAAGTCGTCAACCTACTTCGAGGCGCATACCCCGATCTTTCGAACTCAAAAATTAGATTTCTAGAAGATGAGGGGCTCATTACCCCTCATCGTACGCCTAAGGGATACCGTCAGTACTCTAAGGAGGACGTTGATCGCCTGGAGGTCATCCTGCACTTGCAGAAGACCCGCTACATGCCGCTCAACGTGATTAAGCAGCGCTTGGAAAACGCCACGGACCTGTCCACTTTGGCTTACGAGGTGGGTCTTCTGTCCGATGTTCCGCTTAAGACGGAGCCCAAGGAGACCAAGCAAAAGCTGCATCCCATCGAGACGATCCCCGACATGCTCGGTGTTGAGATTTCGTTTATCCGCTCCCTTGCCGAGAACGATCTTATCCGCATCATCAAGAGCCCGCAGAACCGTGAGCTCGTCGATGGCCGAGATTTCCCGATTATCCGTTACTGCTCGGAGCTGTCGCGCTTCCACATTGAGCCGCGCAACCTGCGTCAGTACGTATCGTCGGCAAACCGCGAATCTTCGATGTTTGAGCAGGTTCTCGTGAGCATGCTCGGCATGGATACCTCCGATGACGAGCGCGACGCCAAGCTCGAGCGCGCTTTTAAGAAACTGCACGACCTCACCGAGGGTGTGCATACCGCGCTACTTAAGAACCGTGTCTTTGAGTCGCTCAACGCCGTGGTCGAGGACGCTGACATCGATGCCCTCGATGAAGAGATTGCGCGTTCCGAATCGACCAAGGCTAAAAGCGATGCGACAAGCGTCCCCGCGGTTGCCGCGCACGACGAGTCGCTCGTGTAGCCGTCCAAAGTCGTCGTCCCCTCGCAGAGCTCGTCTGCTAACACGGGCAAATAACCGCCGTTCACCCGGCAATCCATGAAAGGTCACCCATGTACGACTTCGAATCTCATATCGTCGATATCCCCGACTATCCCGAGCCCGGAGTCGTCTTTAAGGACATCACGCCGCTCTTTGGAAATCCCGAGGCCCTGAAGGCCATGGTGGATGCCCTGGCCGAGCATTTTGCCGACATGGGCATTACCAAGGTCGTAGGACCCGAGGCCCGTGGCTTTATGGTCGGTGTGCCCGTGGCCGTCGCCCTGGGTGCCGGCTTTATTCCCGCACGTAAGCCGGGCAAATTGCCGCGCAAGACGGTCAGCGAGAGCTACGAGCTCGAGTATGGAACGGATTCTATCGAGATCCACGCCGATGCCATCAGCTCTAAAGATACCGTGTTGATTCTGGACGACTTGGTCGCGACGGGCGGAACTGTCGAGGCAACAGGTAAACTGGTGCGAGATATGGGCGCAAAGCTTGTAGGTTACGGTTGTATCCTTGAGCTTGCGTTTCTCAACCCGCGCAAGAAGCTCACGCCTTCTAACGACGACGTTGAGCTCTTTAGCCTGGTAACGGTGGACTAGCCGCTACCCTTAGATACCGGAAAGGAAGCTCCATGCGCACAGCAAACACGCACAGAAACATGGCACGCTGCGCTGCTACGGCAACCCTCGCTTGTGTTTTGGGCCTGGGCCTCTCGGCTCCTGCCTATGCCGATACAGCATCCGACCTTGCCGCTGCCCGTACCAAGCTCGAGCAGATTGGCACGCAAACCCAGCAAATTCATGAAGAACTCTCCGCACAGACGCAGGAGCTTGATCAGACTGCAGGCGAAATCACGCAAAAGCAGCAAGAGATTGCCGAAGGCCAGGCCAAGCTCTCTAACTACGTTGCCGGTGAGTACAAGACCGGCGGTCTGAGTCTCCTTCAGGTTCTGACGGGCGTCGACGATCTGGGCGACATGCTCAACCGTCTCTTCTACTACGGCAAGGTGTCCGACAAGCAGGCCCAGTCCATTCAGGAGGTCAAGGACCATAAGCAGCAGCTCACCGATAAGCAGACCGAGCAGGAGAAGAACGTCGCCGCGACACAGAAGAAGGTCGACGAGCTCAATGCTCAGCAGGCTGAGGCCCAGAGTGTCGTGAACTCCCTGGATTCGCAGTTGCAGGCCGAGCTCGCTGCCGAGGCCGAGGCCAACGCTGCGCTGCAGGCTGGCATTAATGCCAGCACCGCCGAAAAGGCCACGGTGAGCAACGACACCGCCGGTACGACCGAGAACACCAACAATGGTGGCGGTACGACCAACAACGGCGGTGGCAACACGCCTGCGCCCACGCCCGCTCCTGCTCCCACGCCGCAGCCTGCCCCCACGCCCGCTCCGGCACCCACGCCCTCAGCACCGAGTCAATCTGTTGATGGTGGCTCCGTTGTTTCGCGCGCCTACAGCAAGCTTGGCTATGCTTATTCTTGGGGCGGTATTGGACCGAACAGCTTTGACTGCTCCGGCTTTGTAAGCTACTGCCTCACGGGCCGTTATTGCCGCCTTGGCACTACGGGCACCTTCATGGGCTGGACCCGCGTGTCCGATCCCCAGCCTGGCGACGTCGTGGTTAACTCTTACCACACCGGCATCTACATTGGTAACGGCCAGATGATCCATGCTTCCGACTACAAGACGGGCGTTATCATCAGCTCCGTTGCCGCTGGCATGAACAACAATTACATCTTCGTGCGCTACTAATTTATTTCTACAGCGAACGAACGTGGGCCTCGCGATCTTGAGTCACGAGACCCATTCTTTTTGCCCCAACAGTTTGCCTTAAGATCAGGACGGCTATCTAGTATTCAAAACTAGATAGCCGTCCAATCAATCCGAAAGACGGCTATAATTGTTGAGGAACAAATAGAAAGGACCCTCAATGAGCTGGGCGCTTATCTCCGATTCGAGCTGCAATCTTCGCGATTGGCAGCCAACCGCACCTCATACCACCTTTGCATTTGCACCCCTTAAGATCCGAGTGGGGGAGCGCGAGTTTGTCGATGACCTCACGCTCGACGTTCACGAGCTCAATTGCGCCGTGCAGGCGGAGTCAAGTGCTTCTTCAAGCGCCTGTCCAAGCGTAGGGGAGTGGGCCGAACTCTTTAGGCTTGCCGACAAGACGATTTGCATGCCCATCTCGGAGGGCGTATCGGGAAGCTACAATGCCGCGGCCACCGCACGTGACATGGTGCTTGCCGAGGAGCCCAATCGTCAGATTCATTTGGTTAACTCGCGAGCCGCAGGTGGCAAAATGGACCTAATCTTCCTGCTGTTCGACCGCTATCTTGCAAGCAACCCGGATACCTCCTTTAAGAATGCCTGCGCCTACTTCGATAGCTTGGAGCAGCAGAGCAAGATCCTCTTCAGTTTGTGCAATTACGAAAACCTCGCCAAAGCTGGACGTATCCCTAAGGCAGCCGGCGTCATTGCCAACAAGCTCAATATCCGCATTTTGGGAACGGCGAGCGAGGCCGGTAAAATCGAACTCGTCGGTCACACGCGTGGCGAAAAGAAGATGCTCAACAAGATCATCGATACCATGGAAGCCGAGGGTTTTACGGGCGGCGAGGTCGTCATCGACCATGTGGAAAATGAGACAGGCGCCCAGGCACTTGCCAGCCGCATTGTGGAGCGCTGGTCAGGCTCCAAGACTATCATCATGCCCTGTAACGGGCTAGATTCATACTATGCCGAAATGCATGGGCTCATTATCGGCTACGGCATGGGCGTGGCTTCGGGCCAATAACGTCCAACTAAGCAAAAATACGGGCGGGGCAAAGTGACAGATGACCCTTTGCTCCGCCCGTTTTATACGTCGGCTAGCTATTAAACCCATTAAACTTTAGATAGCTCATCAGGTACGCTTTCGAAACGAAGGATGAAACCGCACTGCGCACAAGCAGCGACTCACGCGTTACCTGATGCGCCGTATCGGGAACCGGCGTCTGCTCGACGGAAAACGCCGAACGAATCGATGCCTCGAGCTGATCGACCACATAATCGAAGGCCGTCGGGGCATCGTAGCTCAAACGCTGAATGTTAAAGAGTGCCTGCACCGCAGCAATAGGTAAGACCTGCTTAAAGAGGCAGATAGCGATCAGGCGGGCAATCTGCTCGCGGCCATATTGCTTTTTGACCGGAGCAGGCACCAGGCCGACCTTCACGTAGTTATTGATCATCGATGGCGTAATGACAGGGTGCTCAACGCAAATGGACAGCGGCTCCATCCACAGCGCAACATACTCAATAACCTGGTCGCGGTAGAGCGTCACATTGGGCAACTGGTCATAGCGCGGCAGACTCAACGTATTGAGTTTGCGCACGATTTCGGACTGAATAAATGCATCGGGCAGCACAGTGGGCTGAATATCCTCAGGCTTAATGCTGACCGACGAATCGGACATCGGAATAACGTGTTTAACGTGGTTCATAAAGGTCCTCCGTTCATTTACTATATTGTATTCTAGGTTATCTAGTTTTGCATACCACATAGCCGGCAAGTAAAAGTGGTTGGACAACACATTGATGCATCGTCCAACCACTTTGTGTAAAGATAGCAACCTTACATAAGATATATTATCGTACTTATCCACGGAGAAACGCGTATGCGCTCGTTGCCGCTATGGCTCCATCAGAAACGGCGGTCACAACCTGGCGTAAGCGCTTGGAACGGATGTCGCCAGCGGCAAATAGACCAGGTGTACAGGTGGCCATCGAATCGTCGGTGACAATGCCGCCGTCGGGAGCCAGGTCGACTAGATGCTCAACAAGCTCGGTATGTGGCTGCGTCCCCGTAAAGACAAAGATGCCAAACGAGCCGGGCTCAAATGACTCGGCATGAGTTTCCCCAGATGCATTGTCCTTAAAGGTAATCGTCGTTGGCATGGCTTCGCCCGATAGCTCCACAATACTAGTTTGGTACCTAACTGTAATATTGTCCTTTGCGAGTACTTTCTGAACAACACCATCCGGCGCACGGAACTGGTCGCGGCGCAGCACGATGGTCACACTGCTGGCAATGTCGGACAGGAACAGCGCCTCTTCGCATGCCGAATTGCCACCACCGATTACAAAAACCTGCTTGCCGCGGAAAAACATGCCGTCACATGTTGCGCAATATGAAACGCCACGACCGCGATACGTATCCTCGCCTGCGAAACCTGCCGGACGCGGCGTGGCACCCATGCAAGCGATAACGCTCGAGGCCAGCGTATCGCCCATATCGTGATGCACCGTAAACAACGCTGCATCGGCATCGTAATCGATACCCGTAACCATGCTCCATGTAACCTGTGCTCCCAGGCCCTCTGCATGCTGCTGAAAACGCTCGCCGAGTTCGGCGCCACTCAGGAGCGGGAAACCCGGATAGTTCTCGACCTCATTGGTTGTGGCGATCTGCCCTCCCGACATGCCCTGCTCAATCACGGTCGTCGTAAGGTTGGCACGCGCAGCATAAATGGCGGCAGCATAGCCCGCGGGGCCGCCACCGATAATCGCAACATCGATCGGCTTATCGGTAGTCATGAAGCGTCCTTTCGTCGAAACGTTGTCGTTCTTTGCGCTCGTACCCAAATTTACGTGAACGTGACACTCATGCACTACAATGATAAATCCGTATTACAAAGCTGAAGGGGAGTTATCGATGGACCAGGCGCAGACGAGTGACGACGCTCCCCTGCTCACGCACAGCACTCCCCAATCGGAGCAAACCACGCTCCTGGCTCAGCAAAAACCTCTCGTGACCATCGTGCACGCCTCCGTTGGCTCGGGCCACAAGGCCGCCGCAAATGCGATAGCGCAGGCATTCGACCTCATCCGCGGCACCAATGGCATCCCCGAGGATATTGAGATTGAAGTGCTCGATATCCTTGATTTTGGACGTATTAAATTCGACGGCAATAAGACCGCGGCTTCTTTTACGGGAGCCACGCGCCCCATTTACGACCTGACCTGGCGATATACGCTTACGGGACATCTTCTCTGGGGTGGCGGAACGGCATGGTCGCGAATTATGTTCCCCGCCTTCAACGAATATATTCGTAGCCGCAGGCCCATAGCCGTGGTTGCAACGCACATCACAGCAGCCAATGTTGCCGTGGGCGCCCGCGTAATTACGGGTATCGATTATCCGGTCATCTGCGTACCAACAGACTATGAAGTCGAAGGCTTTTGGCCCCACAAGGACACCGACCTGTTCTGCGTGGCCAACGAATTTATGGCCGAAACGCTGCGCCCTCGCAAGGTTCCCGAGTCAAAGATCCGCATTACGGGTATCCCCATCCGAGCGGGATTCGATTCGGATTATGATCGAGAGGAAGAGCTGAAAAAGTTCAATTTGCCGGCAGACAAGACGGTCGTGCTGGTTATGGCTGGCGCCAGCTTGCCGCAGCCTTACGTGCGTTTCCGGGCGGCGATGGACCATACGCTCCCCTTCCTACGCAGCTTTGAGGACATGCATTTTGTCTTTTTGCCGGGCAAGGATGAGGAATACGCCACCCGCCTCAAGACGCTCTTCGATGCCATGAAGCTCGAGAACGTCACGGTTTTGGACTATGTCGACGACATGGCGGCCCTCATGCACGGGTGCGACCTGGCAATCCTCAAATCGGGCGGACTCACGGTCACCGAGTGCCTATGTGCACATCTACCGATGATTCTGCTGGGCAAGTCCTATGGCCAGGAAAAGGCCAACACCACCATGCTCACCGGCATGGGCGCCAGCATGCATGTCACCACCGCACGAGAGCTCATCGTGACGTTGCGTCATCTCCACGATCATCCTGAGTCGCTCAAGGCACTGCTCATCAACGGCGAAGTACTACGCCGCCCACACGCAGCCGAAGACATCGCCATCGCCACCATAGAGCTCGTAGGCAAACCCCAAAAGCGCAAACGAGCCTTCTGCCGCTTCTACTGGGGCGGCAAGCCAGCGCATATCCGCTAGCGTCTTTATGTCCGCTTACCTGCGGGAGGCCCCTATATATCATCCCATGCTCAAACATTCTCGCTTCGCTGCGAAACTGCGCGTGGGACGATATATAGGGGCCTCCCGCAGGTAAGCTGCGTTTACGTACTAGCAGCTATACCAGATTCCCCACCAGTAGAATCTGCAAAGGGGAACCAGATAATATAAATACAGTAAGCCGACGCGACAAAGGAGGCGTCCCTTTATCGCGTCGGCTTACTAGAAAAGTAAATATTATCTCAAGCGAGTAGCCGCCCGCCCGGGGCTTACCTATATCGTTCCACGCGCAGTTTCGCAGCGAGCGAAGCGAAGCGAGAATGTTTGAGCATGGAATGATATAGGTAAGCCCCGGGCGGGAGGGATACGAGCGCCCTAGGCGATGCCGCTGGAGCCGAAGCCTCCTTTGCCTCGGTCGGTTTCGTCTAGTTCTTCTACTTCTATGAGGTTGACCGTGGGGACTTCTTGGATGACGAGTTGGGCTATGCGGTCGCCTTTGTTGATTTGGATGTCGTTGGTGGGATCCAGGTTGATGAGGATAACCTTGAGTTCCCCTCGGTAGTGGGCGTCGATGAGGCCCGGCGTATTGACTATAGACAGGCCCTGCTTGATGGCCAAGCCGCTGCGGGGCTGGACGAAGCCGGCGTAGCCATCGGGCAGGGCGATGGCCAGCCCCGTAGAGACCAGACGGCGTTCGAAGGGCTTCAGGACGCAGTCCTCGTTGGAGCGCAAATCCAAGCCGGCATCGGTGGGATGGGCGTATTTGGGAAGCTCGACGGTGGGGTCGAGACGCTTTATGTTGACGGTAATGTTGGACATGGAATCACCTTAGCTTGTCGAGCTCTTGCAGAAATTCATCGACGTCTTTGAAATCGCGGTAGACCGAGGCAAAACGGATGTAAGCAACCTTGTCGATCTTGGCCAAGCGCTTGAGCACCATGTCACCCAACTCATGGGACGTGACGGCCGTCAGCGTGCGAGAGCGAAGCTCGACCTCGATGTCATCGATAATCTCATTGAGCTTCTTAGTGTCGATATCGCGCTTGATGGTGGCGCGCATCAAGCCGACAAGAAGCTTATTGCGATCGAACCGCTGCTTAGTTCCATCTGACTTAATGACCTCGATAGGGTCCTCGCATCGCTCAAACGTTGTAAAGCGGTAGTTACACGAGCAACATTCGCGACGGCGCTTAATGGTGTTATTTGACTCCTGCATACGGGAATCAACGACGCGGGTATGTGCCTTGCCGCATTTGGGACAGCGCATGGTACCTCCTCTTAAACGATAACAAGGGTACCATGCGCAGCGCGATAATGATTACGAACGAGCAGGAACCTTAAGATGCGCACCGGCGGCGAGCGAACCATGCTCCAGATGATTGACGCTACGGATCATGTCGGAAGTCTCTTGCGTGGAAAGGCCTTCGATTGGATATTCTTCGGCAATCGACCAAAGAGAATCGCCAGGCTGAACGCGAATGGTCTCGTAGGTAATGTTGGAAACGGACTCGGCATACGCGGCGTGACGAGTGCTAAAGACCGACATAGTGAGGACAAAGAAGAGCGTAAGCGCAACGGCGACGGCGACAATCGTCGGAACCTTCAGGGCAACGCGGGCCGGCGCGACTACAGCCTGCTGATTGCGCGCAGGCTTTACGGTCAAAGGCTGAAAGCCGGAGCGGCCACCCTGAACAACCGTAAAAGTGGGTTCTGCAGGCGTCTCGAGCTTAAGGGCGAGGTTTCCCTGGACCATATTCGTTACGTTCATCATGTTCTCCTCTCGCGTGTTTTGCTGAGAACAGTTTTATCAAGCCGCGCGGACAAAAATGTCTAGCGCGAGAACGAATGTTCGGTTATTATTATCTTCGAACAGTTGTTCCTGTCAAGCAAAATTCGAACATTTGTTTGACATGGGTAGAGAGGATGCCCTGATGGCTCGCAAAATTACCAAGCGTCAGCAGCAAATTTACGACTTCATCAAGGAATATCAGCAGGAGAAGGGTTATCCGCCCAGCGTGCGCGAGATGGCTTCTGCCGTGGGCCTTTCCTCCCCCAGCACCGTGCACGCCCATCTCTCTGCCCTTGAAGCGCGCGGGCTACTCAAGCGCGATGCCACCAAACCGCGCGCCCTGGAACTCTTTAACGAGGATGGTTCCTCTGTCTCAATTTCTAAATCTGACGAGCCCACCGCACCTCGCGGAACGGTCTCGCTGCCGCTCGTTGGTCGCGTCGCGGCTGGGATTCCCATTCTGGCCGAGCAGAATATCGAAGACACGTTTACTATCCCGACCGAAATCGCCACTGATCAGGGTTCCTTTATCCTTGAGGTGCATGGGAGCTCAATGATCAATGTCGGCATCTTCAATGGCGATTACATCATCGTCCGTGAACAAAAAAGTGCCATGAACGGCGAAATTGTCGTGGCCATGATTGATGGTTCGGCGACCGTCAAGACGTTCTACAAGGAGCAGGGACGTGTGCGCTTGCAGCCCGAGAACGACGCTATGGAGCCCATCTATGCGACGAACCCCGTTATTTTGGGTAAAGTTGTCGGTTTAATGCGCCGGTTCTCGTAATGCAAAAACGCATCACCATCTTTGATACCGTCCGCGGGTTTACGATGATTTCTATGGCAGGATTTCACGCTTGCTATGATCTCGCCTACCTGTACGGCTGGGATATGCCCTGGTTTACCCAGTCAGTCTTTCAAGACATCTGGCGCGCCAGCATCAGCTGGGTATTTTTGTTTATCGCGGGTTGGATGTGCACGCTCTCACGCAACAATGCCAAACGAGCGGCTAAGTACGCTGCCGCAGCTTTGGTCGTCTGGATCGCAACAACGCTCGTATCGGTCGACGATTCAGTGAACTTTGGCATCATTTATTGCATGGCGGTGTGCACCGCGGTGGTTGCGTTCACCCGTCCGTTACTCCAAAAATTACCGGGCTCATGGGGCATCGCAGCGTGCCTTGTTCTTTTTGCCCTAACCTGGGGCATTCCAAAGGCGGTCTACCCACTCCCCTACCTGGCATGGCTTGGATTCCCAGGCCCGGGTTTTGTTTCGGGAGATTACTATCCGCTCATACCGTTTGTCTTTATGTACCTTACCGGCTTTTTTGCTGCCCAGGCAGCACAAGCATCAAGTCTCGAAGCGCCAGCATGGGCATACGCCAATCCTATCCCGGCGCTCGCAGTCCTGGGTCGGCATGCCTTACCGTTCTACCTGCTCCATCAGCCAGTCATTCTAGGCGTGCTAGAAATCGTTTATTCCGTACGATAGCGCTCGAGCCGCGGTGCAATACGAGCCGGCAACTTCGCCACAATGCGAACGCCGTCCTCGAGATATTCCTCATGCAGAAGGGTTCCCTGCTCATGCACCAGCGTGATGAGAGCGCCCTCGCGATACGGGATATCAGCGGAGAGCAACACATCGGTGGCAGCTGCCTCGCGAGCAATCCGGTCGACGAGATCGTCGAGCCCCTCGCCCGTTTGGGCCGAGAACAGAACGGCCTCCGGATAGCGACGACGGAAACTCAATCGATCGACGCTATCGAGAAGATCGATTTTATTGAATACGGTCAGCGTTAAACGCTCTCCGGCGCCGATCTCATCAAGCACGCGGTCGACAGCCTCCAGCTGCCGCTCATAGTCCTCGTCAGACGCATCTACGACTTTGAGAATTAGATCGGCACCCAAAACCTCGGACAGCGTCGATTTAAAGGCATCGACCAGACCATGGGGCAGCTTTTGAATAAAGCCGACGGTATCGGTAATCGTCATGCCGCGACCGCCGGGCAGACGATACGAGCGCGTCGTCGGGTCGAGCGTAGCAAACAGCTTGTCCTGCGAAAGTACCGTAGAGCCGGTCAGACGATTGAGTAACGTCGATTTACCGGCATTGGTATAACCGGCTAACGCGACGCGAAACGCCGGGGACTCAATGCGACTCTTGGATTGAACATCGCGACGCTGTTCAACCAGCTTGAGCTCACGACGAAGCGCAGCGATCTTATTACGAATGAGGCGACGGTCGACCTCGAGCTGACTTTCGCCCTGACCAAAACGTGAGCCGATGCCGCCGCGCGTCTGCTCCTTAGCGAGATGGCTCCACATGCCACGCAGGCGAGGCAACAAATATTGAAGCTGTGCCAGCTGTACCTGCAGGCGTCCCTCACGCGTCTGAGCATGCAGGCCAAAGATATCCAGGATCAGTGCAGTACGATCGATAATCTTTACCGGCTCGCCCACGGCTTTCTCCAAATAGGATTGCTGCGAGGGGGTCAGGTCGTCGTCAAAAATAACGACATCGGCATCCATGCGATGCACCAGGCCGCACAGCTCTTCAACCTTACCGGAACCGATAAACGATTTAGGATACGGCTTTACCAAACGCTGCGACAAGCGTGCCACGCACTGGGCACCAGCTGTGTGGGCAAGACGCTCCAGCTCATCAAGCGAGCGATCGAGCGGCCATGCATTGTCGCGCCACTCAACACCAACTAAAATGGCACGCTCGGGCTCGGGTGCCGTGGGAACAAGGGGGAAACGGGGCATTAGGCAGCCTCAATACGATGCAGGATATCCTCAACGACCTCATCGATCGTACATTCATCCATATCAAACCACACGATACGGTCATCGCGCTTAAACCACGAAAGCTGACGCTTGGCATAACGACGCGAACGCATCTTAATGAGTTCGCGAGCCTCATCCATGCTCATCACGCCATTGAAAGCATCAATGATCTCTTTATAGCCAATTGCCTGCATCGACGTCAGGGCATCTCCCAGCCCCTGGCCCATAAGACCGCGGACCTCATCGACAAGACCCTGCTCAAACATCAGATCGACGCGCTGGTTAATGCGCTCGTAGAGCACCTCGCGATTACGCGTCAGACCAAACCATAGGGCATGATAATGCTCGTGCGGAACACTAAACTGCGACTTTTGCTGCGCATAGGAGACGCCATCATCATGCATCTCGAGCGCACGAATCACACGGCGCACGTTATGGGGATGAATAACAGCAGCCGATTCTGGATCGCGCTCGGCAAGCAGGGCATGCAGTTCTTCCTCGCCAATACGCTCGGCAAGCTCCTGATAGGCCGCACGGCGATCGTCCTCAAGTTCACCCGAGGGAAAGTCCATCTCATCAAGGGCAGCCTTGAGATACAGCCCCGTACCTCCGCAAAAAACCGGCAGGCAACCCGAACCAAGGAGACGTTCAACATGCGCGCGAGCGTCAGCCTGATAAAGCGCAGCAGAATATGCTACACCCGGCTCTACAATGTCGACGAGACGCAGCGGCGCCGTACACTCATCGGGCACCATCTTTGCGGTACCGATGTCCATGCCGCGATAGATTTGCATCGCATCGCACGACAGCACTTCGGACGAAAGACGAGCTGCCAAACGGTCGGCAACATCACTCTTACCAACCGCCGTCGGACCGACGATCGCAACGGCGGAAAGGCCTGCCCCGGGAGAAACCATTAGCGCGGCTCGCCCATAACGGAACCGGACAAATACCAGGTCTTGGCAACGTCAACGTTAACATCAACGATCTTGCCAACAAGCTGATCGATGCTGTAACCCTCGGGGATAGGCGCATGCACGGTCTGATTCTTGGGACTCTTGCCCAGCAGGACCGCATCGTTCTTTTTACTCGTTCCCTCAATGAGCGCGGGAACCACAGTATGAAGCTCACCCTGGTTATACTCGTGTGCCGTGGTCTCGATAACCTTAACCAGGCGATTGAAACGCTCGAGAATAACCTCATGCGGCGTAGGATCGTCAATCTCGGCGGCCGGGGTACCGGCGCGCTTGGAATAGATGAAGGTATAGGCCTGAGCATAGCGGACCGTCTCGGCAAGTGAGAGCGTCTGCTCAAAGTCTTCTTCAGTCTCGCCCGGGAAGCCAACGATAATGTCGGTCGAGAGCGCGATATCGGGCATGCGGTTGCGAATGCGATCGACCAGGCCCAGATAGTCCTCGCGTGTATAACGGCGATTCATCTCTTTGAGGATCCGCGTCGAACCTGACTGGACGGCCAGGTGCAGTTGCGGCATTACGGCAGGTGTCTCGGCCATGGCGTCGATGGTCTCGGGCAGCAGGTCCTTAGGATGCGAAGACGTAAAGAAGATGCGCTCCACGCCCGTATCGCCCACGGCACGCAGCAAATCGGCAAAACGCGGCTTGCCAAACAGATCGCGACCATATGAGTTAACGTTTTGGCCCAGCAGCGTAATCTCACGCACGCCCTGGCGCACCAGACCGGTCACCTCGTCGACAATTTCCTCGAAGGGGCGGCTCTTTTCGCGACCGCGTACGTACGGCACGATGCAATAGGTGCAGAAATTATTGCAGCCTGTCATGATGGGCACCCAGGCGTGATACTGGGTCTCGCGATGCCACGGCATGCTCATGGCGTCCGTATCCTCATGCTCATTGGTGCGGATATGACGCTTACCATCAAGGAACGCCTCGGCAATGAGCTCGGCCACATGTGCAATGGAATGCGTGCCAAAGATGACATTGACGTTATCAACGTTGGTGAGCAGGCCCTCGCCATCGCGCTGCGCGATGCAACCGCCAACGGCAACCACGCGCTTGCCCGAAGGCGAAGGCGGCAGGCTTTTGCAGGAATTGCACTGACCGTACAGGCGAGTATCGGCGGCCTCGCGCACGCAGCACGTCATGAAGACAACGATATCGGCATGCGCGGGATCGAGCGCCATGAGGCAGCCATACGAATCAAGCAGACCGCTCACACGCTCGGAGTCGTGCTGATTCATCTGGCAGCCAAAGGTGCGGATAAAGTAGGTTTTACCGGCAAGAATATCGCGTACGGAACGCTGGTCCATGTGCATAAGTCCTAACGATGGGGAGCGAAACAAGGCAAGCAGAAGCTATGCCACAGGCTTAACATCATCCATGACGACGTTATCCATAGCAGCTCGATTGATCTGGTGAACGTAGATAGAAAGGCGGATGGCCGTGCGCGACTCCCCGTTAATGAGGATGTCGGAGAACACGGGCGCGCAGGAAATATCAAAACCGGTTGGAATCAAAAAACCGCGCGCGATAGCAACGGCCTTAATAGCCTGGTTGACGGCACCGGCGCCGACACACTGGATGTTGACGGGTACACCATCCTTGACCATGCCGGCGATGGCGCCGGCAACGGACGCGGGCGATGATTTGCTTGATACCTTCAGGCAATCCATGAAGAAACTCCTGCATTTAAAAGTACGTTTTAACTGCAATAACTGTATCGTACCGAGTGGACTCGGTAAAGGCACTATTCCTCTTTGGCAAGATCAAAGGTCACGGTGATTCGATCACGCGAAACACGGATCTTTGGGTCGCCGCAAAGGTTGAGATAGTACCGGGTGGCAAGGTCATTAAAGTCGCGTTCCACAGCGCGCGAAAACTGTGCCATGTCATCCTTGGCAATACGTAGCCCGCGACGATCCTTCGCGAGATCGACAGGAGCCGGCGCATGCGAGGACGAATCACGCTCGCGCAGCAGACGCGCGGTCACACCGCGAACGGGCTTAATCTGCCCTGCCAAAATGCGATGGGCCGTGCGCTCGGACATCTCAAGACCCAAACCCGAACAAATACGGATAAAGTCCTCGGCATCAGAAGCAAGGCCTAAACGATCGACAACCGGAAGCTCGCTCTCGTCATCAATGAACAGGAGACGAGACGTATCGAGCCGACTTGACGCTTGAGCATAAAGGGTCGCGGCAATCTCAGACGGAGAACCGAGATAGACATCGCAACCACGCAACTCCTCGAGCGCAAACTCACAAGCAGCGCGAATAATATTATGTGGACCGCGAGCGCAGACATAACGTCCGTCCTCATCCTTGACGGCCTGGGGCCAGCTGGACTGATCGGCACGCTCACTGAGGCGGTCGGCCGCAACGCTCACCTTGAAGGCTGAACCAAGATCGACGCCGGACGTGACCACACGGGCCTCGTCGGTGTTCTGCTTAATCGAAAACAATGCCATGCCACGACCGTGAACGCCCCAACGGTCCATCTTCATGCTCTCGAGCTTGGAGGTAACGCGGGCATCAAAGATTCGCTCTTGCATATCCTGCGGAACGCCAGAACCGTTATCCAGAAAGACAAGCGTGCGGACGCCATCTTCCTTGGTCGTGGCGAGATAGACCTTGTCGGCGCCGGCATCGCGAGCATTACGGAGCATTTCGATGACGATGTCCTCGACATGCTGAATGTCGTGCTTAGCCTGGCGCCGCTCGGCCTCCGAAACGCGGAGGCGGACATACCCCTCGCCAAGGTTCTCCTCGACGCGAAGGTTGCCCTCCCCCGACATCGACGCGATAAATGAGATGAGCTCGTTCGCGTCGCACATGTTATTTAGCGATATCGACAGCGCGGCTCTCGCGAATCACGACGACGCGCACCTGACCGGGATACTCCATCTCTTCCTCGATCTGATGGGCGATATCGTGAGCCAGGACCGTGGACTGGGCATCGGAGATCTTGTCCGGCTGGACCATGACGTGGACCTCGCGACCGGCCTGCATGGCATAGGTACGTTCGACGCCGTCATGGGAGTTGGCGATCTCCTCGAGCTTCTCAAGACGCTTGATGTAGTTCTCGGCAGACTCGCGACGGGCACCGGGGCGAGAGGCAGAGACAGCATCGGCGGCCTGCACCAGGACATCGAGCACCGTGTTGGGGTCGACATCGGCATGGTGAGCCTCAATAGCGTGGACGATAACGGGCTTCTCGCCATAACGGCGGGCAAGCTCGGCGCCGATGACGGCATGCGGGCCCTCGACGTCGTGGTCGATTGCCTTGCCCAGGTCATGAAGCAGGCCGGCGCGCTTGGCGGTCACAACGTCCAGGCCAAGCTCGGAAGCCATCACGCCGCACAGATCAGAGACCTCGAGGGAATGCTGAAGCACGTTCTGACCAAACGAGGTACGGTAGCGCAGGGCACCAAGGGTCTTGACGATCTCGGGGTGCAGATCGTGGATGCCGGTATCGAAGGCAGCCTGCTCGCCAGCCTCGCGCACGCGCTGCTGAACCAGGTCGGCGGCCTTGTGATACATCTCCTCGATACGGGCAGGGTGAATGCGGCCGTCGGCGATGAGGTTCTCGAGGGCGACACGGGCGGTCTCACGACGGACCGGGTCGAAGCTCGAAAGAACGACGGTCTCGGGCGTGTCGTCGATCACGAGGTTGACGCCGGAAACCTGCTCGAAGGTCCGGATGTTGCGACCCTCGCGACCGATGATACGGCCCTTGAGGTCATCAGAGGGAATGTGCACGGAGGTAACGGTGACCTCGGCAGTGTGATCGGCAGCGCAGCGCTGAATCGCCAGAGACAGAATCTCCTGGGCGGTCTTGTGGCACTCGGCGCGAACCCGCTGCTCGGACTCGCGAATGATCGTGGCGGCCTCGTGGGTGACCTCGCCGCGAACCTTATCGAGGAGCTCCTTGTGGGCGTCCTCGCGGGTAAGGTCGGCGATACGCTCGAGCTCGGAGGTCTGCTTTGCGCAGAGCTCCTCGAGCTCACGGGAGCGCTTCTCGACCTGACCGGCCTGGCTGGACAGCTGATGCTCGCGCTTGTCGAGAGCGTCGTTGCGGCGATCGAGGGATTCCTCGCGCTGCATCACGCGGTTCTCGAGCGTACGAATCTCGTTCTTACGCTGCTTGTCCTCGGCCTCAGCGGCCTGCTTGTTCTTGATGATCTCCTCTTTAGCCTCGAGCAGAGCCTCTTTTTTGAGGGTCTCGGCCTGACGCTTAGCATCACCGATCAGGGACTCAGCCTGTGCGTGTGCCGACTGGATTTTTTCGTCGGCCTCGTGAAGACTACCCTGCTTGGCGGTGCGCATGTAGGCAATGGCGGCGATGGCACCCAAAACGATGCCAACGAGCGCTGCGATGATAGGCATGCTCACTCCTTTTTATGGATTCGTTACACAACAAAGCGAACCGTCCTTACGAACGGCTCGCGACATTTGAGTAATATGGGCGCAGCTTATGCGGGTCGGATACAGATAAACATATAAACAAACTCATCACAGATGAGCACATATCACAAAGCAAATGACAGTGTTTATCGTACGTTGAACCACAACAACTGTCAAATAAATGGCCCCAGCACGGCGGCTAAAACGCGGTGAACGGCAGGGCCACAAAACGCATACGCCTAAACCGCACATTCCTCACGTTCGGCATCGAGACGTGCCTTAACGGCATCGGCGGCGATGTGATACGAGAAGCCCTTGCCCATCAAAAACCGAACCAGTTTTTCGAATCCGCGCGTCTCTGGAACACGCCGCTTGGCGAGCAGGGCTGACGCACGCGCCAAATCGTCTTCGACGGCAAAATAATCCTCGGGATAACCGGGAATGTCATCGAGCACGACATGACGGCGCTTGAGCTCGGTCTCGATTTTACGCTGTCCCCAACCGCGCCGCTTGCGTTCCTCGATAAAGTACGAGCAAAAGCGGTTCTCGTCTAAAAAGCGATACTCGGTGGCGCGCTCGACGGCGAAATCGATCGCGGGCTGGCGAAAGCCGTAGCGTGCCAACTTGTCACGGACCTCACCCGTCGCATGGTCGCGTCGCGATAGCATCTCGGTCACCATGGTAAGTGCACATTTACGCTCGATGAGCTGCACCGCTTCACGAAAGTTATCCCAATCACAGGGAAGATCGGGGCGATTTTTGACATACAGGCGCGCGACCCGCACGGGAATCCAAATGGACCGCTCAAAACCGCCCTCAAGCTCACAATCGATCTGTGCGCAAGGCTTTTTGGACGCATACCCGCTCGAGAACGAGGAGGCCGCCTTCTTATCGGGAAAGACGACCGTGGCCTCGGTCACCGTATACGACATGAGCGTAACCGCTACTCGTCGTCATCATCGAGCATGGCGGAACCATCGATGGCGTAAAGCTCGTCAAACTCCTCAGGCGCAGGCTGATCGGTCAGCTCGACCTCGGACGGAGCATCGTCATCAAACTCAAGCCCGCAGGCAAGGCGGACCTTATGCTCAATCTCGTCGGCGCAATCGGGGTGTTCGCGCAGGAACGCCTTGGCGGCCTCGCGACCGTTGCCGAGCTTGTCCTCGCCATAGGCAAACCAGGAGCCCATCTTCTTGCAAATGCCGCACTCGACAGCCATGTCCAGAATCGAGCCCTCCTTAGAGATGCCCGTACCGTACATGATGTCGAACTCAGCAGAACGGAACGGAGCTGCCACCTTGTTCTTAACGACCTTGGCGCGCACGCGGTTACCGATAACCTCATCCTTAAGCTTAATGCTGTCGATGCGGCGAATGTCGATACGCACCGAAGAGAAGAACTTAAGGGCGCGGCCGCCCGTCGTGGTCTCGGGGTTGCCGAACATGACGCCGATCTTCTCTCGCAGCTGGTTAATGAAGATGCATGTCGTGTTGGACTTGGACAGCGAGCCGGCGAGCTTGCGGAGCGCCTGACTCATCAGGCGAGCTTGCAAACCGACCGTGGTATCGCCGATCTCTCCCTCGATCTCGGCACGCGGGGTCAGCGCGGCGACGGAGTCGACGACGATGGCATCGATGGCGCCGGAACGCACGAGCATGTCAACAATCTCGAGCGCCTGCTCACCCGTATCAGGCTGGGAAATCAGTACCTCGTCGATATCCACGCCAATGCGCGCGGCATACGTGGGATCGAGCGCGTGCTCGGCATCGATAAATGCCACCACGCCACCCATTGCCTGGGCCTCGGCCAGGATCTCAAGCGAAAGCGTCGTCTTACCGGAGGACTCAGGACCGTAAATCTCGACGATGCGGCCGCGCGGCACACCGCCGATACCCAGAGCGGCATCGAGTGCCAGAGCGCCCGTAGGGATGGCCTCGACCTCGAGCTCGGGGCCACCGTCGCCGTACCTCATGATGGAACCCTGGCCGAATTTCTTCTCGATCTCGGCCTTGGTGGTGGCGATCATCTCATCGCGCTCTTTACCCGTCGTGCGAGCATGAACGGTACGTACGGGACCTGAATTCTTGGCCATGAAAAGCCCTCCTCTTAACAACCTGCATCGATAATAAACGAACGGCTGTTCGTGGTCAACCGTTCAGATAAATCATATGCAGGCAGTCTTTCCAAAACCCAACCAAACGCCGACCAAATACTGACCAAATGCTTGACCACATAGGGCCAAATATAAGCAAGGAAGGCGAAAATAAACCTATGACCAGCAAAAACGCTGAATTTGTCAGAGGTCCCTATCTCCACAATTAAGGGGCCTTAAGGCCCCTTAAAACACGTCTATTCCATAGAGTTGAGCACAAGGGCAATGCGTCCCAATGCCTCCGCGACCGCATGGGCACGAACACACGAACGGTCGCCCTCATAGTGGCAGCGCACAGAGTCCACGACCGGCACTTCCCCATCAGCCGCGCGATACGCCCAGCCAATATAGAAAGTGCCAGCCGGATCGTCCTCAGTGCCGCCGCCGGGGCCGGCATAACCCGTTGCGCTCACTGCAATATCGCTCTGGTACAGCTCCAGCGAACCCGCCGCCATCTCGCGCGCGGTCTGATGCGACACCGCGGTATAGCGGTCGAGCGTCTCCTGATCAACACCCAAAACGCGATGCTTGATCTCATCGCAGTAGGTCACCGCACCGCCACGCAGCACCGCCGAGGCGCCCGGGATATCGGCAATCGTCGAGGCGATCATACCCGCTGTCAGCGACTCAGCCGTCGAAACCGTCACGCCCCGAGCGCTCGCGCGCTCGACAATATGACGCGCCAGCTCCTCGTTATGTGCGGAAATCTGATCAAAAGAGTCCGTCATACCCACCAGGACCTAGACCGAAAAGACGATCTTGCGGCAGTTCCAGAAGTATTGGGCGCCCGAGATAACGGTCAGGACAACGGCAACGGCATACAGGAAGCGCGACACCGAGTAGATGCCGAGCGTCAGCGCCAGCGGGCCAAGGTGCAAGCCGGCCATCGCAAAGACGCACAGGTAACCGCAGATGGAGACCATCGTGGTCGCCGTCTTGTACTTGCCAAGCTTATCGGCGGCAACGACCACGCCGGCGGCACTCGCAACCATGCGCAGGGCGCTTACCAACAGCTCGCGGAACAAGATGATGAACACGGACCAAACCGTCACGGTGCCAAAGTCCAAGAACAGCAGCAAGGCCGAGAACACGAGCAGCTTGTCGGCGATGGGGTCCAAGAACTTACCGAAATCGGTAATCTCGTTGCGCGAGCGCGCCAGGTAGCCGTCGACCTTATCGGTGCACGACAGGATCACATACAGAATGAAGGCAGCGGCGGCGAGCGGGCCGTCGAAGGTGCTCCAATCTGTACCGGCAACACTCGTGTGAGAAAGCGCCGACACGATCATGAACACCGGGATAAAGACGATGCGAACGCACGTCACGATGTTGGCGGGCGTCCAAACACTCGTCAGTTCCTTATTGCTCTCGTTTGCCACGATGCTCTCCTACTCCACAACATGGCCGATAAGCTCATAGCAGAAGCTATCGGTAAACTCGACCGTCAGAATATCGCCCACGGACGCCTCGCTGGCGTCCAAGTGCACCGCGCCATCGGAATCGGGCGCCTGGAACCAAGCATGGCCGATCAGCTCGGCGCCGTCCTCGGTCTCCTCGATGCCGTCGACAATCACCTGGGCGCGCTCGCCCACATGTGCGGCGGTGGCGGCAAAACCGAGCGACTCGGCCAGGTCCATGGCCTCCTGGGCGCGCTCGAGCTTGACCTCCTCATCGACCTGACCCTCCATCTTAGCGGCCAGGCTGCCCTCCTCCTGCGAGTAGGCAAAGACACTCGTGTAGTCAAAGCCGACGGTGTCCATAAAGTCGATAAGGTCGCGGAACTCGTCGTCGGTCTCGGTCGGGAAGCCGACCATGGCCGTGGAACGGATCACGATGCCGGGGATACGCTCACGCAGATCGCGGAACAGGTCCTCGAGCTCCTGGCGCGAACCAGAACGGCGCATAGCCTTGAGGATGCGCGCGTCGCAGTGCTGCACGGGGATATCGATATAAGGCAGCACCTCGGGCGTATCGCGAATCGTATCGATAAGCTCGTCGGTCATGCCCTCGGGCTGCAGGTAGAGCACACGGACCCAGACGTTCTGCGGACGCACGGCCTCGGCTACGGCGCGCAGCAGCTGCGCCAGATTGCGCGGCGAGCCCTCGGCGACGTCACCATCCGCAAAGTCGGTGCCCCAGATGCCCGTGTCCTGGCCGATCAGCACGATCTCTCGCACACCGCCGGCAACCAAGTCGCGCACCTCGGAGATAATGCTCTCGGCATTGCGCGAATGATAGCGACCGCGGATATACGGGATCATGCAGAAGCTACAAAAGCGGTTGCAGCCATCGGAAATCTTGACGTAAGCAACGGCGCCCTCGACAGTGCGCTTGACTTGCGGAATATAGGCAGCGATCTCACGCTCGACACCCAGCACGCCATCGATGACCGCCACGATGCCGTCCTCCTCGTCGGCCTTCACAAAGGCAGCGACCTCGGGCAGCTCGTCAGGCAGGTCGTCGCCATAGCGCGACGGCACACAGCCGCACATGACGATGGGACAAGAACGAACGCCGTCCTGAACCTCGTTGGCGAGCTCGAGCGTGATCTCGATGCTCTCGGACGTTGCGGAGGCGAGGAACGAGCATGTATTGACGATGGCGATATCGGCATCCTGTGGGTCGAATGCCTCCTCGTAGCCCGCGGCGGTTAAAAGAGAACGCATGCGGTCGGTGTCAACCTCGTTCTTAGCGCACCCGAGGGTGATGTAGAGCACGGAGCCCAACGGTGTATCCATGTTGGAGAGCAGTCCTTTCGAATGATATTAGCGGTAGTTGGTGAACTGCAGCGGCTGGCCGTAGTCCTGGTCGCGCAGGAACTGGATCACGGTCTGCAACGCGTCCTTCGAAGCAGAGGAAACACGCAGCTTGTCGGCCTCGATAGTCACCTTGACCTTGAGCTTTTGGTCCTTGATGTCCTTGTTGATCTTCTTGGCGGTCGCCTGGTCGATACCCTCGACGATATGGCCGAGCACGCGAACGGTGCCGCCCGATGCCGCCTGCGGAGCATCCCACGAGACAGCCTTGAGGTCGATGCCGCGCTTGATGAGCTTGGAGCTCAGCACGTCGATAATCTGCTTGGAGACAAAGTCGGCCGGGGCGTTGATCGTAAAGAGCTTGTCGCCCTTCGAAAGCTCGATCGTGGCGCCGGAATCCTTCAGGTCATAGCGCTGGGAAATCTCGCGCGTGGTTTGCTGGAAGGCGTTGTCGACCTCTTGCATGTTGACCTCGGACACGACGTCGAAGCTGGAATCTTTAGCCATGATGTTTCCTTTCGCGTACGAGCGGCTTAGTAGCTATCGTACGAATAGTCGGTAGAATCGGTGGGCGTCTGGCCGTCAGTTGCGGTATCGGCGCCATCCGTGGACTGGGCATCGGTGCCGTCGGTGGTGTCGGTACCATCGGTGGTGTCGGTACCATCAGAACTTTCACCATTCTCGGAACCAGTCGTCTCCTTCTTGGGAACGGTGATCGTCACACGCGCCACGCCCGAGGTCTTGGTATCGTAACGGACCTTTTCGCCGTTCTTGGTAACGGTGACATCGGAAGGCTTGGACGTGGTGATCTCGATCGAGGACTCAGGCGTGTACTCCTGCTCAAAGGGGCCAGTCGCCTGGGCGCCATAGACCGACTTGCCATCAACCTTGACCTCAATCCAGGCGGTCTTTCCCTTGGCAACGGAGACCTTGACCTTCGTTACCTCGTTTTCTTCCTTTTTAGCCGTCGTCTTGGTGGCGTCCGAATCGGTCGACTCATCCGTCGCCTCATCGGTGTCTTCGTCCTCGTCGACCGTTTCAGTCTTCTTAGAAGACTTCTTGGTCGTCGTCTTGGTAACAGCGGGCGTCTCGGGCGTGGTCTCGGGCGTCGAAGATGCGCAGCCGCGCAGAAGTACCACGATGAGCACGATCAGCAGCAACGCCACGGCACCGATGCCGGCGTAGACGATACGCGGATCGAGACCGTTGTTTTGAGGAGTACGGGAACCGCCGCGTCCACGACTGGAACTGCTGCGGCCGCCTCCCTGAGGCATACGACCACGATTGCTGTCGGAACGGCCGCGATAGCCACCCTGGCCCTGAAGGCTGCGCTGACCCGAGCGGGGCGCAAGTTCACCGCGGCCTTGATAGCCACGCTGGCCCGCACGCGGAGCCGAAGAGCGCTGGCCATACGGCTGTGATTGAGAGCGAAGACGCGGCGTCACCTGCGTGGCATCGGCGTCCGCATAGCCGCCGAGAGCACGACCGGCAGAGACACCACGGTAGCCACGATCGGAATAGCCGCCATCTCCGTAGCCGACACGGGGATCGCGCACCACACCGCGGGCAGCGGGAAGCGCACGATCGTCGGGCATAGGCGTGCTGCGGAAACGATCGCGCTGAGAACGGATTTCCTCACTGGACCCCGTCTCGGTAATATAGCCAGCCTGCTGCGGACGCTGACCATAACGCGTTGAGCGACCACCCTGAACCATCAGGAAGCGCCCGTTATCGACAGAGGAACGCGAATTGACGTAGCCGGCGGCGTCCTGAAAACGACCGCCCTGCTGCGACGTCTCGCGTTCGTATGCCATCAGGTCGTCAAAGTAGGCATTGACGACCTCGCGCGGATTGAGGCCCAAAAAACGAGCATAGCTCGAAATCATGCCCTGCGCATAGCCGCGCGGCGGCATCGAAGCAAAGTTACCGGTCTCGAAAAACTCGATGATCTGCGGCCTGATTTTGATGGTGTTGGCGACCTGCTGAATGGAAAGGCCCATTCGGCGACGCTGCTCGAGCAGCATGTCACCAAAGCGTGCAGCCATCAGAATCCTCCAAACTCACGATCTTCACGTGCCATCTCGGCGTCGACAGATTCCAGCGCGGCAAGCCCCTCCTCGTCCAACAGGACCTCGCGCGGCTTGGAACCGTCGGGCGGGCCGACGACACCCTTTTCTTCCAGCATGTCCATAATACGCCCGGCACGCGCATAGCCAACCTTCAGACGACGTTGCAGGCCAGATGTGGAGCCAAGCTGCGATTCCACCACAATATGGGCGGCTTCCCAAATGAGTGGATCATCGTCTTGCGGCTCGGCTACTCCGGTGCGGACAATGCCTCCGCCACCCGCCATGGACATGGAAGCGGGCGCCACGGCAGACAGGATCTCCTCGTGGTAGTCTGGCTCACTCTGCGACTTGACGAACTCGACAATCTCGTTGATCTCATCATCCGAGACAAAGCAGCCCTGGATACGGCGGGGCTTGCCCCAGTCGACCTTGGAGAACAACATGTCGCCCAAACCGGTGAGCTTCTCGGCGCCCATCTGGTCGATGATGACGCGCGAGTCGATGCCCGTGGCGACGTTAAAGGCGATGCGGTTGGTGATGTTAGCCTTGATGAGGCCCGTCACCACGTTGGAGCTGGGGCGCTGCGTGGCCACGATAAGATGAATACCGGCGGCACGGCCCAGCTGTGCAATACGCACGATCGAGGCCTCGACATCCTTACCGGCGACCATCATCAGGTCCGAAAGCTCGTCGATGATGATGACCAGGTAGGGCATCTTTTGCGGCGGGTTGTCGTAATGCTCAAACTCGCCGGCGGCCTGCTTTTCATTGTAGGTCGAGATCTTACGCACGTTGAGACGCTCGAAAACCTTCAGGCGACGCTCCATCTCGGACACAGCCCATTGCAGAGCGCTCGCGGCCTGCTTAGGCTCGGTCACCACGGGCACATAGAGATGCGGCAGACCGTTATAGCCCGCAAGCTCGACGCGCTTGGGGTCGACCATAATCAGGCGAACGTCCTCGGGAAGGGCGCGCATGAGCAAGGTCGTGATGATGGAGTTGATCATCACCGACTTACCAGAACCAGTCGTACCGGCGATCAACAGGTGAGGCATCTTGGCGAGGTCGGCGACGACCGGCGTGCCCTCGGCGTCACGGCCGATAGCGAGCTCGAGCGGACCGCCCTTCACATAGGGCAGCACGTCGCCCAGATTGACGTTCTGGCGCTTGCGGTTGGGAATCTCGATGCCCACGAGCGAGGTGCCGGGGATCGGGGCAAAGATACGCACCGACTGGGCAGCGAGCGAAAGCGCGATATCGTCCTCGAGGCTCGAGATTTTGCTCACACGCTCGCCCTCACCGGGCTGCAGCTTAAAGGTCGTCACCGTGGGGCCGGCGATCCAGCCGACCACGCGGGCACTGCGGCCAAACTCAAGCAAGGTGGATTGCAGTGACTCAGCGGTCTGCTCCAGCTCCTTGTCCGAAGACGCGGCAGAAGCCGACTGCGGGTTGGCATGCAGGATTTCGAGCGGCGGAAGCTTGAGGCCGTCCTCTTCTTCGCCCTCGGCGTCAGTTGCGGTGTCGCTCGCTCCCCCATTGTCAGCCGCAGCAGGAGCGGCAGAGGCCGTAGAGGTTGAGGCGTCAGCGACCTTGGGGTGCTTCAGGAAGTCGGGGATCTGGGGGGCGGCCGAGACGGGATTCACGGAAAACGGCGGCTCGGACTCGTCAACCTTGTCCGGATCGTCCTCCATCGAAAGCTGTCCGGTGACCTGGCCGCGCTTTGCATGGCGACGCGGCAGCAAAGTTGTCTTTGCGGTCTCAATCGGAGCCTCGTCGTCCTCGTCATCGCCCTCGGTGAGCTCAATCTCGCTATCGGACCAAGACGGGTCGGGCTCACTCGTATTGAGCTTGGGAACCGTCTTGCCCTTCTTGGCATGACGGCGCGGCAGCAGCGTGGTCTTGGCCCGCTCGGCTTCAACCGACTCGGATACGTCGACAAACGGGTCATCGTCCTCGTCGTCATCCAAAACCGGGTCGACATCGCCACCCATGACCGTGGTCACCGCGGCGTCAGTCCCCTTCTGGCGCAAAATGCTCAGGTGCGGACGAGCGACGCCGGGAACAGACAGGGCCTCTTCATCGCCCCACGGGCTCGCATTGACATCGGCACGTCGACGCTCGGCAAAATCGGCAGCGCGATCGCGTGCGGAGCGCAAAACGCCACCCACCGAAAAGCCGATAATGACCAAACCAACGACGACAAGCCCCAGCAGGACAACCATGGCGATAGGTTTACCCAAGGCGTTTTGCAAGGCACTTGCGATAAAGGCGCCAATGTAGCCGCCCGACACGGAAAGGTTCTGCGGCGTAAACATGAGGTCACACGAATCGCTCGTGCCCGGCACCATCAGCGACAGGATAGAGACAATGGCCACAAAGACCACGGCGCCGCCCGCGACCGAGCGAATGTTGAGCGGCGAGTCCTCACCCAAAAAGAGCGTGGCGGCGAACAGCAAGATGACGATCGGCAGCACGTAAGCGCCCAGGCCAAAGCCGAGGTGATAGAAGCCGGCGACAGCAGCCGTCACGGGCGCCGTTGCCGGCGAAATCACGGCAATGAAGGATGCAATCGCCAAAACGGCAATGACCACGCCGGCGATATCGCGATTGGCCGAAGGCTCGACCAGGGGCTCGAACTCATCGAACTCGGACTCGTGGCCCTTATTGGCACGCAGATGGGAACCGGCACCCTTCGCAGATGCCGGTTGGTTGTTGGCCTTATTGCCTTTGGCGTTTTGTGCAGATCCGCGCGCCAAACTAAACCTCCATGACGACCGGGATGATCATCGGGCGAGTGCGCGTACGGCTCCAGATAAAGTTAGAGAGCGAATCGCGCACGGCTTTGCGAATGGCATCGGAGCCGCTGCTGGTAAAGCTAAACTTGCCCTTCTCGATCGTCTTCATGATGGCTGCGGAGGCATCCTCGGAGAACTGATCGTCGATGGCAAACGAAACGCCGCGGCCCGAGAACTCGATAGCCTCGATCTTCTTGTGCTTGAGCGAGACGATGGCAACGGCCGTGACCATACCGTCGTTGGCGAGCTTTTGGCGATCGCGCAGGACGATGGGATCGGTGTCACCGATGCGCAGACCGTCGACATAGACGACGCCGGACTCGACGGGCGTACCGCGCTTTACGATACCACCGCGCATCTCGAGCGTGTCACCGTTGTCGAGGATAAAGATGTGATCGTCCTTGAGGCCCATCTTGCGTGCAAGCTGAGCATGGGCGCGTAGATGCACGGCCTCGCCGTGGACCGGCATAAAGTACGTAGGCTTGGCCATGGCCATCAGGAGCTTGAGCTCCTCCTGGCTACCGTGACCCGAGACGTGAACGAGAGCGCGGTTCTTATCCCACACGTCGCAGCCAAGCTTGGCGAGGCTGTTGACGACCTGCTGAACGGCCTTCTCGTTACCGGGGACCGGAGTTGCCGAGAGGATGACGGTATCGCCCTCATGGATGGAGAGCGTCTTGTGCTCGCCGTTGGCCATACGCGAAAGGGCCGACAGCGGCTCGCCCTGCGAACCGGTGCACATGACGACGATCTTGTCATCGGGCAGGTTGTCGATATCGAAGGCATCGATGATATCGGCATCATCGATGTTGAGATAACCGAGCTCGCGCGCCACACGGGTGTTGGTGAGCATGGAACGACCGGTCACGACGACCTTGCGGCCGCACTTTCGGGCGGCGTCGCAGATCTGCTGCAGACGATGGATGTGGCTCGAGAACGACGCGACGAACACGCGGCCCGGAGCATTCTTGATGGCATGCAGCAGATTGGGGCCAACCTCGGCCTCGGACTTGGTAAAGCCGGGGACCGTGGCGTTGGTGGAGTCGGACAGCAGCAGGTCGATGCCCTGCTTGGCAAAGCGGCTGATGGCGGCATAGTCGGGCGTGACGCCGTCGATGGGCGTCTGGTCGAGCTTAAAGTCGCCGGTGTGCATAACGGTGCCCTGGTTGGTGCGGATGAACACGCCCAAAGCGCCCGGGATGGAGTGCGTCATCGAGAAGAAGTCGAGCGAAATGCCACCCAAATTGACGTGGCTGCCGCCCTTGACCTCACGGAACTTGGGTGCGCGAATGCGGAACTCGGAGAGCTTGCCCTCGATAAAGCCGAGCGTCAGCTTGCTCGAGAAGATGGGCACCTTGTTGTTGAGATCCTGGAGCAGATACGGAAGCGAACCGGTGTGGTCCTCGTGGCCGTGAGTGACGACGATGCCGCGGAGCTTTTCCTCGTTCTCCAGAACATAGGTGTAATCCGGGAGTACCAGATCGATACCGGGCTGCGAGTCATCGGGGAACATGAGGCCAGCGTCGACGAGCACCATGTCGTCGCCGCACTCGAAGACCGTCATGTTCTTGCCGATGCCATCAAGGCCGCCGAGCGGGATGATCTTCAAGGGAGATGATTTTTTAGCTGCCATAGGTGAGTGTTGTTTCCTTTCTACGAAACGGGTCTGGAACAACCGACGGGGCGCTTCTGGCAAACCGACCGTCGGGAACGTACAACAATGCATCGCAGAGTCGATGCAGTAACCACAGTATGATACCCATTTGCACAACAACAGACCACCCATGCATCAAAGCCCCATCCAAACCGCTCTATCCCGCCGGTCAGGGCTCAGCGGCCCCGGCACGGGCTAAGTTTCCTGCTCTACAGTCCTGCTCACGACGGAGGCCACATTAAGTGGCCTCCTGTTCGTGCGGAACTCGCGATAAACTTAGCCCGTGCCGGGGCCGCTGAGCCCTGACCTGCCAATAAGGGACAGGTTTATTTAGGTAGGTTTTATCTGGGGAAATACTGCTGAGTCTATCTACTGACTGGAATCTGACTACTCAATAGACTGTCTAACTGAATAGCGAGCGGCACTAACCAGCCCTTTTGCTTGCGCCCGGGAGGGACGCATATGAAGTTTATCGCGAGTTCCGCACGCAAAGGAAAGCACTTAATGTGCTTTCCGTCTTGCGCAGGACTGTAGAGCAGGAAACTTCATATGCGTCCCTCCCGGGCGCAAGCAAAAGGGCGACCCCTGTCCGGAGTCGCCCTTGTCGAGCTGCTTATGTGTAGCTGTTACTCGGCACCGTGGTGACGGCGGGGCTTGCGGCCTCCGTTGTCACCGGGACGGCGCGGACGGTCGCTGCGCTCGGAGCGCTCGCGACGCGGACGCTCACGGCGCTGGAAGTGCTCGCCGTCGCCCTCAGAGGTACCCTCGGCGCGAGCCGGTGCCTCGGGCTTGTCCAGACGATCGAGCGAGATCTTGCCGCGGTCGTCGACCTCGATGACGACGACCTTGACCTCGTCGCCCACATTGAGGACATCCTCGACTTTCTCCACGCGGCCCTTGGCAACGCGGGAGATGTGCAGCAGGCCGTCCTTACCGGGCAGCAGGTTGACGAAGGCACCGAAGGGCTGGATGGAGACCACGCGACCGGTGTACTCCTCGCCCGGCTCGGGAACCTTGATGATGAGCTTGATGCGCTCGACAGCCTGGTCGACGGACTCGCCGGTGCCGCCGACAAAGACGGTGCCGTCCTCCTGGATGTCGACCGAAGCGCCGGTCTCGTCCTGAATGCCGCGAATGACCTTGCCGCCGGAGCCGATGACGTCGCGAATCTTATCGGTCGGAACCTGGATAGAAACGATGCGCGGAGCGGTGCTGCGCGTGGTGTGGCGCGGCTCGGGGATCACATCGAGCATCTTCTGCAGGATGAAGGCGCGACCCTCCTTGGCCTGCTGCAGGGCGCGGGCCAGGATGTCGAAGGTAAGGCCGGTGGCCTTGTTGTCCATCTGCAGAGCGGTGATGCCCTTGGTGGTGCCGGTGACCTTAAAGTCCATGTCGCCCAGGAAGTCCTCGAGACCCTGGATGTCGGACAGGACCACGGTCTTGCCCTCCTCCTGGATCAGACCCATGGCGATACCGGAGACCGGGCGCTTAATGGGCACGCCGCCGTCCATAAGGGCGAGCGTGGAACCGCAGGTCGAAGCCATCGAAGACGAACCGTTGGACTCCATGACCTCGGAGACGACGCGGATGGCGTAGGGGAACTCGTTCTCGTCGGGGAGCACCGGAAGCAGAGCGCGCTCGGCCAGGTTGCCATGGCCGATCTCGCGGCGCTTGGGGCTGCCCATGCGGCCGGTCTCGCCGGTGCAGAACGGCGGGAAGTTGTAGTGGTGCATGTAGCGCTTGCCCTCGGTGGGCTCGATGGTATCCAGACGCTGGCCCTCGTTGAGCATGCCGAGCGACAGGACGGAGAGCACCTGGGTCTGGCCGCGCTGGAACAGGCCGGAGCCATGAACGAGCGGCAGGTAGTTGTCCTTCACCATGATGGGGCGGATCTCGTCGGCAGCACGGCCGTCGACGCGCTCGCCAGTCTCGACGACCATGGTGCGCATGGCCTTCTTCTCGAGCTTCTTGAGCGCCACGGGGATCTCGCGCTCCCAAGCGGCCCGCTCCTCCTCGGTGAACTCGGCACGGATGGACTCCTTCAGAGCCTCGACCTTGCCGATACGGGAGAGCTTGTCGGCGTCGCGCAAGGCAGCAGCCATCTCGTCGTAGTGGGCGAAGATGCGCTCCTGGACCTCCTCGACGGGCTGGTCGAGCGGGTACTCCTTCTTAACGATGGCGCCGTTGACCTGCTCCCACTCGGCGACGAACTCGTCCTGGGCCTGGCAGAAGGCAGCGAGAGCCTCCTGGCCAAACTTCATGGCGGCGAGCATGTCGTCCTCGGAGATCTCCTCGGCGCCGGCCTCGACCATCGAGATGAAGTCGGCAGAGCCGCCCAGCTCCAGGTCCAGATCGGAGTTCTCGCGCTCCTCATAGGTGGGGTTGACGATAAACTCGCCGGTCTCCACGTTGCGACCGATGCGCACGCAGGCAAGCGGACCCTCAAAGGGCACGCCGCCGAGCGTCATGGCCAGAGAAGCACCCATGACGTTGATGACGTCGAAGGGGTTGACCTGGTCAGCGACGAGCGAGGTGGCGACGATATGCACCTCGTTGCGGAAGCCGTCCGGGAAGCTCGGGCGAATCGGACGGTCAATCATACGGGCCGTGAGCGTGGCCTTCTCGCTGGGACGGCCCTCACGCTTGAGGTAGCCACCCGGGATGCGGCCGGCGGCGTACATCTTCTCGTTGAAGTCGACGGTCAGCGGGAAGAAGTCGTAGTTCTTGCGCTCCTTGGAGACGACCACGGTGTCGAGCATCGTGGTGTCGCCCTGCTTGACCAGACAAGCGCCGGTGGCCTGCTTGGCAAGCTCGCCGGACTCAAAGGTGTAGGTCTTGCCGTACAGCTCAAAGGTCTTGGATACGAGTGTCATTGTTCTCCTTTACCCCACAGGCCCCTTGCCTGCGGGCTTCTCATGTGACGCGGGCCCCCTGCCCCCGCCACGCTTCAGAGCGTGATTGTTCACGCCCTTACACAAAAAGAGCGCCCCGCTGCGCAGGACGCTCTTAGCATGTACAAATCCTTACTGGATGTTGTCGCGGATGCCCAGAGCCTTGATGAGCTCACGGTACTCGACGATGTCGTTCTTCTTGATATAGGAGAGAAGACGACGACGGCGGCCGACGAGCATAAGCAGACCACGACGGGTGTGGAAGTCCTTCTGGTGGGACTTCATGTGCTCGGTCAGCTCCTTGATGCGCTCGGACAGGATGGCAACCTGAACCTTGGGGTTACCGGTATCGACCGGAGTGTTACCGAACTGGGCAGTCAGCTCCGCCTTGCGCTCTTTGGAAACAGTCATTGTTTCACCTTTCGTTTTACGTCGCCCGCGGGCGACTCGATTCGCCTCGGACTGGGAAGCCGCCGGTGGAGCGAACAACCAAGGTCGAGGTACCAACAGGTCGGTATGTTACCACAAGCAGCCTGTGCCTGCGCATCATCACCGACCCAACATGAATTCCATCGCACGGAGCCGCTGATCGGTATGTGTTGCCGCCCAGATATGCGAAAGCCCGAGCAAAAACGCCGCAGTATGCGGGTCGATCCTTTGATCCATAAGCTCGTCGAAGGTCATGGACATGAGGGCGCGCAGCCATGCGACCTCACTGGTCGACACCAGTTCGGCACCGGGAACGCTCGACGCGCACGACCCGCACATGAGCCCGCCGGCCTGGGGCGAAAAATACGACAGCATAGGGTCGCCGCACGACACGCAGGCAGAAAAATCGGGGCGATACCCGATATGCGACAGCAGCTTAAAGACAAAGGCGGCTACCAGGAGGTCCATGTGCGCCGTATCGAGGCCGCCGCCCACAAGTTCCAAGGCGCGCGAGGAAATGGCAAAGGTAAACGGATCCTCCGCATCCTCAAACGAACACACACGCGCGACCTCGGCAATCGCACTCGCCGCACAGGTCGCCTCGTAATCGGGGGCGGCGCCAAGGGGAGCCTCCAACAACTCGGCCTGCGACACGATGTCGAGCGAGCGTCCGTGCGCGAGCAGCATATCCACCGTGCAGAACAACTCGCAGCGCGCCGCCAAGCGACCGCCAGGCTTGCGCGCGCCCTTTGCCACGGCACGCACCTGGCGGCCTCGCTCGTCAAGCATCGTCAATATCAGATCGGTTTCCTTGAGTTTGGTCTTGTCGAGGACGAGCACTTTCGTGCGATATGTCCGGGAGCCTGCCATGCGCGCCGCGCGCCCTTAGTCCTCGGCGTTGTAGCCAAAGCGGCGAATCTGGGCCTCGTCGTCGCGCCAGCCGGCCTTGACCTTCACGTCCAGCTCCAAAAAGACCTGCGTGCCAAAGATGCGCTCAAGATCGCGACGGGCGTCGATACCGATATGCTTGATCATCTCGCCGCCCTTGCCGATGATGATGCCCTTTTGACCCTCGCGCTCGACGTAAATGGTGGCGTGCACGCGCAGCACCTTCTTGGTCTGCTCGAGCGCATCGCAGATCACGCCAACGGAGTGCGGGATCTCGTCGCGGGTGCGGCGCAAGACCTTCTCGCGCACAAACTCGGCAACAAGCGTCTCGTCGGAAGCATCGGTACCCATGTCTTCGGGGAACCAACGCGGGCCCTCGGGCAAAAAGTGGGCAACGGTCTCGATGAAGGCGTCGACGTTGAAGTTCTTCACCGACGAGGTCACGATCTCGTCGTCGTATTCCATAAGCTCATGCGCTGCCTTAAGCTGCTCCATGACCTGCGCGGGGGCGGCCTCATCGGCCTTGGTGAGCACCAGGACTTTCTTGCAACGGGCGCATCTGACGCGCTCGGCAACCCAGGCGTCTCCCCTGCCGATGGGCTTGGTGGCATCAATCAAAAACGCGACGACGTCAACGTCGTTGAGCTCGAACAGGGCGCTTTTGTTGAGCTCGGAGCCCAGACCGTCCTTGGGCTTATGAATACCCGGGGTATCGACAAAGACCAGCTGATAGCCAGGGCGGTTAACCACAGCGCGCATGCGGCGGCGAGTCGTCTGAGCCACCGGAGAGGTAATGGCGACCTTTTTGCCATAGCAGGCGTTGAGCAGCGTGGACTTACCGGCGTTGGGACGACCGACCAGGGCCACAAAGCCGCTGCGAAAACCGGGCTCCACATCGCCAAAGCCCAGAGACGTCTCGTCCTCGTCACATAGGGCATCGAGCTCCTCGTCGCTCATACCCTCAAACGGGTCGAATTCCTCGACCTCGTCAAGCGAATCGGTATCCTCGACCTCATCGAGAACCTCGTCGTCCAAAACCTCATCGGTAGGCTGCATATTGTCGGACATGGGAATCCCTTTCTAAATAAAGCCAAGCGCGTGGGCAAAGACTAGCAGGCCCACGATTGCGGCGGTAATGGAAAGAACGTACACGGAAGCGGCGGCGATATCCTTGGCGCGCTTTGCCAGCGGATGAAGTTCCTGGGTCGCCAGGTCGACGATCGCCTCCATAGCGGTATTGCACAGCTCGCCGTGAATCACCAGGCCACAGCAGATGATAACCGTGGCCCACTCGGCAATGTCGAGGCCGACAATGCAGCCGGCAATGACGGTACACACGCCCGCCACGAGCATGACTTTGATGTTGCGCTCGGTTTTAACGGCGGTGACAAAGCCCTCCATGGCGTAGGAGAACGACTTTAAAAAGGACGGATGGTCCTTGTTCGATCCGGGAATCATAGACGGCTCCTAGTCGTGGGCATGGTTGGTGATGGGACCGACGTGGACCAACTTGGGGTCCTCGCCGCGCTCGAGCGCCAGATCGCGCAGGATGGCATCCTCGCGGGCCTCCATGACCTCGGCCTCGTCGTCCTCGATGTGGTCATAGCCCAGCAGGTGCAGCATGCCGTGCACGAGCATCAACCGGCACTCGTCGGCGGGACTGTTGCCAAAACCGGGAGCCTGACGGGCGATGACCTGCGGGGCCAAGATAATATCGCCGAGCTCGATCGTCTCGTCGGCGGGAATATCCTCGTCAAAGGCAGAGTCGCACTCAAACGAGAGCACATCGGTGGTGCGGTCGATACCGCGCCACTCGTGGTTGAGCTCGTGCATCTCGTCCTCGTCGACATACGAAAGAGAAATCTCGACTTCACGCTCAACGCCCTCCGCCGCAAGCACAAACGCGCAAATGTGCTCAACCTCCTGGGCGTCGAGCAGCGTATCGAGCTCGGCATCGTTGCTGATCAATACACTCAACGGGACTCCTTTCGGTCGCGCGAGCGCTGCTCACGCACGTCATCATACGCATCATAGGCCTCGACGATCCTGCCCACCAGGGCATGGCGCACCACATCGGCGCGCTCCAGGTGCGAAAATGCTACATCGTCGACACGGCCCAGAATCTTCTCGACGTCGGCAAGACCTCCGCGACGACCCACCAGGTCGCGCTGGCTCAGATCGCCGGTAATCACAAACTTGGAGTTAAAACCCAAGCGCGTCAGGAACATCTTCATCTGTTCAGGCGTGGTGTTTTGTGCCTCGTCGAGTACCACGAAGGCGTCGCTCAGCGTTCGGCCGCGCATGTAGGCAAGCGGGGCAATCTCGATCACGCCACGCTCCATGAGCTCATCGGTGCGTTCACGGTCCATCATGTCAAACAAGGCATCGTAGAGCGGACGCATGTAAGGGTCGATCTTTTCCTCGAGGGTGCCGGGCAAAAAGCCCAAATTCTCCCCCGCCTCGACAACGGGCCGCGTAAGCACCAGACGACCCACCTCGTGGCGCTTGAGCGCGGCGACGGCGAGGGCCATGGCTAGATAGGTCTTACCGGTACCGGCGGGACCCAGGCCAAACGTGATGGTATGCGAGCGGATGGCGTCAACATAGCGCTTCTGGCCGAGCGTCTTGGGACGAATGACGCGGCCGCGATACGACAGCAGCACGTCATCGCGCAGCGACGAAGCGTCGTGCTCACCATCGCGCAGGACAGCCAAGCAACGCGAGACGTCGTCGGCAGACAGCGTGCGACCGGCAGCCGCCTCACGAAAAGCGTGTTCGAAAAAACGCGCCACGAGTTCTACCTCGTCCGGGTCGCCGCTCACGGCAATCTGGTCACCGCGCGCAACCACATGGGCGCGAACCAAGTCTTCGACCGCGCGAAGGACAGCGTCGCCGGCGCCCAAGACGCGCGAGGGGTCAATCCCCTCGGGAACGGTAAGTCTAATCTTCGAGGCTTCCATGGACCTCCCTGCGAGCATGGACTAAGCCGGAATCGTCGACTCCGATGATAGCAACATCGAGCAGGCACGGGGCCTTGAGCCCGCAGACATCGTCAAGACGGGCATGATGGAACGAGCCGAGCGTCAGGTTGTCGCCATACTCGAGCACCGCACGCTCGACCGTGCCCACGCGGCGGCGGGCATCGGCGATCGCAAGCTCCTGAGCGGCGGCACGCATGCGGCGGCTGCGTTCGGCCATAATCTCGGGCGGCACCTGATCGGGCATATCGGCCGCAAGCGTGCCGGGACGCTTGCTATAGCGGAAGACATGCATGCGCGAAAAGCCCACGCGACGGCACAACGCCAGCGACTCCTCGAACTCCTCGTCCGTTTCGCCGGGGAAGCCGACGATGACGTCACAAGAAAGAGACGCCTGCGGCAGATTGGCGCGAATCATGCGTACCGTGTCCTCAAAGGCCTCCGCACTATAGGGACGACCCATGCGATGCAGGGTCGCCGTACAGCCGGACTGCACGGGAAGATGCAAGAACGGCGCGATACGCTGCGGATAGCGCCCCATCACCTTGAGCAGGCGCTCGGAGATATCCATGGGCTCCACTGAGGAAATGCGCACGTGGGCAATCGTGGTGCGCTCCATAATGGCCTCGAGCAGCTCATCGATCTCCACGTGTTCGTCAGTCGCGCTCTTGCCGTCATAGGCGCCCAGGTTCACGCCAGTCAGCACCACCTCGGGCACACCGGCCTCCTGGGCCTCGCGCACCTGCTCGAGCACGGACTCGACGGGCACGGAGCGCTCAGGGCCGCGCGCCTTCCACACAATGCAATACGTGCAGCGGTGATTGCAGCCGTCTTGGATCTTCACGCCCAGACGCGAGCGCCCCAGAGCATCGACCACATCGCTGTCGCTGCAAGCGGCCACACTATCGGATTCGACACCCAGCACCTCGCACACACGCTCGGCGACGTCGATTTTCGACGGCTCGGCAATGACGCGGTCCGAAAGCTCCAGCAGCTCTTCGGGATGCAAGTTGACGACGCAGCCGGTCACGACAACGTAGGGCTCACCTGGATATGACAGCGCATGACGGACGGCCTTACGGGTCTTGGCCTCGGCCTCGCCCGTCACGGCGCAGGTATTGATTACAATCAGGTCGGCATCCTGGGGCTCCATCATCGCAAAGCCCTGGCGCATAAGATCGGCAGTGATACGGTCGGACTCAACCCGGTTGACACGGCAGCCAAGGTTGACGACGGAAATATGGGGTGCGAGCAAGCGGGCTCCTTAATCGAGGATATCGTCGAGGGCGCTCTTGATACGATCGGTTACCGACTTCTTACCGGAAGCGACGTCATCGCCCGTCTCGTCGGCAAAAGCGCGGAGCAGCTCGCGCTGCTTATTGGAAAGGTTCGTGGGAACGACCACGCGCAGCTGCACGACCAGACGACCACGTGAGCCGCCACCGCCGATGCGCGGCATGCCAAAGTTGTTGACGCTGACGGTGTCGCCATACTGCGTGCCGGCAGGGACCGTAACCTTGACGACCTCCTCGGGCATAATGCCCTCGACCTCGATCTCGCAGCCGAGCGCGGCCTGCGCGATGGAGATATCGCTCACCAGGTACAGGTCGTCGCCATTGCGCTTAAAGCGCTCGTGATCGGCGACACGCACGTTGACGATCAGGTCGCCCGAGGGCTCGCCACGAAGGCCGGCCTCGCCAAAGCCGCTCACGCGCAGCTGGCGACCGGTCGAGACGCCGGAGGGAATATCGATGTCGATCTTTTCGTGCGAAGGCGTGCGGCCCTGACCGTCGCAAGTCTCGCAGGGATGGTCGATGACCGTGCCCTCGCCGTGGCAGTCGGGGCAGGGCGAAGAGGACTGGACCTGACCCAAAAACGAGCGCTGGACCGTGGTGACATAGCCCGTGCCGTGGCAGCGGCTGCACTGCTTTTCGGTCGCACCGTCAGCCTTGCCCGTACCGTTGCAATCCTCGCAGGGAGCAAGGCGGTCATAGCTGATCGTCTTTTTGCAGCCAAGTGCAGCTTCCTCGAGCGTCACCGAAAGCGAGATGGCCATATCGCGACCGCGACGGCGCTCGCGACGGCTGCGGGCACCACCGCCGGCGCCGCCGCCAAAGAACGACGAGAACAGGTCGTCCATGCCCATGCCGCCAAAGATGTCGTTGATGTCGACATAGCCGGAGCCACCAGGGCCATCGGCAGTGCCAAAGCGATCGTAGTTGGCACGCTTCTGCTCATCGGAAAGGACAGAATAGGCCTCGTTCAGCTCTTTGAACTTGGCCTCGGCCTCGGGGTCGTCCGAAACATCCGGGTGTACCGTACGGGCTTTCTTTAAAAACGCGCGCTTAATGGTCCGCGCGTCGGCGTCCTTATCGACGCCAAGTACCTCGTAGTAATCCCTATTTTCCGACACGACCGAATCCTTCCGACTTTCAATATTGTCACAGTGCGTCCTATACCCATGCAGGGCCGGCCGCAAACAGAGGGTTTGATGTTATTGCATCCCGTAGGGCGAAAGCATCGCGCGCTGCGAGCAGCTCGCAAACCACACCGACACGAGCGCGAACATGAAGCCGTTGGCAAAACCGTTGGCAAACTGCATCGCGCCACGCTTCCACCACAGCAGGCTACGGTGAAGTACCCCATCCGAGAGCACCATGAACAGGCCCATGGCAAACGGAATAAAACACATCACGGCAAAGGCCGAGAACACGCCCGAGATGGCCGACAGCACCAAAAACGGCGCGACAATGCCCATCAGGTAAAAGCCGGTACGGGCCTTGCCCTCCAGGCGCTCGGCCTCCACATGGGCGCGACCGACCAGGTCACCACCCGTGGCGCCATTGGTACCGGCATGGCCCATGCCGCTAATGCGAACCTCGTCGCCGTCGTGCGTGCCGGCAGGAAACTCAATCGTTTGCTCGGAGGTCACGCGGGTACGACCGCTGCCGCCGCAATCGGGGCACGGATCGGCTACGACCTTGCCCGAGCCGCCGCACTCGGGGCAAACCGACTGAAACGTGCCAGCGCCAAACAGGAAGGACAGGTCCACATCGATATGGCCGCGTCCGCCACAGCTTGGGCAGGTATGGGCATGCTCGGAGGAGACAGAACCCGAGCCGCCGCAGTGTCCGCACGTATCGAATCGCGTGTAGCGAACGGTTTTGCGGGCACCGCCCTTGGCCTCCTTGGCATCGAGCTTAATGTCGACGACCACGTTGGCACCGCTTTCGGGATTGTATGCTGCCCGCCCGCGACGCGACTGGCCCCAAGCGCCGCCAAAGGGAAAACCGCCCTCAAAGGGATTGCCGTACCCGGCGCCGCCGGCGTAACCGCCACCATAAGGCGAAGCCGTAGGAGCGCCGGCGAAGGGATTGCCCGAGCGCATGGCGTCATAGCGCGCACGCTTCTGCTCATCCGAAAGCACGGCGTAGGCCTCGGAAACCTCTTTGAACTTTTCCTCGGCACCCGGCTCTTTATTGACGTCCGGATGGAGCTTACGGGCCTTCTGCTGAAAGGCCTTTTGAATATCACGCGAGGTGGCGTCCTTGGAGACACCGAGAATCTCGTAGTAATCTTTTTCGTTCATCGTCGCCATGTACGGCAACCTCCTGCTCACAGCAGCGTATATCTTGCGGTAATTCTACCCGAGCGGCCTATGCTAGACCCCAAAACAGCTCGAACAGAACATTTCCATCGAGCCAGCCCAAGTGGGTGGGCGCTAAACGGGCGCGGGCGCGACCTGCGATAACGTCTTTCGAGGCGATGCGCCCCGCATATCCCTCGACGCCATCGGGCACCCACGTGGCAAGACCCAATTCGAGTGCGTGATCGCAGGCAGCTGCCAGCTCGTCCGTTGGGATAACGCAAGCCGCGCGAGCCAACAGGTCGGACCCAACACCGCGCGTCATGCGCCAGGCGAGCATCAGGTCCTCCGCCGCAGCCTCGCGCTGCGACAGATCTTCGGCCTCGAACGCCGTCGCGGCATCATCGCGTTGCGCCAGACGCACGCGATGCGCATCGCCTCGAGAAGACACGCCGGGAAACAGCCCGGCCAAGCGGTCGAAATCCCCAGCATCGAGCATACCGGCGGCAGAACGGCCCAGGCCCAGATAGCCCTGTCCGGTCCAGTAGGCAATGTTATGGGCGCATTCATGGCCGTCGAGCGCATAACTCGCCACCTCATACGGATGATAGCCGGCCGCACCCAGGAGCTCGCGCGCCACGTCCATGCAGGCGGCTTGAAAATCCTCATCAGGCTCGAGCGACTCGTCGCGGCACGCCATGCGATAGAGGGGTGTCCCCTCCTCGAGCGTGAGCGGGTAAACCGACACATGATGCGGAGCCGCCGCCAGCACGCCATCAAGCGTGCGACTCCAACTCGCTGCGGTCTGCCCGGGAAGACCGCACATAAGGTCGCACGACACGTCAAGCCCAGCGTCCTTGACCGTCGCGATAGCAGCGAGCGCCCGATCGGCATCGTGAATACGGCCGATGGCGGCAAGTTCGGTGTTATCGAGCGTTTGCACGCCCAGAGAGACGCGTGTGACACCCACCTTGGCAAGCGCAGTGGCGAGCTCGGCGGTCAGCGACTCGGGATTGGCCTCGCAGGTAAACTCAACAGGGGCGCACCACGCACGAATACGCCGCGCCAGCTCCACCAGGCGCTCCCCCGCCAGCGACGGCGTGCCGCCGCCAACATAGACGGTGCGGATCTGGTCAAGGGCCCCAGCCTTGCCAAAAGCATCGAGGCGCGCGTACAACTGCTCAAAATAGGCATCGAGCGCAGCACCCAGCTCGCACGGAGCGAAACTGCGCGAATCAAAGTCGCAGTAGCGGCACTTTTGGGCACAGAACGGCACGTGCGCATACAGCGCGGTAACGGCCACCCTTAAGCCTCCAGCGGATGAGGGGGCACCGATTCGCCGGCGGCAAGGGCAGCCTCGCAGGCCACCACATCGCGCTCGATCTCATCGACCAGCGCCATGAACTCCTCATACGTGGAGCAGCGCACCACCTGGGTACGCCAGGCGGCGGCATGGGGGATACCTTTTAAGTACCAGCTTGCGTACGTGCGGGCGCGCGACATGAGCGGCAAGAGCTCATGCGTCAGCGTGAGGTGCTCACGCAGGGCGTCCAGGCGCTCGACGGAGCTGCGCACCGGCACCGGTATACCATCGAGCGAAAGGGCGCGAGCATCACCAAAGACCCAGGGATTACCGTAGATACCGCGCGCGATAAACACCGCGCTGGCACCCGAGTTGCGCAGATGCTCCGCGGCATCCTCGGCGCAGAACACGTCGCCCGAACCGATCACGGGAATCTCGACGGCATCTGCGACTTCATCGACGACTGACCAATCGGCCTGGCCCGTGTAGAGCTGTGTGGCGCAACGACCATGCACGGCGACTGCGGCAGCTCCTGCACCCTCAAGCATCTGGGCAAATGTCGCGGCATTGCGGTCCTCGGCATAAAAGCCCTTGCGAATCTTGACGGTCACGGGCACGTGCGCCGCACCCACCGTAGCCTCGACGATCTTCTCCGCCAGGTCAGGCGTGCGCATGAGCGCCGAGCCCTCGCCCTTGGTAACGACCTTGCGGGCGGGGCATGCCATATTGATATCGATGAGCGACAGGCGATCGCCAACGCGCTCCTCGACGGCGGCGACGGCGCTCGCAAACTGATCGGGCTTGGAGCCAAAGAGCTGCACGCAAATCTGCTGCTCCTCGTCGGCCGGTAGCACCAGGCGCCAGGTCTTGTTGCTGGCATAGGCAAGGCCCGCCACGCTCACCATCTCGCTGTAGGCAAGGTTGGCACCGCGGCGGCGGCACATGATGCGGTAGGCGGGATCGGTCACGCCCGCCATGGGAGCCATAAGGAACGGTTGCTCGGCATAGGCGCCCAGCAGCCGCTGACTATATTCGGAAAGCGCCATAGACCTACTCGTCCACCTTGAGGATCGCCATAAACGCCTCCTGCGGGACCTCGACCGAGCCGATGGCCTTCATGCGCTTCTTGCCCTCTTTCTGCTTCTCGAGCAGTTTGCGCTTACGCGAAATATCGCCGCCGTAGCACTTGGCAAGCACGTCCTTGCGACGCGCCTTGACGGTGGAGCGAGCAATGATCTTGTTGCCGATAGCACCCTGGATGGGCACCTCGAACAGCTGGCGCGGAATAATCTCCTTGAGCTTGTCGCACAGGCCGCGGGCAAGACCGTAAGCCTTGTCCTTGTGGACAATAAACGACAGCGCGTCCACCTCGTCGCCCGAAAGCAGGATGTCGAGCTTCACAAGCTCGGATGGACGGTACTCGTTGAACTCGTAGTCCAACGAGGCGTAACCCTTGGTGCGACTCTTGAGCTGATCGAAGAAGTCCAAGATAAGCTCGGCGAGCGGCATATCGAAGCGCATCTCGACCGATTTGCTCGTGAGATGGATCATGTCGGTCGTCACGCCGCGGTGCTCGATGGCGAGCTGCATGACGGCACCCGTATACTCGGGCGGACAGATGATCTTGGCCTTGAGGTACGGCTCCTCAATGCGCTCGATACGCGTGGCCTCGGGAAGGTCCTGCGGGCTGCGAACATCGATCATCTCGCCATCGGTCTTGTACACGTGATAGTCGACCGAAGGACTCGTGGCGATGAGGTCCAGGTTGAACTCACGCTCGAGACGCTCCTTGACGACCTCCATGTGCAGTAGGCCCAAGAAGCCCACGCGGAAGCCAAAGCCGAGCGCCACGGACGTCTCGGGCTCCCACACCAACGACGGGTCGTTCACGTGGAGCTTATCGAGTGCATCGCGCAGGTTCTCGTAATCCTTGTTATCGATCGGGAACAGGCCCGTATAGACCATGGGTTTAGCCTCGCGGTAGCCCGGAAGCGGCTTGGGGCAGGGGTTCGACGCCCAGGTAAGGGTGTCGCCCACGCGAACGGCCTCGGGGTCCTTCAGGCCCGTGACCACGTAGCCGACCTCGCCAACCGTCAGCGCGTCAACCGGGGTCTCGGCAGGACGCTTGACGCCCACGCCGTCGACCAAAAAGTCCCCCTCGGCCTGCATCATACGCAGCGTATCGCCCTTTTTGATGGAACCATCGAAGACGCGCACTGTGGCCACCACGCCGCGATACTCGTCAAAGTACGAATCCAGAATGAGCGCTTTGAGCGGAGCGTTTGCATCGCCCTTAGGCGGAGAGATCAAAAAGACGATGGACTCTAGCAGATCGTGAATACCCTCGCCGGTCTTGCCCGACACGCACACGGCATCATCGGCAGGAATCGCCAGGTCGTCCTCGATCTCGGTCTTGACCTCGTCGGGATGGGCCGAGGGCAGGTCGATCTTGTTGATGGCGGGCACAATGTCCAGATTGGCGTTCATAGCGAGCGTCGCGTTTGAGACCGTCTGCGCCTCGACACCCTGGGTGGCGTCGACGACGAGCACCGCACCCTCACAAGCGGCCAGCGAACGAGAGACCTCGTAGGTAAAGTCTACATGGCCCGGCGTATCAATGAGGTTGAACTGATACGTCTCGCCGTCGTCGGCGTCATAGGACACGCGGACGGCATTGGACTTGATCGTGATGCCGCGCTCACGCTCGATATCCATGGTGTCGAGCAGCTGCGACTCCATGTCGCGCTCGTCAACGGTATGGGTGAGCTCGAGGATACGGTCACTGATCGTGGACTTGCCATGGTCAATGTGCGCAACGATTGAGAAGTTGCGGATGTGGGAAATGTCAATTGAAGTATTCATGCGGACTATCTTACCCGAGCGGTACAAAAAATGGAGCCTGTTCCATAAAACAGGCTCCATTTATGCGCGTAATCTGTGTGGTGTGAAATTTACAACTTAGGCGTTGATGCTGTTCACGAGCTTGGCAAGACCGGACTTGCGGTTGGAAGCCTGGTTCTTGTGGATAACATGCTTGGCGGCAGCCATGTCAAGACGCTTGGTGACGGTCTTGAGGGCAGCCTGGGCCTTCTCGGCGTCGCCCTCGGCGACGGCGGACTGGACGTGCTTGGTCAGCGTCTTGAGCTCGGACTTGACAGCCTTATTACGCATGCGAGCTGCCTCATTGGTGCGGATACGCTTCTTCTGAGACTTGATGTTTGCCACTTCTGGAGTTCCTTTCGAGTTCCTTGCAAAAAATGTATGACACCTCTGAGACACGGTGAGGTCATGCAAGCGCCTACTATAGCACGCTCCATCTCAAAGGGATAGAACGAATTTGGCAAAAAGGCAGGTATCATCACGATTTTCTCAAGATGTTCGTAATCCAGAGCAAAAATGCGGTCTCCGAATCGGCCGAACCCTTGAGTGCCAGCTCCACATCGACCGCGCCCTCGAGCGCAGCGACAAGCTCCGCCATAGAAAAGCGGCGCGCCCAGGCCAGATGATTCTTGACCTGCCAGGACTGGAGCTTAAGCGTGGCGGCAAGCTCGCGACCTTGTCCACGCGCATCAAGCGCCTTGGCAACGATAAGCTCGCGAATGCGTCCGCACAGCAAGGTGTAGGTCCACACATAGCTCTTGGCGGGCAGCAGATTAAAGAGCTCGAGCGATCGCCGCATATCGCGGGCCGACACTGCGTTGAGAAAGTCCCAAGGTTGGACCTCGGCCGTGCGCACGATCCAGCGCTCCACATCGGCGAGCTCAATCTGAGGCGCCTCGACCATCTGGGCAAGCTTTGCCAAGTCGTTATCGAGCATACGGGTGTTTTCGCCCGAGCGTGAGACGAGCTCCTCAGCGGCTGCCGTGGAGATGGACTTGCCGTGTTGCGTCGCCATCTGCTGTACGCGACGCGGCAGCTCCCAGCGTTTGGTGCCCGAACAGTCGATCACTGCCTTCTTATCGATCTTGGCAATCGCCTTATACAGGCGCGTGTTCTTGGCAAGCGAATCGGCGATGATCAGGCAGACGGTCGTGGAGCTGGGACTCGCCAGATACTCGACAAGCGGCTCAGAGACCGCCTTGGGGAGCTTTGAGCAGCCGTCGAGAATTACCAGGCGAAACTCGCTGCCCATGGGAAAGGTGTTGAGCGAGCCGATAATCGATTCGATATCGGGGTCTTTGGTCATGTCGCGCTCGTCGAGGTTGAACTCGACCATGCCCGACTTTTCCAGACGCGCCTTCATGCGCGAGACAGCGTGGTCACGTTTGACTCCGTCGGTACCGACGATCAGATATGCCGGCAACAGCCCGGTTTCGGACATCGCGCTCCCCTCTCGCAAGCTCCTAAATTCGTACCGTGTCATTTTAGCCCAGGGTCCCACCGCGCGCCAACGATGTCATCACGACCGTTGGCATCGCATCGTAAAGCCCTTCGTGGTCGGCGTGATAGTGATATCCCCCAGTTCGATGGTGCACGCAAAGCCCCCACCGGCCACTCGAACCGCATCCACGCACTCGTCGCTGGGATGACCATATCGATTCCCCTCGCCGGCGCTTGCAATGGATAGCTCGGGTCTCAAGACGCCCAGCAACTCGCCGTCGACCGAGACCTTCGAGCCGTGATGCCCCAACTTAAGCACATCGATATCCCCCACCTCCTGCACAAACTCACGTTCCTGGTCAAGCTCGGCATCGCCGGTCAGCAGCATACGCAAGCGCTTTCCTTCCTGCGCAAAGGTGAGTAGCAAGACAAGCGAGTCCTCGTTCCCCTCTCCATCCACAGAATCGAACGGCCACATCACGCGGGCGCGAAACGTCCCGATGTCGAGGGTATCTCCCCACCTCACCTGGCGATATGAAACGCCGGGGCGGTTTAGAACCTGCGCGGGCGCATCCTCGAGCGCGTCGGCCGCCACGGCTATGGTCCCAACCGAAAACTGTTCCAGCACTGCGGGCAGGCCGCCCCAATGGTCCTCATCCCAATGCGTTACAAAGACGGCATCGATATGATGCACATTGTTTCGAACGAGCGCGGTGACCACCCGCTCATCGAGCCCGCTATCCACGAGCACCGCCGTCGAGCCCTGCCGAACCAAGATCGCATCGGCCTGTCCCACGTCCAGGACCGTCACGGAAGGTGGGGCGAATCGATCCCAATAGACATACGGGAGCGCCGCCAGAAAGACCAAACACGCGAGCCCCGCCGCCATGGGGCGAGCACGGGGACGAGGCCACCAAACCAGCAAGATCGCGAGGGCCATCGGAACAAGGAAAACCTCTATCGAGTCGGGCGGCACGCTCACCGATGCGCCCGGTATCGCAGCAAGGAGCTGCTCAAAGAAAAGCGCACAGCGAGCGGCGATCATGGGCACCAAGAGCGCCCAAGGCCGCAACAAAGGTACAAGCGATAAGGGCGCCAGCACGACCGAGACGGCAAGCAGTACACTCACCACGGGGCCAATGAGCGCATTCGCGAGCGGTGCGATCAGTGAAAACGTCCCAAAGGCCGGAATCGTGATGGGCAACGTCGCCAACTGCGAGCATAACGTGACGGAGATCATACCGGCCACAGCCGACGGCACACCAAGCTCACCCAGGGCGAAGGTGGCATAGGGGCAAAAACACAAGATGGCGAAGACACTCACGCACGATAACTGAAAGCCCATCTCGAACAGCACCGTCGGACGCAGCAGCACAAAGATCGACATGGTCATGAAAAGCGCGGAAAGGCCATGGCGACGACGTCCGGCACCGTTGACGGCAAGCGTTGCGAACACCATGCAGCACGCGCGCACGGCCGATGACGAGGCACCGGTAAAGGCAGTGTAGGACACAAGCGCGGCCGCAAGCATCGCACGCTGCAGCCCACGCGGACAACGCGTCTTTTGCAATGCGGTCTCGAGCACAAAGCCCACGATCGACAAGTGGCTGCCCGAGACGGCGATGAGATGAGCCGTGCCCGTTACCGAAAACCAATCGCACGCCGGCTGCGCGCGCAGCTCGGAAGAACGGCCGCAGACGACACCGGCGATGAGCGCACGGGCGGGATCGGCAACGGGATCGACGGCATCGAGGAGCGCGCTACGAAATCGAAGCAACAAGCTCGGCGAGCCGCCTTGAATCGATACGATCCGGACGGCCTTGACCTTTCTCACCTCGCCGCGCAAAACGCGCGAACGCCCATAGGAATCATTCGAAAAGGGCAAGATTCGCCCAATCACCCGAACGCGACAGCCGGCATCGAGGCTTCGGCCACACGAAAGGCGAACTGCCCCCAATCGCTTCCCTTTTGCATAGGCATCGCAGGTGTAGGAATAGATCTCCTCGTTAATGGATGGGTCACCCTGCACCACAAATTCAAGGGAGCTTGCCGCCCGTCCGTCGAAAGCGCGCGAAGCGTGCAGCGCACTTGCGGACCACAATGCAGAAACCAGTGCGCCCGCAACGACACCGACCGACGCGGCATAGATTCCTCGTTTCCATCGCGCTACCCAGGGGCATGCTTTGCCCAATGCAGCGAGCGTCACGGCAAATACCGATAAGAACCAAAATGTCCTTATGTCCCACGAGCCCTCGCCAAGCAGGACATCGGCAGCCGCATTAAGAACCAACGCGCTCGCCCCGGCAAGGCCTGCAAAGAACGCCGCCAACCACGGAATCAAAGGACGAGGCGGCATTTCGCGCTCGCGCTCGCGCACATTCATATGCAAATGCAATCTTTGATCTTGGCGAACTTCTTCTCGCCGATGCCCGAGACCCGCATCAGGTCTTCAATCGAGGTAAATGGTCCGTTTTGCGTACGCTCATCGATAATCGACTGGGCCATGGAGGGACCGACGCCCGAGAGCGTCTACAGTTCGGCGGCGTTCGCCGTATTGATATTTACCAGATTGCTCACGACGGATGCACTGGCAGACGCCTCACCGGGTCCAGATCCAGCGACGTCGCTAACCGTCTGCTGCTCTCCTACGTGCGGCACATAAATCTTCTGTCCGTCGACTACTCTAGAAGCTCGATTAAGGCCCGCGACATCGGCCTCGGGCGTAAGCCCGCCGGCAGCATCAATCGCCTGTGCCACGCGTGCGCCTTCCCGCAGGCGATAGACGCCCGGCGTCACCACGGCCCCGCCAACATCGACATAGACCTCACTGGCCGCACTTGCCCTTTTCGAATCACTCGAAGGATCGCCATCATCAGAAGCGTCCTCAGAACCCGTATCCGCCCGCTCAACCGACGTGGCATCACGCTCAAACGTCACCCCATCGGATTCGCCGCCCAATGTTGCCATCGCCAACCCACTCGCCATCGCAATAACGACAAGCATCGCCACGACCACCACCTTGTGCTCGAGCAGCTTTCCCGCCCAGCGATCCATACGTTTGACCCGTTCATGTTGTTCGCGCTGTGCCATAGCAAACACCTCCCAACACTATCGTGTCAGGCGAGAGGGGTCGCGACGACTGGGTTCGCACATCGTCGCTCACGGTCTAACCAAAACCCGACCAAAACCTTGCGGAAAAGTGTCCATTTATTCAAGCACGCGTCGTTAAATGAACAATTTGGAAGCAAACGCCCGGATAGCAAAAGGCCGACGATGCAAAAACATCGCCGGCCTATGCAACAAATTACTCGTGATATTGGTAAATCTCACGCGGAGCGAGCTCCGAATGTTTGCGTTTTAAGGTCTTGGGGGCCTTATACGTGTTGCTGCCAAAATCGATATACTCGGTCTGTTTGAGCAGGCGCTCGATCATCTCCTCGTGATCGAACAGCTCCCAGGCCTCATGCACGGCATCGAGCTTGGCATGCGTCTCGGGACGACGCGGCATAAAGAGCGTGCAGCAATCGGGCGCCGCCTCGGTCGAGATATCAAACGTGCCGATCTCCTGGGCACGCGCGATGATCTCCTGCTTATCAGAACCAATGAGCGGACGGAACACGGGAATCTTCACGGCTTCGTTGACGGCCATGATGTTCTCGAGCGTCTGGGAGGCGACCTGACCAAGCGACTCGCCCGTCACAATGGCCTTAGCGCCCTCGATATGCGCGATGCGCTCAGCAACCGAATACATAATACGGCGATACATGATCACACGCAGGTTGCTGGGACAGGTGACCGAAATCTCGCGCTGGCAGTCGCCGAATGGCACAACATACAGACGGCCGATCTGGACACCCGGCTCAAGGGCGCGAATGATATCCTGCACCAGATACTCGCTGGTATCTGGCGTCTGCGGACGACCGGAAAAATGCACCGGCACGCACACGGCTCCGCGACGCGCGAGCATCCAGGTCGCCACCGGCGAGTCGATACCCGATGACAACAGGGTCACGACCTTGCCGGCAGAGCCCACCGGCAGACCGCCCACACCGCGCTCAGAGCGCGCGTACACATAAACGCTGCCCTGAACAACCAGCACGTGCACCATCGCGTCGGGATCGTGCATCTGGACCTTTTTATCAGGGAACGCCTCGCACAGCACCTCGCCAACCTGTCGATTGATATCAATCGAGGTGAGTTCGTAATCGGTGTTAGAGCGCTTGGCATGTACCTTAAACGAGTCGAAGGGGCCAAACTCACGCAGCGCCTTTACAGCAGCCGCGCAGTACTCCTGCGGGTCGCGATTGGTGTGGTAGGCCAGGGAGACACGAGCAACGCCGGGGACGGTGCGGATGACACGCGCCGCCTCGTCGGCCTGATGCTCGTTAAAGGTCACGAGGATATAACCGGAAATTCGAGACACGGCGTTCACGGAAAAGGCGGCCAAAGCCGCCTTAATGTTATCCATGAGGATATGCTCAAAATGTGCGCGGTTCTTGCCTTTCAGTCCAACCTCGTGATAGTGGACCAGGCAGACGCGAGCTGCCATTTAGGCTTCAACAACCTTGTGGCCGAGTGCCTTCTCGTAACGGGCCTCGTCGTAGGAGATATCGCCGTCGACGATCTCGTCCATAGCCATCGAGATGGTATCGGCGCCGGAGAGCGCAATGGTGATGTCGTCGACATCCTGGACGGCGAGCACGCGATTGTGCTGGCCACGCAACATGCTGTTAATGTCGCAGGCGCGCTTGGAGGCAAGCGAAGCGAGCAGGAAGCGGTTGTGATCGGTCTTCTCCAGAAGATCGTCAATGCAAGGCTTTACAACGGACACGGACCTCAGATCCTTTCATGCATATCGAGAACGCGAACGAGCTCATCGGTCGCGCGGTCGAGATCGTCATTCACCACGACGTCGTCGTAGCGGTCGGCAAGGGCAAGTTCATCGGCAGCGTTTGCCATACGCAGCTCGATCGTCTCGGGCGTCTCGGTACCACGACCGACAAGACGCTCACGAAGCACCTCGAGCGAGGGCGGCTTGATAAAGATCAACACGGCCTCGGGGAAACGCTCCTTGACCTGCAGGGCGCCCTGGACATCGATCTCCAAGATCAGAGACGAGCCAGAGGCGAGCTTGGATGTGACCTCGCTCACCAACGTCCCGTAGCAGTTGCCGTGGACCTCAGCCCACTCGACAAACTCACCGTTTGCCACGCGGCGGTCGAACTCCTCGCGCGTCAGGAAAAAGTAGTTGACGCCGTCGACCTCACCTTTACGTGGTGCTCGCGTGGTAGCCGAAACCGTCAGGCCCAGGTTCGAGCGACGCTCGCGCACACGAGTGACGAGCGTGCCCTTGCCTGCACCTGACGGTCCAGAAATCACAAAGAGCTTTGAATCCTGAGCGCTCACTTATTTGGTCAGCTGCTCGAGGAGCTGCTCGCGCTGACGGACGCCGAGGCCCTGGACGCGACGGGTAGCGGAGATGCCGAGCTCCTCCATAATCTTGGCGGCCTTGGCCTTGCCATAACCGGGGAGAGACTCGATGAGGGTGGAGACCTTCATGCGGGAAGCGATGGGATCATCGGAGTTGAGCACGGACTCGAGGGACTTCTCACCCTTCTTGATCTGCTCGCGAAGCTCAGCGCGGGCGTGACGTGCGGCAGCAGCCTTCTCAAGAGCCTGCTTGCGCTGCTCATCGGTAAGCTGAGGGAGTGCCATTCGTACCTCCAAGTAGTTGGGTTATATCTGATTCAATAATTGGCATTTTAGCACGTAGAACGTACAAAATGCCCAATCGCGGCTCCATAGGTTAGACGATACCTGCAAAAAGTGCAATATATCGGTGGCAAAGTTAAGCCCCCGACCCACGATTCCACACAATAGATGGGAAAGTTTTCGCAGGCACGGGGGCTATTTTATGCTAATGACACTCAAAAGTGATGACTTAAGGAAATCTTTTACGCGACGTTTTCGACCAGCTCGGCGACAATTGCGTCAAAAGCGGCAACCGGGTCGTCGGCACCGGTGATGGGACGTCCCACCACGATATGGCTCGCGCCGCGCTCGATAGCCTGAGAAGGCGTGGCAACACGGGACTGATCGCCCAGGGCCGCGCCCACGGGACGCACGCCCGGGGTCACGATGAGGGCATCGGGGCCCAGCAGCTCGCGCATATCGTGAGCCTCCATCGGAGAGCACACGATACCGTCGATGCCGTTGGTCTGAGCAAGCTTCGCCAGGCGGGCGGCCTCCTCGGCCACGGGCGACTCGACGCCGATCTCGGCCAGCGAATCCTGGTTCATGCTCGTGAGCACGGTGATGGCGACAAGCTTGGCACGGTCCTCGCGCGCCTCCTCGACACCCTCGCGGCAGGCGGCGAGCATAGCGCCCGAGCCCAGGCCGTGAACCGAAAGCAGGTCGGCACCGGCAAGCGAGGCCGAGCGGGCAGCGCCGCGCACCTGATGCGGAATGTCATGGAACTTAAGATCGAGGAAGACCTTAAAGCCAAGGTCCTTAAAGGTCTTGACGATCTGGGGACCCTCGGCGTAATAGAGCGTCATGCCAACCTTGAGCCAGGCGGCATGGCCCGAAAGCTCATGGGCGAGCTCGAGCGCACGCTCACGGTCGCAGTCGAGGGCGACGATAACGCGGTCGCGGGCTTCAGTCTCTAGCATTCGAAAGCACCTACCAGCTCGTTGATATCCTTCACGCCCTGGGACTCGGCCCAGGCCTCGAGCTCGTGCGCGATCCTGAGCGAAGCGCACGGATCGACAAAGTTGGCCATGCCGACCGACACGCAGGTAGCGCCGGCCAGAATAAACTCGGCCGCATCCTCACCGGTCATGACGCCGCCGACACCGTTGATGGGGATATCAACGGCCTGGGCAACCTCCCAGACCATGCGTACGGCGATGTGGTGGCACAGCGGGCCCGAAAGGCCGCCCTTGGGCTTGGCCACGCGGGACTTACGGGTATGAACGTCGATGGCCATGCCCTGAATGGAGTTAATGACCGAAAGGCCGTCGGCACCGGCGGCCTCGAGAGCCTTGGCAATCTCGGCGACGTTAACCGGAGCCATCTTGACGAACAGCGGCTTGTCGGTCACCTTGCGGCAGGCGGCCATAACGGAAGAGGCGCCCTCGGGCGTAGAGCCCATAGCGGCACCGCCGGCGGCGATGTTGGGGCAGCTCACGTTGATCTCGTAGCCGGCAGCCCAGGGGCACAGCTCGACATACATCTCGAGCGCGCGCACAAACTCGTCAACGGAGTGGCCGGCAACCTGGCAAATGACCTGGCAACCGTCCTTGGACAGTTTCTCGAGCCACGGGCCGGACTCGCGGGCGAAGGCAGCGACACCGGGGTTCTGCAGACCCACGGAGTTGATCATACCGCCGGGAATCTCGGCCATGCGGGGCGCAGGGTTGCCCGGCCAAGGCTCGGCGGCGCAGCCCTTAGTGGTGATGGCACCAAGCTGGGAGACATCGAAGAAGTTCTGGAACTGCCAGCCGTAGCCAAAGGTACCGGCTGCGGTGTTGATGGGGTTTTGCATCTTGACGCCGCCGAAATCGACGGCCATGTTCACGGTACCCACTAGAAGACCACCACCTTGGAAGCATCGAACACGGGGCCGCACATGCAGGCGCCCTTCATACCGTCGACCGTCTCGACGTTGCAGGTGTTGCAGGCGCCAAAGCCGCAGCTCATCATGCGCTCGAGCGACACCTCGCAGTACGCACCGGCCTCGGCGGCAGCGGCGGCGACTTTTTTCATCATGACGGCGGGGCCGCAGCTGGCCACGTAGTCGTAGCCGCCCTCGCCGAGCAGCTCGGCTGCCGGGTCGGTGCAAAAACCGTGCGTACCCAGCGTGCCGTCGTCGGTGCACACGTTAACCGTGGCGCCCAGCGCGCGGAACTCATCGACGCCCACGGCCTTGGAAGCGGTGCCAAAGCCCAAGCACACATCCACATCAACACCCTGCTCGGCAAGCATACCGGCAAGACACAGCACAGGCGGAACGCCGATGCCACCGGCGACGAGCAGGGCCTTCCTGGTGCCCTCGGGTACCATCCAGCCACGGCCACCGGGGCCCAGCAGGTTAGAAGTGGAGCCAGGGCCCATCTGGGACAAACGACGGGTATCGTCGCCCACGACGGCGTACCACAGCTCGACGGTGCCGGCCTCGGCGTCGGCGCGGTAGAAGCTCAAGGGCACGCGAAGCAGCGAGGACGCATCGCCGGGTACGGCGATGTTCACAAACTGACCGGGCTTGAGCGCACTTGCAAGCTTGGGGGCCGAGATGACGAGCGAGAAGATGCCGTCGGCAATCTCCCGGTTCGAGACGACCTCGAAGTCGTGCATGCGTGCAGTGGAAGGTGTGGGCATAGACGCTCCAATCCCCCATGCGGTTGCATGGTCCAAACGAATAGAAAGCGCGGCACCGCAAGGGCACCGCGCATAAAAGCGATAAGGCTATGCTAGCAGATGCAGCCGTCGGCAAGCGTCTGCTTACCGCCGACAAACACATCGGTGGCACGACCGGTAAGCGTGCGGCCGGCAAAACCGGAGTTCTCGGCGCGTGACTCGTAACCGTCCTCGCCAACCGTCCAGGTTGCGGAGGGGTCGAACACGGTCAGGTCGGCAACGGAGCCCGCCTTGACCTGAACCTGGTCGAGGCCCAGAATCTCACGCGGCTTGATGGCCATGAGCTCGACCATGCGAGCCATGCTCATCTTGCCCGTGTTGACCAGCTCGGTGAGCACGAGCGACAAAGAGGTCTCGAGACCGATCATGCCAAAGGGCGCAAGCTCGAACTCGCGGGCCTTCTCCCACGGGGTGTGGGGAGCGTGATCGGTGACGATAACGTCGACGGTGCCGTCGATGACACCCTGACGGATGGCCTCGGCATCCTCGTCGGTGCGCAGCGGCGGATTGACCTTGAGCGAGGTGTTGTAGGTCTCGTCCAGGTCGTTCTCGGTCAGGAACATGTGGTGCGGGGTAGCCTCGCAGGTCACCTGGACACCGGCGGCCTTACCGGCTCGCACGAGTTCCAGGCCATGGGCGGTGGAGATGTGCTGGATGTGAAGCTTGGCACCGGTCAGCTTGGCGATCTCGATATCGCGAGCGATCTGCAGCTCCTCGCCTGCCGCCGGCCAGCCCTCGAGGGCCAGACGGGTCGAGACCTTGCCCTCGTTGATCTGACCGTGGCCGACCAGATCCTCGTCCTGGCAGTGGCTCATAAAGACCTTGCCGAACATCTTGCCGTAGTCCATGCAGCGACGGAGCATGCCCGCGCCCTGCACGCCGCGGCCGTCGTCGGTGAAGGCGACGGCGCCGTGGGCGACCATATCGCCCATCTCGGACATGGCCTCGCCCTTAAGACCGCGGGTCATGGCGCCCGACGGATAGACGCGGCAGTGGCCGACCTCGGCAGCGCGGGCCTTGACGAACTCCACGACAGTGCCGTTATCGGTGACGGGATCGGTGTTGGGCATGGCGCACACGCCGGTGAAGCCGCCCTTGGCAGCAGCACGGGTGCCACTCTCGATATCCTCTTTGACCTCGTAGCCGGGCTCGCGCAGGTGCACGTGCATATCCACCAGGCCGGGGACGAGATACTTGCCGGAAAGGTCGCGGACCTCGGCTCCCTCGACGGCGAGGTTCTCGCCGACCTCGGCGATCTTGTCGCCGTCAATCAGGACGTCGACGACACCGTCAAGCTCGACGGACGGATCGACGACGTGGGCGTTCTTAAGAAGCAAGGCCATTATCGGCACCTCCAAGCAGCAGATACAGGATAGCCATACGCACGCAGATGCCGGCGTAGACCTGCTCCAGGATGACGGAGCGTTGCGGGTGGTCGGCCATGTAGGAGTCGAACTCGACGCCGCGGTTGATGGGGCCCGGGTGGCAGATGATCGCATCGGGCTTCATGAGCTTCTCGCGGTCCTTGGTCAGACCGAAGAGCTTGTGGTACTCACGAATCGTGGGGAACGGTGCGCCCTCGAGGCGCTCCTGCTGCACGCGCAGCATATAGACGACGTCCAGCTCGGGCAGGACGGAATCGAGGTCGCTCGTCACGTGGTCGCAGCCCAGGACCTCGGGCGCCGGCGGCAGTAGCGTGCCGGGGGCGACGGCGTAGGTCTCGCAGCCCATGATCTTAAGGGCGGGGATCAGCGAGCCGCACACGCGGGAGTGCGCGATATCGCCGACGACGGCGACCTTCAGACCGTGGAAGTCACCCTTGTGCTCCCAGATGGTATACAGGTCCAGCAGGGCCTGCGTGGGGTGGTTGTGCTTGCCGTCGCCGGCGCAGATAACGCTCGCGGGCGAGTTCTGCGTGACGATGTAGGGCGCGCCGGCGTGCTTGTCGCGCACGACGATGCAGTCGATCTTGTAGGCGTTGAGGGTCTCGACGGTGTCGACAAGGCTCTCGCCCTTGACCGTGGAGGTCGAGGAGCCGCCAAAGTTGAGGCTGTCGGCCGAAAGACGCTTCTCGGCGAGCTCGAAGGAGCTGCGGGTGCGCGTCGAGGGCTCGTTGAACATGTTGACGATGGTCTTGCCCTTGAGCGTGGGGACCTTCTTAATCGCACGCTCGTTGACCTCGGAGAACGCCTTGGCGGTCTCGAGGATGAGCTTGATGTCCTCTTCGGAGTACTCGGTAATGTCGATCAGGTGCTTATGGTTGAACGCCACGGTACTACTCACCTCCCAGCGGCGCAGAACCCACGTGGGAGCCCGGCGCGACGTCGTTGATCTCGACAGCGGTACGGCCGTCGACTTCCTTCATATATAGGTGCACGTTCTCCTCGTGCGACGAGGGAACGTTCTTGCCGACAAAGTCCGGCGAGATGGGGAGCTCGCGGTGACCGCGGTCAACGAGAACTGCCAACTCAATGCGGCTCGGACGGCCCAGATCCATGACGGCGTCCAGAGCGGCGCGAATGGTACGGCCCGTGTACAGGATGTCATCCACCAGCACGACGCGCTTGCCGTCGACGCTAAAGGGAATGTTGGTGGCGTGGATCGCGGGAGCGAAATTGGTCGCATAGTCATCACGGTAGAAGCTGATGTCGAGGCTGCCGAGCGGAACCTCGACGCCCTCGATCTCCTTGATCTCCTCGGCGAGCTTCTTTGCCAGAAGGTCGCCGCGCGTGACGATGCCGACCAGAGCGAGGTCTTCACAGCCCTCGTTGCGCTCGAGAATCTCGTGCGCGATGCGGGTCATCGCTCGGTTGACGGCGGTCTCGTCCATGATGACCGCCTTGGGGGAAGTCGTGCCCATCGATCTCCTTCCTCACATGTCTTGACTGCTGACACAGTCAAAAAAATAGATGCCCGACCGCTCAAAGCGGACCAGACACCCACAAGGAAGGGCTGCTCTATGGCAGCTATGTAATTCCATGTGGGTATCTCGTACCCCTTTAATGGTCAAGGGATAGTGTAGCCAACCTCGAGCTTAATTGCGAGCATAAATACGGAGCAATCCGTAAACGGAGCCCAACGCTCAATAAACCTATATATATTTGGGGGACGAGCTTGAAAACCTTGTTGCGAGCTGGCATAATCCTCTCTGCTGCACGCAAATCGGATCTACGTCCAGGGCCGTGGCGTGGGCACTATCGCCAAAAGAGAAATATCTCTGTGTAGATTACGCACAGGGAGCTGCTTCTGTGCTATAGTTCAAGCTTGTTTGTTAACGCGACATGTTCGTTTGTCGCCCAAGGAGGGTCAGTTATGTCCAAAGTTTGCGAAGTTTGCGGTAAGCACCCCGTTGCCGGTCGCTCCATCAGCCACTCTCACCGCGTCACCAACCGTAAGTTCCGCCCCAACATCCAGCGCGTTTACGTCGTCGTCGACGGTCACCGTCGCAAGATGAACGTTTGCTCCACCTGCCTCAAGTCCGGCAAGGTTGCGCGCTCCTAAATAAGGTCTTACCAACAAGTACCTCGGACTCTCCGGGTCAAAGACCTCGCGTTCACATAGAACTTACCAAAGGCGTCCTCCCCTACGGAGGGCGCCTTTTTGCACTCATTGGGCACTCATTGGGGACAGACTTACATGAGTGCTTTCATGCATTTGGGACAGACATAACGCGTGCCGGCATCGGTTCGCCCCCTGCCTCACGCAGCCTCCTTCCAGCCTGTGGTGGCCTTGGTTACGCTTGAAGAGCCGATACCAGTGATACGGGCAATTTGCTTGACCGTGAGATGTGCCCGCCTAAGCCTCAGCAGACAGGCATCGCGTTCGGGGCGTGGCAAGGCCTTGAGCAGCGCAGGATCTATGCTGGGCAGGACTTCGCGCGCAACAGAAAGAGCATCCTCATCGGGGATCCGTCGGCGCGGAAGAATCTCCTCTGACCAGATGCGCCCGGCAACTTCCTCGATATGCTCGCAATAGCAACGGGAACCTCCGACAATATCGAGCATAGGGGCCGCATCACAAATATCAAAGGGATCGTAGCCCAGCTGATATGCCTTGTAACTTGACCAGCGGTACGCCTCAAGTGAGTCGAGCGCACCTTTCACGGGATTGAGATGGATATAATCGAGCAGCTGCACTGCCTGCGTGTCCGACTCAACCGCGACCCGCGAATAGCGATTGTCAAAATGCTGAGCCTGTAACCTATTTATATCCAATGAGCGGCAATACCAGGCCCAGAACGGCAAAATGGCAAATCGATGTCTGTCCCAAATGAGTGAAAGCACTCATGTAAGTCTGTCCCCAATGAGCGGGGCGATACGCAAGGCAGATAGATTTAGTTGAAACGGTTCATTTGATTGAAGCGTTTTAGTTTGTCTTTTACGGGAATCTGCCCGTTCACCGAATTATTTCTTGCTATCATGCATCTTGTAGGGTAAATCTCCGATCGCAAGGAGACACAAATGGTGAAAAAGTCACCGGAAAACACTACTCCCGCCATCGTGGACAACGTGGAGGCGCTTGAGGCCAAACTCAAATCTATGCGTGAGGCCCAGGCTAAATTCGCTGAGTACACTCAGGAGCAGGTAGACAAGATCTTCTACGAGGCTGCTATGGCCGCCAACAAGGCTCGTATTCCTTTGGCCAAGCTCGCCATCGAGGAGACAGGCCGTGGCGTTCTCGAGGACAAGGTCATCAAGAACCACTACGCCGCTGAGTACATCTACAACGCTTACAAGAACACCAAGACCTGCGGTGTCATCGAGCGCGACGACGCTTACGGCATCACCAAGGTCGCCGAGCCGATCGGTATCGTTGGCGCTGTCATCCCGACCACCAACCCGACCTCCACGGCCATCTTCAAGACGCTCATCTGCCTGAAGACCCGTAACGCCATCATCATCTCCCCGCACCCGGCAGCCGCCAAGTGCACCATCGCCGCCGCCAAGCTCGTTCTCGACGCAGCTGTCAAGGCCGGTGCTCCTGAGGGCATCATCGGCTGGGTCGACAAGCCGTCCATCGAGCTGACCAACATGGTCATGCGCGACGTCGACATCATTCTCGCAACCGGTGGCCCGGGCATGGTCAAGGCTGCTTACTCCTCCGGTAAGCCCGCACTCGGCGTCGGCGCCGGCAACACCCCGGTCATCATCGACGATACCGCGGACATCAAGCTCGCCGTCAACTCCATCATCCACTCCAAGACGTTCGACAACGGCATGATCTGCGCTTCCGAGCAGTCCGTCACCGTCCTCGACTCCATCTACAAGGATGTCAAGGCTGAGTTCCAGCGTCGCGGCTGCTACTTCGTCAAGCAGGGTGCCGAGATTGACGCCCTGCGTGCCGCCATGTTCAAGAACGGCGCACTCGATCACCGCATCCCCGGCATGGCTGCCGCCAAGATCGCCGAGCTCGCCGGCATCGAGGTTCCCGCCAAGACCAAGATCCTGATCGCCGAGGTCACCTCCACCGATCCCGAGAAGGAAGAGTTCTCCCACGAGAAGCTCTCCCCGGTCCTCGCTATGTATCACGCCAAGGACTTCCAGGAGGCCGTTGACAAGGCAGAGCACCTCGTCCTCGCAGGTGGCCCGGGCCACACCGCCTCTCTCTACGTGCACCCGGCACAGAGCGAGAAGATCGCTAAGTTCCAGCACGTCATGAAGGCCTGCCGCATCGTCATCAACACCCCGTCCTCGCACGGCGGCATCGGTGACCTCTACAACTTCGGCATGAAGCCGTCTCTAACCCTGGGCTGCGGCTCCTGGGGTGGCAACTCCGTCTCCGAGAACGTTGGGGTGAAGCACTTGATCAACGTCAAGACCGTGGCAGAGCGCCGCGAGAACATGCTGTGGTTCCGCGCACCCGAGAAGGTCTACTTCAAGAAGGGCTGCACGCCCGTCGCACTCGACGAGCTCGGCACCGTAATGGGCAAGAAGCGCGCCTTCATCGTTACCGACCAGTTCCTCTTCAAGAATGGCAACACGCGTGCCATCGAGGCCAAGCTCGATGAGATGGGCATCGCTCACGACTGCTTCTACGACGTTGAGCCCGATCCCTCCCTGCAGTGCGCACGTCGCGGCGCCAAGCAGATGACGCTCTTCGAGCCGGATGTCATCATCGCCGTCGGCGGCGGTTCCGCAATGGACGCCGGCAAGATCATGTGGATGATGTACGAGCACCCCGAGGCGAACTTCGAGGACATGGCCATGGACTTCATGGACATCCGCAAGCGTATCTTCACCTTCCCCGAGATGGGCAAGAAGGCTTACTTCGTCGCCGTCCCGACCTCTTCGGGCACTGGCTCCGAGTGCACGCCGTTCGCCATCATCACCGACAAGGAGACCGGCATCAAGTGGCCGCTCGCCGACTACGCGCTGCTCCCCAACATGGCTATCGTCGACGCCGACAACTGCATGACCGCCCCGAAGGGCCTCACCGCAGCTTCCGGTATTGACGTCATGACCCACGCCATCGAGTCCTACGTCTCCATCATGGCTTCCGATTACACCAAGGGCCTCTCCGAGCGCGCCGCAAAGCTCGTCTTCGAGAACCTCCCGAGCTCCTTCACCAACGGTGCCAAGGATCCGCACGCTCGCGAGGAGATGCACAACGCATCCTGCATGGCCGGTATGGCATTCGGTAACGCCTTCCTGGGCCTCAACCACTCCATGGCCCACAAGCTCGGCGCTTTCCACCATCTGCCCCACGGCCTCGCAAACGCAGTCATCCTGACCCGCGTCATGCGTTACAACGCCGCCGAGGCTCCTGTCAAGATGGGAACCTTCTCTCAGTATCCTTACCCCAACGCGCTGCACAACTACGCCGAGATGGCTCGTTACTGCGGCATCGACGGCAAGGACGACCGTGAGGTCTTCGAGAACTTCATCACCAAGCTCACCGAGCTCTGCGACTTCATCGGTGTCAAGCACACCATCGCTGAGTACGGCGTTGACGAGAAGTACTTCCTCGACACCCTCGACGAGATGACCGAGCAGGCATTCAACGACCAGTGCACCGGCGCTAACCCGCGCTACCCGCTCATGAGCGAGATCAAGGAGCTCTACCTGGACGCCTACTACGGCCGAGAGCCTCAGGATTACGCCGTCTGCTAGTTCTAGCACGGTTTTTAACGGCGGGGGTGCACGGGTGTTTCACACACCCCCGCCGTCGCTTCTATCGCATCGTTGAAAGGATGCAACCATGCTGCTACCCGATTCCAAGACCGAGCTCGTCCGCCGTGGCAACAAGGTCGTTTACGACCTGGGCGACAAGATCGTCAAGGTCTTTAACGAGACCAAGCCCGTCTCCGACGTGTTCAACGAGGCTTTGAATCTTGCCCGCATCAATGAGTGCGGCATCCGCAGCCCCAAGGCTCTCGAGGTTTCCCAGCTCGAGAACGCCAACGGCTGGGCGCTCGTGACCGAGAAGGTTCCGGGCACTACCCTTGCCGAGAAGATGACTGCCGAGCCCCAGCGCTTTGGTGAGTACCTCGAGATGTTCGTCGACCTCCAGATCGAGATCCACGGCTACACCTCCCCGCTGCTTAACCGTCAGCGCGACAAGTTCGCCCGCATGATCGACAGCCTTGATCAGCTCAATGCCACCACGCGCTACAACCTTCAGGAGCGTCTGGACGGCATGACCAAGGAGTTCAAGGTCTGCCACGGCGACTTCAACCCTTCCAACGTCATCGTCGGCGACGATGGCCAGCTGTACGTCTGCGACTGGGCACACGCCACCCAGGGCTCCCCTGCTGCCGACGTTGCCACCACCTACCTGCTCTTTGCCCTCAACAGCAAGGATCAGGCCGAGGCCTACCTGGAGCTCTACTGCGACCGCGCCGACATGCCCATGCAGGTCGTGCGTCAGTGGACGAGCATCGTCGCCGCATCCGAGCTCGCTCGTAAGCGCAACGTGAACGATGAGTTCCTGAAGAACTGGATCGACGTCGTCGATTATCAGTAATATCTGAGCGATTCGCTTCGCATCGGAGGCACAAAGAAAACCCCGCAGCTCATTTGGGCTGTGGGGTTTTCTGTTACCCGTCGAGCTGATTCACGCAACAAAAAGGACTGCCCCGCTTCTCATCCTAAGAGAGATACGGGGCAGTCCTGTAATTGCATCTAATAGCAGAAACGTCGATTAGCGACGGGCAGCCTTCACCAGCTCGGCAACCTTGGCGACGACCTCGTCAATCGCCACGTCCTCACGCTCGCCGGTAGCACGGTCCTTGAGCTCCACCGTGCCATTCTTGAGACCACGCTTACCCAGAACGACCTGATATGGGAAACCCATAAGGTCGTTGTCGGCAAACTTAAAGCCGGGACTCTCGTCGCGGTCATCCACGACGACCTCGATACCAACGGCGCACAAGCCCTCGACGATTTGGTCGCAGACGGTCGCGCACTCCTCCTTCTTGGGATCGAGCGGAATCACCGCCACCTCGTACGGAGCGACAGAGACCGGCCAGACGATGCCATGCTCGTCATTGTGCTGCTCCACGACGGCAGCAAGCGAGCGAGACACGCCCACGCCGTAGCAACCCATGATCAGCGGTTTTTCCTTGCCGTCCTCATCCATAAAGGTGGCACCCATGGCCTCGGAATACTTGGTACCCAGTTGGAAGACCTGAGAGACCTCGATGCCGCGGGCAGCAGAGAGCGGCTTGCCGCAGTGCGGGCAGGGATCGCCGGCAACGACGGTGACCAGGTCGGCCCACTCATCGACGGTAAAGTCGCGCTCGGGACAGGCGCCGGTAAAGTGATAATCGACCTCGTTGGCACCGCAAGCCCACTGCTTGGACTCGCGCAGGCTCTCGTCGCAGACCAGACGCATACCCTCGGGCAGGTTAACCGGTCCGATAAAGCCCTTATGCAGCCCGTAGGTCTGGAGCTCCTCGTCGGTCATCATGCGATAGCCCTTGCCAAAGACGTGCTCGGCCTTGCAGTCGTTGAGCTCATGATCGCCCGGAACGATGGCCACAACCGGCTTACCCTCGGCATCGATGAGAGCTAGGGACTTGCGCGTGCCGTTCTCGGGGAAGTTGAAGGACTTAGCAACAGCCTCGATGGTGCCCATGCCCGGAGTCTCGACCTTGGTGAGCGTACCGTCGCCGGGGCCCTCAGTCACAACGACCTTGGTGCTTGCCGCCTCGTCATCGGCAGCAAAGCCGCAATCGTCGCAGTAGACCAGCGAAGCCTCGCCGGCGTCGGCCAAAGCCATGTACTCGACGGAGGTATCGCCACCGATCTCGCCGGAGTCGGCAACGACGGGCAGGGCCTTGATGTAGCAGCGCTCGCAGATGTTAGCGTAGGCCTGCTTCATCTTGTCGTACTCCTCCTGCAGGCTCTCCTGCGTGGCGGAGAAGCTGTAGGCGTCCTTCATGATGAACTCACGACCGCGCATCAGACCAAAGCGGGGGCGGAACTCATCGCGGAACTTATCCTGGATGTGATAGAGGTTGACGGGCAGCTGCTTATAAGAGCGCAGTTCATTGCGCACCAGGGCGGTGACAGTCTCCTCGTGGGTGGGGCCCAGCACGAACTCACGGCCGTGACGGTCATCAAAGCGCACGAGCTCTTTGCCATAGGCGTCGATGCGGCCGGACTCGCGCCACAGCTCAGCGTCGACCATAATGGGCATCATGAGCTCCTGGGCACCGGCGGCATCCATTTCGTCGCGCACGATGTTCTCGATCTTGCGGATCGAGCGCCATGCGAGCGGCAGATAGGAATACAGGCCGGCGGCCTCCTTGCGGATCATGCCGGCGCGAAGCAGCAGACGGTGGCTCGCAAGCTCGGCGTCCGCCGGATCCTCTTTGAGCGTCGGCGCGTAAAGCTTAGACATATACATTGCTCGAGTCATTTATTTCTCCTCAATAAGCTTGTCGACCTCGACCATGAGCGCGTCGACAATTTGATCCTCAGCTACTTTACCAATGATCTGGCCATGCGAAAAGAGCAGGGCCTGACCTCGTCCACAGGCCACGCCTAGGTCGGCGTCGGAAGCCTCGCCGGGGCCATTAACGGCACATCCCATGACGGCAATCGAAAGCGGCGCGGAGTAGTTCTTAAGCCGCTCGGTGACCTCCTCAGCAATGGGAATGAGGTCAACCTGGCAGCGGGCGCACGTGGGGCACGAGACAATCTCGGGACCACGGCGACGCAGGCCCAACGACTGCAGAATACCCCAGGCAACCGGCGGCTCCTCAACCGGATCGGCTGTGAGCGACACACGCATGGTGTCACCAATGCCTTCGGAAAGCAAGATACCCAAGCCTACAGAGCTCTTGATGGTGCCCTGGAGCTTGGTACCCGCCTCGGTTACGCCCAGGTGAAGCGGAACGTGGGGAATCTCACGCGACAGGGCTCGATAGGTATCGAGCGTCGTCTGTACGCTATGGGCCTTGGCGGAAAGCACTATGTTGGTAAACCCACGATCCTCAAAGTGCCGCACAAAGCGCTCACTCGACATCACGAGCTTCTCGGGCTGCGTGAGGTCGTCGCGCTCGGCGATATCCTGCTCGAGTGAACCAGCGTTGACACCGATGCGAATTGCGCAGCCCGCAGCACCCGCGGCATCGATGACAGCATCGACCTTGGCCCAATCGCCGATATTACCGGGATTGATGCGGAGCTTGGCGGCACCGGCCTCCACAGCGCCAATGGCCAGCTTGTGGTTAAAGTGGATATCGGCGACGATCGGCACCGGGGACTCAGCACAGATGGTACGAAAGCCCTCGAGCGCGGCCTCGGTGGGTACACTCACGCGCACGATATCGCAGCCCGCCTGCGCCAACGCGCGAACCTGCCCAAGCGTTGCCTGGACATCAGCGGTATCAGTGCAGGTCATGGACTGAACCACCACCGGCGCGCCGCCGCCGATCTGCACGCCGCCCACATGCACGGGGCGCGTCAGCTCGCGCGGCAAAGAATGGGATAAAGACAATCCAAACACTCCCCTACAGAATAAATCGAAGGATGTCGGAACGAAGCATATAGACAAACAGAAGCGCAAAGAGCGCGATGCCCACATAGCTCACAATCGTCTGGATCTTGAGCGGAAGCTCGCGGCCCACAATCTTTTGAATGATCTCGATGACCAGCTTGCCGCCATCGAGTGGTGGGATGGGCAGCAGGTTCATAAAGCCAAGCGAGAACGAAATGAGGGCGGCAAACGAAAGGAACGTGGCAGGGCCGGCAGCAGCAGCCTGTGAGGACATAACACTAATACCCACGATCGAAGAAGACTGATCGAGAATCTCCATCGTATGCTGCGGCTGGAGCAGGCGCATCACGCCCTCCGCCGTCTGCGCGACATAGGAGAACGACAGGCGAGCCGACGTGATGGGGTCTAAACGGACCACCTGCGTAGAGGCATACACACCTAGGCGCTCGTCCTTTTTGAGCGCAACCGAGGTCGAATGCTGCTTGCCGTCGCGCTCATACTCAATGGCGATATCATCCTTACCGGCGGCCTTGCCGATAGCATCGTAGACGTCCATCCAAGTGGAACATGAGACACCGTCAACCGAAAGGATCGCGTCGCCGCCCTCGATACCCGCCTTGGCGGCAATAGACCCCTCGTCAACCTGACCGATCACGTTGGTATCCATCGGCACGGTGACACCCGCAATAGAGTAGATGCTCATAAGCAGCAAAAAGCCCGTCAGGATATTGACGAGAATGCCCGCGAGCAGCATAAAGGCGCGCTTGAGAAAGCCCTGGCCAAGATAGGTGTGCGAACGCTCTTGTGCAAGGAACTCGGCCTCGCCGCACGGCAGCTCCCATACATCGCCCTCGGCAGTTGAATGTTCGCGATCGAAACGGCGGCCGTCAAAGGTAGTGTAACCCGCCGCATCTCGCGGCAGCGTCTGATACCTGGTGGGATAGTAGCTCGGCGAGGGCTTCTCCCCTTCCTCATACCAGGGTGCGATGGAACCCCAGCCCAGCAACAGGGCGCATGCCTCGAGCACATCCTCCTCGGAAAGCTCAAGCTCGACAGCAAGGTCGGCCACGGTCACGCGACCATGACGATAGATAGCCGCGAGCACGCGGTCGGCACACGAGACGTCGGTCGGATCCATACCGCAAATGGCAGCGTAGCCACCCAGCAGCAGCGGGGTCACGCCAAACTTGGTTCCAATGCGACGCGACGTGTAATGGATGTCAAAGCGGCACGGCAGGCCCAAAAAGAACTCGGTCACACGGACGCCGCAGGCACGCGCCGCCAAAAAGTGGCCGCCCTCGTGCAAAAACACGAGGACGGAAAGCATCAGCAGGCCCCAAAAGACCGATGAGAGAACGCTCAGAACAGTATCCATAAAACGAAAAAGCAATCCTTATGGGTTAGGAACGGGTTGCGGCGAGCACCTGCGCAGCTTTTTCACGCGCCCACGCATCGATGTCGCGAAGCTGCTCAAACGAATCGACCGCCTGCATATCGTGGGCATCCATGCAGGATTCCACAATGCAATCGATATCGGTAAAGCTGCAGTCATCGTGCAGGAAGGCATCGACGGCGACCTCGTTGGCGGCATTGAGCACGCACGGCATGGTGCCACCCGTCTTGCCGGCACGTTCGGCCAGTGCCAGACAGCGGAAGGTATCCATGTCGGCAGCATCAAACGTGAGCTGCCCCAGCTCGCGGAAATCGATACGAGGCGCCGGGGTATCCCAACGCTCGGGATACGAGAACGCGAACTGGATGGGAATACGCATGTCGGATGCACCGAGATGCGCCATCACGGAGCCGTCGGCGAACTCGACCATAGAGTGAATCTTGGACTGACGCTGCACGACCACGTTAATGAAATCGAGGTCGCAGTTAAACAGATGCATGGCCTCAATGCGCTCCAGGCCCTTGTTCATGAGGGTGGCGGAGTCAATGGTAATCTTGGCACCCATGGCCCACGTGGGATGCGCGAGGGCATCGGCACGCGTCACGCGATCGAGCTCGTCGCGCGTGCGGCCAAAGAACGGACCGCCCGAGCAGGTGAGCCAAATGCAGTGGGCCTCGCGCGGGTTCTCCCCCAGATAGCACTGGTAGATGGCGGAATGCTCAGAGTCGACCGGAATAAGCTGGCCCGGTTGTGCCAACGGCATAAGCAAGTCGCCACCGACGACGAGGGACTCCTTGTTGGCAAGGGCAAGGCGCTTATTCGAGGTCAAGGCCGCATGGCTCGCCTCGAGACCGGCGGCGCCCACAATAGCGACAAGCACGCAGTCGACATCGTCGCGATGCGCGAGCTCGCAAACCGCCTGCGCGCCAACGCCGAGCTTCGTTCCCTCGGGCAACTCCTGCAGCACGGCGTCATCGCCATGATCGACATCGGCCACGGCAACCGCCGGAACCGAGAACTCGCGGGCAGCGGCAACGAGCTCGGAGGTACTGGAGTTAACGGACAGCGCCGTCACCTGCAGGCGATCGGCATGCTGGCGGCACACATCGAGCGCCTGGGTGCCGATAGAGCCCGTACAACCCAGGATGGCAACGCGAAGGCGTCCATCGGGGCCATACGTCGTCTGGAAGGACATTACAGCACGCCTCCGATCATCAGCAACAGCTGCGCGGTGATGCAGCCGAAGATAAGCGAATCGCTACGATCGAGCATTCCGCCGTGGCCCGGGATAAGGTTGCCGGAATCTTTGACGCCCACACCGCGCTTGATGCGCGACTCGATAAGGTCGCCGATAACGCCCAGAATGGACACGACCACGCCGCACAGCAGCGCATAGGGCAGGCTGAGCTTGTAGAAGTGCGTCGCCCACAGGATGAGCCAAATCAAAACCGAGCCCAAGATGCCGCCGGCAAACCCCTCCCAGCTCTTTTTGGGAGAGATCATGGGAACCATCTTGTGCTTGCCGATACGGCTGCCCACGATGTAGGCAAACGAATCGGAGACCCAAAGGGACGCGCAAACGCCCACTGAAAGCAGGGCGCCGGCAAAACCGGGCACGGCATCGCGCAGCAGCACGATAGCCGACAGCATAAAGCCAGTGTAGATGGGACCCATGAGCGTCACGGCCACATCAGAGATGCGGGTACGCGGCGACCAGACATACCAAATGCCCACAGCGAGCATCAAGGCAAAAAGCAGGGCATTCAGCAACATCGAATCGCCCAACGCCGACAGCGGAAAGAGTACGGCGGCAGCGATACCCATGCGCTCGTTAGCCATCTTGCCATCGAGCCTTGTCATACGGAAAAACTCATAGCAGCACAGACCGCTCATGACAGAAACAAAGATGGCCGTGGGCACGATACCCAAAACCAGGCACAGGATAAAGACAACGGCGTAGACGATACCGGCGGCGGCACGGGTAATAAAGCCCGCCAGCCACGAACCGGTGCCGCTCTTCGCTGCAGGCGCTCCCGCAGTGGCAGCTTTGCGCACAGGCGTCTTGGGAGCAGATGCCTTGGGACGATCGGACACGATTAAGCCTCCTCGGTCTTGCTCAGTCCACCAAACCTACGGTCACGGCCCTGATAGGCCAAAATGGCGTCGACAAGGCCCCAACGATCAAAGTCGGGCCAATAGGTATCGGTGACGTAGAATTCGGAATAAGCCCCCTGCCACAACAGATAGTTCGAAAGGCGCAGCTCACCTGAGGTGCGAATCACAAGCTCAGGATCGGGAAGGCCGGCGGTATAGAGGTGGGAAGCCACCATGTCGTCATCAATTGCGGCAGGACCGATCTTACCGGCGGCAGCGTCGAGTGCAATCTGACGGACAGCGCGGGTGATCTCGGCACGGGCGCCGTAGTTGACGGCAAGCGCCAGCGTCATGCCGGTGTGGTCGGCACACTCGGCTAGACCGCGCTCAAAGACATCGCGGGTCTTCTTGGGCAGTGCGGAAATGTCGCCCAAAAAGACAACGCGCACGTTTTCGCGCTTCAGAAGCGGCAGCTCGTCGATAAACGTCTTGGCAAACAGGTGCATCAAGACGTTGACCTCATGCTGCGGACGGTTCCAGTTTTCGGTAGAAAACGCATAGGCAGAAAGCACGTCGACGCCCAGGCGCACGCAGGCGGTAATGATCTCGCGCAGCGAGAGGATACCTGCCTTATGACCCTCGGTGCGTGCAAGACCGCGCGACGTGGCCCAACGACCGTTGCCGTCCATGATGCACGAGATATGGTGCGGAATGTTATTGAGGTCAAGGTCGGAAAAACCGACGCCCGCAGGGGCGTCGGCAAAGTACTCGACCAGTTTATGCTCGTCGTATTGCACCTTAGATCTCCATGACCTCGGCTTCTTTTTCCTTCAGAAGCTCCTCGACCTTGGCGACATACTCATCGGTGTGCTTCTGGACCTTGGCCTGCTCGCGACGGACATCGTCCTCGGTGAGCTCCTCATCGCGCTCAAGCTTATTGTTGAAGTCGCGACGGATGTTACGGATAGACACCTTGGCCTGCTCGGCGTACTCGCGGCACTCCTTGACGAGTTCGCGACGGCGCTCCTCAGTGGGCGCCGGGAACGGCAGACGAACGACGGTGCCATCAGAGTTGGGGGTAATGCCCAGATCGGAAGCGCCGATGGCCTTGACGATAGCGTTGATGAGCGCCTTGTCCCACGGCTCGATGAGCAGCATGTGAGCCTCGGGGGTCTTGACGGCGGCAACCTGCGTGACCGGCGTGGGGACACCGTAATAATCAACGGTGATGTCGGACAGAATGTTGGCGTTGGCGCGACCGGTACGGACCTTGGAGAAGTTATGCTTGAGGGACTCGAGCGACTTGTCCATATGGGCGGTGATGTTCTCTGCCATGCTTAATCCTCCTGATAGACGAGCGTGCCGACGGGCTCACCCGAAAGCGCGCGCTTGACGGTGTCCTCGCCATCGATGTTGAGGACCAAAATCGGCATACGGTTATCCTGGCACAGTGCCGTAGCCGTGGAATCCATAACCTGCAGGCCGCGGACGAGAACCTCGTGATAGGTAATCTTGTCAAAACGGACGGCATCGGCGCACTTGACGGGATCCTTGTCGTAGATGCCGTCGACCTTGGTGGCTTTAATCAGAATCTCGGCGCCGATCTCGCACGCACGAAGAGCCGCGGCGGTGTCGGTCGTAAAGTACGGATTGCCCGAACCGGCAGCGAAGATGACGACGTTGCCCTTGGACAGATGGTTGATAGCGCGGCGACGAATATAGGGCTCGCAGATCTCGTTCATCTGGATAGCGCTCATCACACGGCAGGGAACGCCGTTATGCTCGAAAGCATCCTGCAGGGCGAGCGCGTTCATAACGGTCGCGAGCATGCCCATGTAGTCGGCCTGAGCACGCTCCATGCCACCGGCAGCGCCTGCCATGCCGCGGAAAATATTGCCGCCGCCGACAACGACGCCGACCTCATGGCCAACGGCGAGCAGCTCCTTGACCTGCTTGGCAAGATGATCGGTAACCTTGGGGTCGATGCCATATTGGCCGTCGCCCATCAGCGCTTCGCCGGAAAGCTTAAGAAGCACTCGTTTATATCGGATGTCGGACAAAGCGATCCTCCTTTAATTAGACTCTCAATATGATATCAAAGGCTCTGATAAGAGCCATGAAAAAGCAGGCTGTGAGTAAAACCCACAGCCTGCTCATTACCAGCTACAAGAGCTTATTTACTCGCCACGGACCAGACGGTCAAAGGCAACGACGGTAATGGTGTCGCCGAGCTCCTTGGAGACCTGCTCAGCGTACTTCTTGATGGTGAGGGAGCTGTCCTTGATGAACTCCTGCTCGGTGAGCACGGACTGCTTGTAAAACTTCTCCAGACGGCCAACAGCCATCTTCTCCTGGATAGCCTCGGGCTTGCCGGACTCGGCAGCCTGGGCCATGTAGATCTGCTTCTCGTGCTCGACGGTCTCGGCCGGAACCTGATCGCGGGTAGCGCAGATCGGGGCGACGGCGGCAACCTGAAGGGCAACGTCGTGAGCGAAGGTCTTGAAGGACTCAGCCTGAGCGGTCTCGGCCTTCTCGAAGGCGAACTCGACGAGGACGCCGATCTTACCACCCATGTGGATGTAAGAAGCGAGCGCGCCGTTCTCGGCCTTGCGGGCAGCGAAGCGGGAGATCTTCATGTTCTCGCCCATGATGTGAATCATCTCGGTGAGCTCGGAGGAAACGGTCTCCTCGCCCATCGGCTTCTCGAGCAGAGCGTCGACGTCAGCAGGCTCGGTGGTAGCGACAACCTCAGCGACCTTAGAAGCAAAGCCGGTGAACTTGGCGTTGGAGCCAACGAAGTCGGTCTCGCAGGAGAGCTCGAGCAGAGCACCGGTCTTGCCATCCTCGGAGACGAACGCGGCGACAGCGCCCTCGTTGGTCTCACGGCCAGCCTTCTTGGCAGCCTTGGCAAGGCCGTTCTTACGCAGAACGTCGACAGCGGCGTCCATGTCGCCGTCAGCCTCGACGAGAGCCTTCTTGCACTCCATCATCGGGGAGTCGGTCATCTCGCGGAGCTGCTTGACCATAGCGGCGGTAATCTGGGCCATTGTGGTTCCTTTCAAAGAGATGAAAAAGAATTAACTAAGACTGATTTACTCGGCCTTGGGCTCAGCGGCCATCTCGGCCTCGGAGACCTGCTCCTTGCCGGAGCCAGCGAGGCAGGCGTCAGCCATGAGCTCGCACATAAGGGTGACAGCAGAGATAGCGTCATCGTTGCAGGGGATGCCGTACTCGACCTCGTCGGGATCGGAGTTGGTGTCGATCAGAGCGACGACGGGGATGTTCAGGCGCTGAGCCTCCTTGATGGCGTTCTCCTCGCGCTTGGTGTCGATGACGAAGAGAGCCTGGGGCAGACCCTTCATGTCACGGGCACCACCGAGGTTGGTCTGGAGCTTGGTGAGCTCCTTGCCGAGAACAGCCTGCTCCTTCTTGGGGAGCACTGCCATGCGGCCGTCCTCGACCATGGCCTCGAGCTCCTCCATGCGGTTGATGCGGGAGCGGATGGTGACGAAGTTGGTCAGCATGCCGCCGAGCCAACGCTGGTTGATGTAAGGCATGTTGGCGCGCTCAGCAGCGTTCTTGACGGCCTCCTGAGCCTGCTTCTTGGTGCCGACGAACAGCACATTGCCGCCCTTGGCGACGTTCTTGACGAAGGTGTAGGCCTGATCGGCGTCGAGGATGGTCTGCTTGAGGTCGAGGATGTAGATGCCGTTGCGCTCACCGAAGATGAACGGCTTCATCTTGGGGTTCCAGCGACGGGTCTGGTGACCGAAGTGGCAGCCGGCCTCGAGCAGGGTGCGGATATTAATCTTGGTAGCCATGTTAAACCTCCTGTGGTTTGCCTCCGCGCGGGGTCATCCTCCAAAACCAACCCGGACATGTGCTACCAAAGCCCGGGCACCACGGTATGAAGTAGCCGCGCGTGCGTGATAAAAACCTGTTGCCGTGAAGCAACCCGATGAATGATAGCAGGAATGCATCTTCCTGCCAACCCGCAATCAAAACCACACACCTGAGCGCGGCGCGGGACGTCCCAGCCACTATTCGCCGCGGGGATGGGCTTGAGCCACAGCCCGCTTAAGCCGATCGGGTGTGAGATGCGTGTAGATCTGCGTCGTGGACAGGCTCGCATGACCCAGCAGCTCTTGAACCGAGCGCAGGTCCGCGCCGCCCTCGAGCAAGTCGGTCGCAAAGGTATGGCGCATCGCATGCGGGGCGATGTCGGCCGGAATGCCGGCGAGCGTCGCCAGCGTATGGAACCGCCGCCTGAGCATGGCTGCACTCATGCGATTACCGCGCGCCGATATAAGCAGCGGATGCGGCCCGGTAGCGGGGTCACGACGCTTTGCCTGAGCGAGCAACTTCGGCCTCCCCTCCTCAATATAGAGACGCGTCGCCTCGAGCGCACGACGATACAGAGGGACGATACGTTCTTTGCTCCCCTTGCCCCACAGGCGCAGCGTGCGTTCGGACCACGCAATGGACTCCACATTGAGTGCTGCGAGCTCTGAGATACGGGCGCCCGAGGCATAGAGCAGCTCGAGCATCGCCGCATCGCGCAGTCCCGCGGGTGTTGAGGTATCAGGCGTCTTGAGCAGCGCATCGACCTGCTTGATCGTAAGGACGCCCGGCAGGTCACGCGGCAGCTTGGGCGATGCGATCGCCGAGACTGCATCGCCCTCGACAATCCCCTCGGCAGCCATCCAGCGATAGAGCGATCGGATAGCCGAAAGGTGCGCCGCAAGCGTTCGGGGAGCCACCTGTTCACGCGAAAGCTCGGCAAGATAGCGACGAATGGTGCGCACGTCGGCAGCGAAGGCATCGATATCCTCGCGCTCGCACCAGGCAGCAAAGCGCTCCAGCCTCGAGCCATAGGCCGTCACCGTGTTGGGAGAAAGTCCCTCGACACGTGCGATATAGGCGATAAACGAGTCGACGGCATCGTACAGGTCAAAGGCTATGACCGGTCGCCTCCAAACAGATCGGGGCGAGTGGCCAGATAGGCATCAAGAGCCTCGAGCGCACGGTCCGCATACGCCTGGTAGCGGTCGCGCTTGCTGCGACGCTTACCGTCCTCGAGCGGCGGCACCAGGCCAAAGTTGACATGCATGGGCTGGTAGCCCACGGTGGCAGGATCGGTCGCATAGCCCACGAGCGCGCCCAGGGCGCCCACGCGGGGCAACTCGACGCCCGCGGCGCCGATAGCCTCGGCATAGGTGTTGAGCGCCGCGAGCAGACCGGTCGCCACGGCTTCCATGTACCCCTCGGTGCCGGTGATCTGACCGGCCAGGCGCACGCCGGTACCAGGCACGGCAAAGGTGCCATCGAGCACGTGCGGGGCGTCGACAAAGGTATTACGGTGCATGACACCGTAGCGGAAGAACTCAGCGTTCTCCAGGCCCGGCACCATATGGAAGACGCGCTTCTGCTCGCCAAAGGTCAAGTTGGTCTGGAAGCCCACCAGGTTATAGGCGGTCTTCTCCTTATTCTCGGCACGCAGCTGAATCGCCGCCCAGGGACGACGACCGGTTCGCGGGTCGGTGAGGCCGACGGGCTTCATGGCGCCAAAGCGAATGGCGTCCTTGCCGGTGCGCGCAACTTCCTCGGCAGGCTGACAGGCCTGGAACAGATCGCCGCCCTCAAAGTCCTTGAGCACCACGCGGTCGGCCGTGGTAAGCGCCTCGATAAAGGCCTCGTACTCCTCCTTGTTGAGCGGAGCGTTGAGATAGTCGCCGCTCCCCTGCTCCTCGTAGCGCGACTGCGAGAACAGCACGTCCATATCGAGCGTGGAGGCATCGACGATCGGCGCCGCGGCATCGAAGAACGCAAGGGCGTCGCCACCGACGAGCTTCATGACCTCTTCGCTCAGCGCCGGCGAGCACAAGGGGCCGGCGGCAATGACCACGTGACCTTCGGGAATCTGCGTGACCTCGCCGTGAATGATCTCGATATTGGGACGGGCGGCAACCTCGGCCTCGACAAGCTCGGAAAACTTGACGCGGTCGACCGCCAGGGCACCACCGGCGGGAACAGCCGCGCGATGGGCGCAATCGAGCAGGACTGAACCCATGCGCTCAAGCTCGGCCTTCAGCAAACCAGCCGCGGAATCCGGACGGGTCGACTTAAACGAATTGGAACAGACGAGCTCTGCCAGGTGATCGGTATGGTGGGCCGGGGAGCTCACCTGGGGGCGCATCTCGCACAGCTTTACGGAAAACCCGCGATCCGCCAGCTGAATCGCGCACTCCGAACCCGCCAGACCGCCACCGATAACCGTCACCTGATCAAACAGCATCTGCAAACACCTTTCTAATTGACATGTTTTCCATTGTGACCGAAGGGTGTCTGGGCGTGAAGAGCAAACTTGGAGGGCGCATACCTTCCATCCATCATGCGCTCGATAAGGCCCTCGAGCTCAAGCGAACCCAGGAGCTTAAGTACGCCAACGGCATCGAGCGAGACGAGTGCCGCGATGTCGTCGACCTTGAGCGGAGAGGCGATGAGTGCATGCATCACGGTCTGCTGTGTTTGATCCAGGTCGGCAATGCCGGGAGCATCGGGGCGCGAGTAGCGCAGGGTGCCGTAGATGCGTGAAATAGCCATCTCGATAGATTCCTCGTCGATGATGCAGCAGGCACCGTTCGCAATGAGGTAATTCGTGCCACGCGACTCGGGCGATAGGATCGACCCCGGCACGGCAAGAAGTTCTCGCCCCAAATCCATAGCAGCCTCGGCTGTAGAAAACGTCCCGGAAGGCATACCCGCCTCGGATACAAAGAGGGCTTGCGACAAGGCCGCGATTACGCGATTGCGGCGCGGAAAGGCAAACTTGCGCGGACCCATGCCCCACGGAGAGATCGACACGACCGCGCCACCCGTATCGAGCGTGCGCGTAATAAGCCCCGCGCTCGAACGCGGGTAGACCACGTCGGCGCCCGTCCCCAGCACCACGACGTGTTTGCCGCCAGCGTTGACCGCAGCCCAACCCGAGGCCTGGTCACAACCGACCGCGCCGCCCGAGACTACCGTCACGCCCGCCTCGACCGCCACCTTTGACGCAAGCTCTGCCACGGCAAGACCATACGGCGAGGCCTTGCGCGCGCCGATGATGGAGAGCGCGGGCGTCGAAAGCACCTCGGGGTTGCCGCGCACATAGAGCGTCTGGGGTACATCAGAAAGCTCCAAAACGGTCTCGGGATACAACGTATCACCTGGATGCAGCTCGAAGGTTCCCTCGGCCATCATTGGTCCCTCCTTCCCTGGTACATCGCCGCCTCGAGCACGTGGTCCTGCGTCACATGCTCGCTCTCGGCGACATCTGCGATCGTGCGCGCAATGCGAACCAGGCGCACGATGCCGCGGCCCGTGAGATGCGTGCGCTTCGACAGGCCGAGTACACACTTCTCCGCCGCATCATCGAGCTCAAAGGTCGAAACGACGCCGTCAATGGACCGTGTCTCGTCATCCTCGGCCTCGGCATCAGCATCGTCCATACGGGATTCGCGCCAAGCGCGAAAAGCGCGACCGCGCATAACGTAGTCACGTAACTCAGCTGACGACATACCCTCCGCGCCCTCGATAATCACCTGAGGGTCGGGACGGGTCACATCGATCATCATGTCGATACGGTCGGCCAAAGGACCGCGCAGTTTAGACCGATAGCGCTCGACCATCGCCGCCGAGCAGCGACACGGTACCTCACGATCGCCCAAAAAGCCGCAGGGGCAGGGATTGCTCGCAGCCAGCAGCTGAAAGCGCGACGGGAAGGTAAAAGCCCCGTCGACGCGTACGATCCTGACGTAGCCGCGTTCGATGGGCTGACGCAGCGTCTGCAGCACACCCGTGGGAAACTCGGCAAGCTCGTCCAAAAATAGCACGCCGCCATGAGCAAGGCTGATCTCACCCGGGTGCACCGGGCGCCCACCGCCGATAAGACCTGCGGTCGAAATACTGTGATGGGGACTGCGGAAGGGCCGGTGCCCCGCCAACAAGTCATCAATGTTCTCACCCAAAACCGAATGGATGCACAGCGCCTCCTGTTGATCCTCAACGGAAAGCTCGGGCAGGATGCCGGTCATACGACGCGCGAGCATCGTCTTGCCCGATCCCGGGGACCCGATCATGAGCAAGCCGAGTTCTCCTGCCGCCGCAAGCGCCATGCCGCGTTTAGCGACTTCCTGCCCCAGCACGTCGGCATAGTCGAGCTCAGGCTCAAAGGTCGCCTCGACGCCCTCGGAATCCAGATAGTGCCGAGCCGCCTCGTCCATGCCATGGGCAAGCTGAGACAAATGATCGATGAATCCACAATCCACGCCCGCGAGCGGCACATGCTGATCGGACCTGCCGGCGATAAAGGACAGCCCCATATCACGCGCCAATAGCTGAAACGCCACCTCGCCCTTGACGGGAAGCACCGTACCGTCCAAGCCGAGCTCGCCGGCGATAAGGCAGCGATCGAGGTTGTCACGGGGAATCTGCCCATCGGCCGCCAGAACCGCGATGGCGATGGGCAGATCAAAGCCGCTACCGGTCTTGCGAATATCGCCGGGCGCTAGGTTGACCGTAATGCCCGAGCGTGGGATCTCGAACCCGGCGGAGCGCATCGCGCAGCGAATACGACCGCGTGACTCCATCACCTCCATACTCGGAATGCCGAGCATTTGGATGCCCGGAACACCACCGGCAAGCGAGACCTCGACCGTGACGTGAATCGCCTCGACGCCACGGATGCAGGCCGCGTGAACGGCAAACGTCTCGAACGCCATCACGACACCTGCCAATCGAACGCGTTGTACTGATGCTCGATCTCGGCGATATGCCCGCCACGAATGGTGACACCCACGGCATCGAAGCGAATCGCCTTGAGCGGATAATGCTCCATGAGATAGCAACTTGCGATGCGGCGGTAGCGGCGTTGCTTTTGGGCGTCCACGGCCTCCTCGGGAAAGACCCGCGTGCTGCAATCCAGTGCGACGCGTCTGGTCTTGACCTCGGCCATCACCACGACATCGTCGAGTTCATCGAGCAGCACCAGATCGGCCTCGCCCTCGGAGCAACGATAACCCTGCTCCAGCAAGGTGTAGCCGCGCTCGTTAAAGTAGTCGATGGTGATCAGCTCGCCCAGCATGCCCAGCTCGCGGGGACTGAGTCCCTTGATAAACTCAGGCGTCATCGCCCCGCAGTCGAGCTCGCCGTTTTCCCAACGCTCCTTGAGCTGCTGCGTCTTGCTCTTTTTGCTTGCGGCACTCATGGGGTCTCCTTTCCCGCACGCTGCATTGCCCCGATGATGAGGGCACCTTTCGTGCGGGTAAGTACCGGAAGCAAACCAAAAGCTGACCAAATGCCGTCAAAAAACGGGCCGTACGCAGCAATGGTGTTGCATACGGCCCGCCACCAGCAGGTTTATAAAACCCAAGAGGTCCCTGTCTCCACAATTGACCTAGAAAAGGCGCTCAGTCTGCAGAAAGTTTCCGCAAAAGCTCACGCGGTGCAGTGGACAAAGTCCATGTTTGCGAATGGCCACGATATGCTCGGGGCTTGCATAGCCCTTCGACTCGGCCAGATGGTACTCGGGATACTCGGCGTCGTACTCGACCATCATCTCGTCACGCGTGACCTTGGCCATGATGGACGCCGCGGCGATGCAGGCGATTTTGGCATCGCCCTTCACCACATCGCGCTCGTTAGGAACGGCGCCCAAGGGGTTACCATCCATGAGGACGCAGTCGGGCTCAAGTCCCGTATCGGCCACGGCGCCCGCAACGGCAGTACGGATAGCACGGGCCATGCCCATTTCATCGATATCCTTCGGCGCGATATGGCAAAAACCGATCGCCGTCGCCACCTCGGCAATCTTCACTGAGAGCAACTCGCGGCGCGCGGGCGTGAGCTTTTTGGAATCGTTGATACCCCAGACGCGCGGCTCCATAGGAAGACAGACGGCGCATACCGTCAAAGGGCCGGCCACCGATCCGCGACCCACCTCGTCGACACCAACGACCACCCCATCGCCACCAAGCTCATGCATAAGCTCGTACATGTCATTGACGCGCTCGCGCTCGGCAAGCTCTTTGGCATGGCGTTTGAGGGCGCGTTCACAAGCCTTGATCACCTGCTGGCGTGGGTCCTCACGATAATGCTCCACGAGGGCGGGAATCTCCTCAAACGTAGCGCTCGCCAACTCACCGGCAACCTGCGATGCCGAAACCGAGCTCGTCATGTTGGCCATACCAGGCCCTCCTTGCATGCAAATCAGATAAAAAGAAGGGCCACCCGAAGGTGACCCTTGTGTCCAAACGAGTGGACAGACGCTGCGATCTTCTTAGCGCTTCTCGGGGATGCGAGCAGCCTTGCCCACCTTGTCGCGGAGGTAGTACAGCTTGGCGCGACGGACGCGACCATGACGAACGACCTCGAGCTTGGCGATCTTGGGGCTGTGAAGCGGGAAGGTACGCTCAACACCGACACCGAAGGACATCTTGCGGACGGTGAAGGTCTCGCGGGCACCGGCGCCGGCCATGCGGATGACGTCGCCCTGGAAGACCTGGATGCGCTCGCGGTCGCCTTCCTTAATGCGGTAGTGAACCTTGACGTTGTCGGCGACGCGAACCTGAGGAATGTCCTCGCGGATCTGCTGACGCTCGATTGCGCGGATGTAATCCATGTGCAATTCCTTACTCTTCTAGAGGTGCCGTACCACCCTGGCCGGCACGTAGTTGAACAAACGTATTCGAGTATACACGCGCGGGTTTCTGCTGCAAGAACAATTTTTTACGCAGACAAAAAGACAAAACCCGCACATGATAACCGCCCGCCTCACGAATGAGACGGGCGGTATGAAGGGGGACTATGCCAGGCGTCGATGCGCAGGGCGCTAGGCGTTGCGCTTGGCCTCGAGCTTGGCCTGAGCGGCAGCCAGACGCGCCAGGGGCACGCGGTAAGGCGAGCAGGACACATAGTCCACATCGGCCACGTTAAACAGGCCCTTGATGGACTTGGGGTCGCCGCCGTGCTCGCCGCACACGCCAAAGTGCATGTCGGGGTTGGTAGCGCGACCCTTCGCCACGGCCATGCGCACCAGCTCGAGTACTGCCGTGTCGATGGTCTCGAAGGGGTTGTCCTTCAAGATCTTCTTATGCATGTACAGCGGAATGAACTTAGCCTCGGCGTCGTCACGCGAGAAACCGAAAGTCGTCTGCGTGAGGTCGTTGGTGCCAAAGCAGAAGAAGTCGGCGTGCTGCGCGATCTCGTCGGCGACCATGCAAGCGCGCGGCAGCTCGAGCATCGTACCCACGGGAATGTTGAGCTCGACACCTTCCTCGGAGGAGACCTCGGCGATCACGCGCTCGATGACCTCGCGAGTCTGAACGTGCTCGGCCGTAATGGAAACGAGCGGGACCATAATCTCGGGACGCGGGTCGACGCCTTCCTTGATAAGGCGGGCGGCAGCCGTTGCCACGGCACGGACCTGCATGAGCGGCAGGTCACCGAAGACGACGGACAGGCGCACGCCGCGCAGACCGAGCATCGGGTTGGACTCGACCATGCCGTCGATACGACGCAGGCGGGCACGCAGGACAGCAAGCTCTTCCTCGCTGGCGCCGGCGGCCTCCTTCTTGGTGATGGCGACCTCAAGCTCACGCGGATCGTCAAGGAACTCGTGCAGCGGCGGATCGAGCAGACGCACGACCACATCGCGACCGGACATGGTCTTGAACATCGCCAGGAAGTCCTCGGTCTGGACCTTGAGCAGGTCGGCCAGGGCCTGCTGCTTTACGGCCTCGTCATCGGACAGGATAAAGCTCTGGATGATGTTCTTGCGGTCGCCCAGGAACATATGCTCGGTGCGGCACAGGCCGATGGCCTCGGAGCCAAACTCGAGCGCGAGCGCGGCATCCTCGGGGTTGTCGGCGTTGACGCGCACGTGGTTGGCGTGACCGCAGGTCTCGTCCAAGCGAATCTCGTCGGCCCAGGACAGGATGGTGTCCAGGTCGCCGGTGAGCTCGGCCGAAACCAGGTCGACGGCGCCGTCGACGACGATGCCCTGGGTACCGTCGATGGAGATGACATCACCCTCGCGCAGCACGCGGTCGCTGCCCTCGATGTGCACGACCTTCTCGGCAGCGTCGATATGGAAGCGCTCAACACCGCAGACGCAGGGCGTACCCATGCCGCGGGCGATAACGGCGGCATGGCTCGTCTTGCCGCCATGGCTGGTCAGGATGCCCTCGGCGGCGACCATGCCCTTCAGGTCGTCGGGGTTGGTCTCCCAACGAACCAGAATGACCTTGTGACCCTCGGCGGAACGTGCGACGGCGTCATCACTCGAGAACACGACCTCGCCCACGGCGGCACCAGGGCTGGCGTTAAGGCCGCTGGCCAGGGCCTCGTACTTCTTGGAGGCGTCGAACTGCGGGTGCAGGAGCTGGTCGAGCTGCGCGGGATCGATGCGGCTCACAGCCTCCTCGCGGGTGATGAGGCCCTCCTCGACCATTTCGATAGCAATGCGCAGGGCGGCAGTGGCGGTGCGCTTGCCCACGCGGGTCTGGAGCATCCAGAGCTTGCCCTGCTCGATGGTAAACTCGATATCGCACATATCGCGGTAATGATCCTCGAGCGTCAGGAACACGCGCTCGAGCTCCTCGCCTGCGGACTCGAGGCCCGAGGTGGTCTTGAGGTCGGCGATGGGCTCGGTGTTGCGGATGCCGGCGACGACGTCCTCGCCCTGGGCATTCACCAAAAAGTCGCCATAGAACTCCTTGGTGCCGTCGGCCGGGTTGCGCGTAAAGGCGACGCCGGTCGCAGAGGTCTCGCCCTTGTTGCCAAAGGCCATGGCCTGGACGTTGACGGCGGTGCCGAGCTCGTCGGAAATGCCGTGCTGCTTGCGGTAGATACAGGCGCGCTCGTTCATCCAGCTGCCAAAGACGGCCTGGATGGCAAGGCGCAGCTGGAGCTCCGGATCGTGCGGGAAAACGGGCTTACCGTCGGCGACCTCGAGCTCGGGATACAGGGCAGCCTCGACGTTGTCGGAGAAGATGCCCTTAAAGGTCTCGACGAGCTCCTGCAGGTCCTCGGCCGAAAGCTCGGAATCGACACGAACGCCGGCGACCAGGCGGGCCTGGGTCAGGGCGTTCTCGAATAGGTCGGCGTCGACGCCCATGACGACGTTGGAGAACATCTGGATAAAGCGACGGTAGCTGTCCCAGGCAAAGCGCGGGTTCTGCGTCTGCGCGATAAGGCCCTGGACGGAATCGTCGTTGAGGCCCAGGTTGAGGACCGTGTCCATCATGCCGGGCATGGAGAACGGAGCGCCCGAGCGAACCGACACGAGCAGCGGATCGGAGGCATCGCCGAGTTTCTTGCCGCAACGGGCCTCGAGGTCCGCCTCGGCGGCAACGATCTCATCGAGTGCGCCTTCGGGCCAGACGTTGCCGGCACCGGAGTACTCGACACAGGTCTGGCAGGTAATGGTAAAGCCACCGGGAACCGGCAGACCGATGCGGCTCATCTCGGCAAGGTTTGCGCCTTTGCCGCCAAGCACGAAGTTCATGGATTTGTCGCCCTCAGTGACACAGGTGCCCTGGGCGTCGGTTCCAAAACGGTAAACCCTCTTGCAATCGCTCACGATACTTCCCCTTCCATGCGCTTACACGCACGACCGTGGTAACGAATCGACCCGCCGGATGCGGGCCGTGAGGGAACTATACGGCGGGTTTTGGACAGGCTTGAGCAGAGGGTGCGCGGTTTGGTAAACGTGCTAAAACCGGCGGTAAACGGTAGGTAAAGGTGGCTACCTTATGAAGATACCACTACAAGGAAAGTGCAGGTCGGATGCGATGTTTTTGCTAAATCGCTTTACCATTTATCAGCATTATTTCCAAGTATTCTCTTTGGTTAGCTAAAAGAGCCCCGTCCCAAATTAGCTACCCAAACAACCTTGTCCCAAGTGGGCTACTTTTGTTGAGCGCGGCGGGCGGCACGGCGGGCTCTTGCCTCTTGAATCTCTTCGAGGTGAGCAATGATCTCGGCAGCGCTTTCCTCGATGGCTTTGCCGTCGGTACGCACAACAAAGCAGCCTAAGCGCTTCATGAGGGCACGAGCTTCCTCAAGCTCGCTGCGCACGCTCTCAGGCTTGGCATAGGAGCCGGCAACGGCACGGGCGTAGTCATCGCCCAAGCGGCTATCGCGAATCTCAGAAATAACGTCGACGGTCGAAATCAGGCCGAACAGGTGCATCGGGTCAACCTCGTAAATCGACTTGGGCGGCTCCATGCCATGCGCCAGTGGGACATTGGCGACCTTGTAGCCCTGATAGGCTAAATACATCGACAGCGGCGTCTTGGATGTACGCGACACACCCAGCAGCACGATATCGGCACCCGACAGATCGTCGCAACCACGACCGTCATCGTGCTCAACGAAATACTCCATGGCCTCGATACGATGGAAATAGCGGTCATCGGTCTTGTGAATCACGCCCGCAACGCACTTGGGCGGCCCACCGATGAGCGACGACAGCACGGCAAGCGTCGGGCCGATCAGGTCGACCGAACGGATATGCAGCATACCTAGGTAATCGAGCACGCGGGCGCGAAGCGCCGGATCGACAATGGTATGGAACACGGCGACATCGCGATGGTCGGCATCGACGCGCGGCCCCACAAATGACTTGACCTGCTCCACGGAGGTCACCTTGGGCAGGCGCAAAACGCGAAAAGCCCCTTCATCAAATTGCCCGGACGCCGCAAGCACCACCTCACAAGCGGTATCGCCGAGCGAGTCGGAGATAACGATAACGGTGGGACGAGCGGTGACCGGGCAATCCATGCGGGGCTCCTTTTGCGCTTATGCGCAGGCTGGCTTACTTTTTGCGGGCAAGCTCACCGATGTTGGCAATGCCGGAGAAAACGGCCTCGAAGCGGTTGAGCAGCTTAAGGCGATTATCGCGAAGCTGCTCGTCCTTGTCCATGACCATGACCTCATCGAAGAAACGGTCGATGGGCGCGCGCAGGGCGGCGAGGGCGGCAAATGCGGCCGGGTAGTCCTCGGCAGCAAGGGCGGCATCGACGGCGGTCTGAGCAGCCTCGGAGGCGTCGGCGAGCGCAAGCTCGACCTCGCCCATCAGGCTGCGGTCATACTCCGCACCCAGCTCGGGCTTGGAGATATGCGCGGCGCGGGCATAGGCGGTCGCCAGGTTGTCGAACGTCTCAGCGTCGTTCTTGCGGGCCTCGTCGAGGGCGGCGCAGCGGGCGAAGAAGACGGACGGGGCGATGATGTGCACCGCGGAGACGGCGGCGACGGTATCGGCCGGAATCTTTTCGTCGCGGGCCATGCTCACCAGGCGGCCATGGAAGAAGTCACGAACCTGCTGGGCGACCTCGGCGGCGTCGAACTCAATGCCCTGCTCACTGTAGAGTTCGAGGGCAAAGTCGATGAGCGACGTGGGGTCGATCGGCAGACGGTCGCGCAGGATGTTGATAATGCCGATAGCGGCACGACGCAGCGCGTAGGGGTCGGAGGAGCCGGTCGGGGGCTCGCTGATGGCAAAGATACCGGCGATGGTATCGAGCTTGTCGGCGCAGGCCACGATGCAGCCAGCGGTGCCCTCGGGCAGCTCGTCACCGGCAAAGCGAGGACGATAGTGATCGCGAATAGCATGGGCGACCTCGTCGTTCTCCCCCATCGCGGTCGCGTAATAACCGCCCATCACGCCCTGCTGGCTCGTGAACTCGACGACGGCGTTGGACACCAGGTCTGCCTTGCACAGGTGTGCGGCGCGAGCAGCGTCGGCGGCAAGATGGGCGCCCAGGTGAGCCTCGCGGGCGATAGCGAGCGCGAGCTGCTCGATGCGCTCGGACTTGGCGAGCACGCTACCGAGCTTCTCCTGGAAGGCAACCTTGGACAGACGCTCACGGAACTCGTCGAGGGAGATCTTCAGGTCCTCCTCGTAGAAGAACTTAGCGTCGTCCAGACGGGCGCGCACGACGCGCTCGTTACCGTCGATCACTCGCTCGGCGTTCTCGGGCTTGCTGTTGGAGACGACCACGAACTCACGCGTCAGCTTGCCCTCGCCGTCATAGATCGGGAAGTAGCGCTGGTTGGTGAGCATGGACTCGCAGATAATCTCGTGCGGGACCTTGAGGAACTCCTCGTCGAAAGTACCGACGAGCACCGTCGGCCACTCGCAGAGGTTAATGACCTCCTCAAAGACCTTCTTGGGCTTATCGACATGGCAGCCGGGGCGAGCGGCCTCGACCTCGGCGATACCGGCGAGAATCGCCTCGCGACGGCGCTCGGCAGAAAGCACGCCGGCATCCTCGAGCACCTGCTCGTAAACAGCGGGGCTGGCGACCACATGGTCACCGGGGCAAAGCACGCGATGGCCACGCGTGGTGTTGCCACTCGTCACGTCGGCAAACGACACGGGCACAACGTCCTCGCCCAGAAGGCAGCAGATCCAACGGACCGGACGAACAAAGGTCGCGTGCTCGTGGCCCCAGCGCTGAGAGCGGTAGTTGGGCCACTGCAGGCCGGCGATGGTCTTCTCGCACAGAGCGGTCAGAATCGGCGTAGCCGGTGCGGAAGGGATATTCTTCTCGGCAAAGACGTACTCGCGGCCGTCGGTGTCCTCGCGACGGACCAGATCCTCGGCAGCCACACCGCACTTGCGGGCGAAGCCCTGGGCGGCCTTGGTGGCGTTACCGTCAGCGTCGAAGGCGATGTTTGCCGCGGGGCCACGCTTGACCTCGTGAACCTCATCGGTCGCGGTGGCAACGTCGGCAACGAGCGCAGCCAGGCGACGCGGGCTCGAGATCACGCGGACCTCGCCGTGGGCCAGACCGGCCTCGTCGAGACCCTTGGCGATCATGGTACCAAGCTGCTTGACGGCATTGTTCAGCGGTGCAGAGGGCATTTCCTCCGTACCGATCTCAAACAGGAAATCCTTAGCGTCTGCCATGGCTTACGCCACCTCGCCTTCCTGGTCGGCATTCTCGTTGACTCCGGCGACCTCGGCCATGTAGGCCTCGCAGCACGCCTTGGCGACGGCGCGGACGCGCAGGATGTAGTTGGCACGCTCGACCGCGGACAGGGCGCCGCGGGCATCGAGCAGGTTGAAGGCGTGGCTGCACTTCATGACACAGTCGTACGCCGGCAACGGCAGCTTGCGCTCCAGGCAGGAATGGCACTCGGCCTCGTAGTCGTCAAACTTCTGACGCATCATCTCGACGTTGGCGACCTCAAAGTTATAGGCACTGAACTCGCGCTCGTTCTCGAGGAACACGTCGCCGTAGGTCATGGGCGTGCCGTCGGGCAGATAGCTCCACACCAGATCGTAGACCGAGTTGACGCCCTGGGCGTACATGGCGATACGCTCCAGGCCATAGGTGATCTCGACGGGCACGGGGTCGACCTCGATACCGCCCACCTGCTGGAAGTACGTAAACTGCGTGACCTCCATGCCGTTGAGCCAGACCTCCCAGCCAAGGCCCCAGGCGCCCAGGGTCGGGCTCTCCCAGTCGTCCTCGACAAAGCGGACGTCATGGTCGTTGGGGTCCAGGCCAATGGCGGCCAGCGAACCCAGGTAGAGCTCCTGGGCGTTGACCGGTGAGGGCTTGATGAGCACCTGGAACTGATAGTAGTGCTGCATGCGGTTAGGGTTCTCGCCGTAGCGGCCGTCGGCGGGACGGCGGCAGGGCTGCGCATAGCAGGTACGCCACTCGGCGGGACCGAGCGAGCGCAGCGTGGTCGCGGTGTGGAAGGTACCGGCACCGACCTCGGAGTCATAGGGCTGCATAATGACGCAGCCCTGCTCGCCCCAGTACTGCTGGAGGCGCAGGATGATGTCTTGGAAGGAAAGCGATGAAGCGTTCATGCCTCTAATATCCCCTCGTCGAAACGATTACACGGTTAGGTACTGTACTATAGCGGTTTTTAGTCAACAGCGCCGATACGGTTGAGCGGCCAGTAGCGCACAAGCGCCACGGCGATCAAGTCGGAGCGGTCGACCGGGCCAAAATAGCGGGAGTCAGCAGAGTTCTCGCGGTTGTCGCCCATCACCCACACGTACCCGTCGGGAACGGTGTAGGGATAGCTCACCTGAGCGCCAGGGGCCTGGACCGAAAGCGGCCAGCTCATGCCGGTCGTATAGTCCTCATCGAGCGCCTGGCCGTCAACGACGACCTTGCCGTCCTGAAGGTCGACCGTCTGGCCGGCCGTGGCAATAACTCGCTTGACGAGAACATCGTGCTCGGAGGTGCCATCAGGGTTGTGGAATACCACAATATCGCCCTGTTTGACGGGCTGACCGAGCTCGAGGCTCACCTTTTGCGCCAGGATCTGATCGCCAATCTCGATCGTGGACTCCATGGAGCCGGTAGGCACCACAAAGGGTTCAACCACAAACGAGCGAATCAAAAAGGTGGCGACGAGCGCAATCGCGACAACCACGATCCACTCAAAGGCACCCTTTAGCACGGAATGCTGCGATGGAACCATTCTCACTCCTCGCTCTGCGAATACGAAGCGTCCAGAATCTCCTGCGCGTATGCGCGCTCCTGGGGCGTAAGCCGTGCCGTCTCGATCAGGTCGGGACGCCAGCGGCAGGTGCGCTCGATGGCATTCTTACGGCGCCAGGCGTCAACCTTGGCATGGTCACCGCTCACGAGCACCGGCGGCACGCCCTCGCCGTTGAATTCAGCAGGGCGAGTGTACTGCGCATACTCGAGCAGGCCTCCGTCCTCGGCGGTCGAGAACGACTCGTCGACGTTGCTCATCTCGTCACCAAGGGCGCCGGGAATCAGGCGTACGACAGCATCGGCAACGACCATAGCGGGAAGCTCGCCGCCCGTGAGCACGTAATCGCCGATCGACAGGCGCTCGTCGGCATACGCATAGGCACGCTCGTCGACACCCTCGTAACGGCTGCACACAAACAGCAAGCGCTCGCTTTTGAGCAGGCGCTCGGCCACATGCTGTGTAAAGGGCTCGCCACAGGGGGTAAAAAACACCACGGTGGGCTTAGGACCCTCGGAGCTAATAGCCTCGATGGCCTCGGCAATAGGCTCGACCTTCATGAGCATGCCCTGCCCGCCGCCGTACGGCTCGTCATCGACGGTACGATGGCGGTCGTGCGTCCAGTCGCGCAGGTTATACGCCTTAAAATCAAAAAGGCCGGCCTTGCGGGCGCGACCCAAAATCGATGTGGACATGACGGGCTCAAATATCTCGGGAAAGACCGAAAGGGTCTCAATCAGCATGTTGTCCTCCCTACTTGTCCATATCGATCAGGCCGTCCATAACGTGGACGAAAATTGTTCCTGTGTCGGGAAGATCGAGCACAACCTGCTCGATCACGGGAATCAGTACCTCGCCGTACCGATCACCCTCGACAACCCAAACATCGTTAGCGGGCGTCGACATGATCTCGACGATCGTGCCGAGCGAACCGAAGCGCTCGTCAACCACCTCGCGACCCATCAGGTCGGTATAGGCGGCGTCGAGTGAATCGAGCTCAAAATCGTCACGATTTGCCAACACATAGCATCCCGTAATGCCCTCGGCGGCCGTCAAGTCGTCAATGCCCTCAAACGAGACCAGATCGCCATCGCCCGTATCGGTGACGGACACGACCGTGCAAAAGCGGTCGCGCTTGAGCGCCGGCGGCGTCAGGGCGACGCGCATACCCGGCTCTAATACAGAAGAAAGCCCCCGCAGCGGCTGCGCGAGGACCTCCCCCTTCCTTCCGTGCGGCTTGACCACACGGGCGATGTTTTTGTACTGGGACCTCAAGGTCCTAGCCCAGAACCTCTACCTCGACAGCAGTGTCGAGGCGAGCGGCCAGTGCACGGGCGAGCGTGCGAATGGCCTTGATGGTACGACCACGACGGCCGATGACCTTAGCGACGTCATCCTCGGCGACAGAAACCTCAATCGTAGAGGCGTCGTCACCATCGATGACCTCAAGGCTCACGGAATCCGGGTCGTCGACGATCTGAACAACGAGATATTCGACGAGATCGGCGATGCGATCTGAGAGCATTGCCTCACCCTCGAGCTGTGCAGCGTCAACCTCAGGCACGATTTACTCCTCGGCGCCCTCAGCGGCCTCAGCGGCAGCCTTAGCGGCCTCGGCCTCTTTGGCGAGCTGCTTCTTGGACTTCTTGACGACGGTCTCGGTCTTCTCGCCCTCGTTGGCGGCCTTGACCAGAGCGGCGACGGCGTCGGTGAGCTGAGCGCCCTTGGACTGCCAGTCGGCGATCTTCTCGAGGTCGAGGTTGATGGTCTTGGGGGCGGTCATCGGGTTGTAGCGGCCAACCTCCTCGATGATACGACCGTCACGCGGGGCGCGGGAATCGGCGACGACGACACGGTAGTACGGACGCTTCTTAGCGCCGTGACGAGCAAGGCGAATCTTGACTGCCAAAGGAAACTCCTCCAACCAAGCAGCTTTAGGCTGCAACTACAAACAAACAGTTGAACATAATACGCCATCGACGCGGGCAGGTGAAGTCCGTGAGACCAACTTCTTCGGTGTAGTCGAGGGCAAATCCATATCTTAGACAAGAATTCGGGATTTGCAAGCACATACACGCACCCCACATGAGCTGCGCGGTATACTCATGACATGGAAAGACGCGAACATACATACGGTTATGAGGATGCCATGGGCGTCACGCCGCCTCCCTGGACGGGTCCGGCGGTGGGCCTGATGGACCTCGATGCGTTTTTTGCGAGCGTGGAGATGCTCGATCATCCCGAATGGCGCGGAAAGCCGCTCATCGTGGGCGGAGACGCCGATTCCCGCGGCGTTGTGTCCACCTGTTCGTATGAGGCACGTCGCTTTGGCGTGCACTCCGCCATGCCCTCAGCCGAGGCACGGCGCTTGTGCCCGCAAGCCATTTGGACGCACGGGCACTTTGATCGCTACCGCGAGGTGAGCGCGCAGGTCATGGCGATTCTTGCCGAGGAAACGCCGCGCGTAGAGCGCGTATCCATCGACGAAGCCTTTATCGATATCACACCGGGTCGCTTTGCGCCCGAAGACCCGCTACTGGTTGCGCGGCGTATAAGCGACCGCGTGGCAGCGCTGGGAGTGACCTGCTCCATTGGCGTGGGCTGCAACAAGACGGTCGCAAAGATCGCAAGCGAGCGGGATAAGCCGTTTGGGCTGACCATCGTGCGCCCCGGAACCGAGCAGCGCTTTTTGGCCGCACTGCCGGTATCTGCCATGAGCGGCATCGGGCGCTCGGCCGAGGAGCGACTGCGCCGTATGCGCATCTACACGCTCGGCGAGCTGTCACGCGCGCCGGAATCCACCTTGGCCTCTATTTTTGGCGTCAACGGCGAACGTATGCGTCAGCGTGCGCTGGGACTTGAAATCTCCGAAGTCACGAGTCTCGATGAAGAGCGCGAGGTCAAGTCGGTCAGCAATGAACGCACCTTTGCGAAAGATTTGACTGAGCGCGGGGACATCGAAGCGGCGATTGCGCTGCTGGGTGAGTCGGTTGGACGCCGCCTGCGCCGTCAGGGACTGACGGGCGGCACGGTAACGCTCAAGCTTAAGTATTCGTATGGCAGCGGGCGTACGGCACAGCGCCGGCTGCCTCATCCGACCGACGATGAGAACATCTTCGTGGCGGTTGCACTCGAACTGCTCGACAACATCTGGCAGGAAGGCATGCATGTTCGCTTAGCGGGCATCGGCATGAGCGACTTCGACCACCAAGGCGGCATCCAGACCGACCTGTTCTGCGAAGTCGATGACCGCGGAGCCCAATCAAGCGACCGTCGCGACCTCTCGGTCGCTATCGACGCCGTCCGAGACAAGTTCGGCGACACCGCCCTATCCTTCGGCCGCCAATCCCGCTTCAATAACTAGTCTTTTTTGGACGGGGGTTGCTGCCTTCCGTCCGACACGGCATTGGTAGTCAATTTGGGACGGGGCTATTTTAGCTACCCCTATATATCGGTTGAGATTCATTCGGCCTAATTCATTCACCGTCAGCCAAAGGGTAGCTAAAAAAGCCCCGTCCCAAATTGACTACCCCGGATGTCCGGTTTGGCGGCCGCAGCAAAATTATCCCGCCTAAAATGAGCTACTTTTCAACTTTAACTTTTTGAATCGTGCAATGGCCGATACCCGTGAGGCGCACGATCTGCTTGATCGAAAAGCCCTCGCTTTTGAGTTTACGGATACAGTCATCACGCACGCCCTTGGGCAGAGCGTTGAGATAGTGAGGCTCGTATGGTTTGAGCAACGCCTGCGCAAACTCAAGCGCGTCAGTATCACTCACATGAGCGCCATAACGGAAGCAATAGCCATTGGGCTCGCCCGAGGTGCTAAATGCAAAAAATCTCTGGGAATTCCCGAGCAACCCGAGCACGCAATCAGTCTTACAAATTCCCGGATAGCCCATATACTCGCTAAAGCTGCTCCAGCGATAGAGCGAAGCAGTGCCAATTCTGGCTTTCGCAGGGTTATCGTGAATGTAACGAACGCAGTTGAGCAGCTGATCATCATCGAGAATCGGCACACTCTTAAATCGATCCTGGAAAACAGGACCTCTCCTGCCTGTCTTAGAATTGAAATACATGGCATACGCCGTCGTAATCGAATGCATACAATCGCTCAGGTGAGCATGCCCGTCATCTAGCAACAAGTGAATGTGATTATCCATAAGGCACCATGCGATAACATCCACTTTGAACTTCTGGCATTTCGAAGCTATCAGTCGAATCAGATAGAGTCGATCGTCAGCATCCTCAAATATCAGCTGACCACCACAGCCCTTTTGGACGACATGGTAATAGCCGTAAACAGAGATTTCCCGCGCGGTCCGAGTCATACGCATCTCCTCCTCTACAGATAACAAATACGTTACCCGAGTCGGAAAGCTAAATATCACGCAATGAACCGCAACTCGCTTCTATCGGCGAACGGTAGGTAGTAGCTAAAAAAGCCCCGTCCCAAATTAGCTACTTTGGGCAAAAAGAAAGCCGGGCAGGTGCGGAAAACCGCACCTGCCCGGCGATATGCGTGAGGGTAGCTAAACCCCGTCTCAAATGAGCTACTAGAGGAGGTTGAGGGGGAGCTGGGGGGCGTCTCCCCAGAGTTTCTCGAGGCGGTAGAAGTCGCGGGCTTCGGGAGTGAAGACGTGGACGACAACCGAACCGTAGTCCATGAGCATCCAGGTCTTCTGCTCACGGCCCTCGATGGAGAACGGATGCTCGCCGCAAGCCTCGGCGACCTTCTCCTCGATCTCGTCGACGATCGAATCGACCTGACGGTTATTGGTACCGGTGGCGAGCACAAAGTAATCGCACACGTCGGAGAGCTCGGTCAGATCGAGCACCTGCACGTCCTCGCCTTTCTTGTCGTAGGCGGCCTGCGCGGCGGCGCGGGCGACATCCTCGGCGGCGACACCGCTCGTGGACAGCGAGGCAGCGGTGCGGTCGGACGTGGCAACGAAGCTCTTGTGCTCCACACCTTCAAGAATCTGCTCGTCGGTCATGGTCTCATCGGCCATGGAATACCTCTTTCTAGACACACCCGAGCTAGCGCAGCTGGGCGTAATGGTTGTAAATCGTAATAGCCGTGGGATAAAGATAACGCCCGGACTGGATCACGTAGACCAGACCCTGCGCAAAACAGGAGAAGAACAACTCGTCAAGCGTCGACTCCCCCACCATCTTGCGCAGCGCGATGGCATAATCACCATGGCGGTTGGGCTCGATGGCATCGGCCACAAAGACCACCATATCGAGCGGCGTCATGTCGCAGGCGCCAACGGTATGACGGTCGACAGCCTGGAAAACAGCAGGCGATAGCTCGGGAAAAAGCTGCGGAAGCTCATAGGCGGCAACCGGGCCATGCAGCAGCGGTGTCGCGGCCGAGGGAGAGCCGGCAACCTTGATGCCGTAGTGCAACGCGCGGGCCACGAGCTCGTCGTCGGAGAGCACCTTATCCCAGTCGTGAATCAGGCCGGCGGCAGCGGCATCAAAGCGGTCAACGCCGTAGACCTCGGCCAAATGAAGCGCGGTCTCGGCAACACCCAGCGAATGCATGTAGCGCTTGCGCTTATCCTTCATACGCACATCAAGCAGCTCTTGAATGCGCTTGAGCAGCGCGCGCTCATCGCCTTCAAACTGATCCTCTACCGACAACGTAGACCCCCATCACTCAAAATCTTCTTGACCCAGATCGGTATACAGCCCGCGTTTACGAATATAGCCGAGCACGGACTCGCTCGTAAGATAGCGCACGCTCATGCCACGGGCAACTCGCTTGCGAATGTTGGTCGAGCTAATCGCCAGCGCCGGAATCTGAATATAGCGCACGTCGAACGGCAGCCCCGACTCTTTGATTCGGGCACGCGCCGTATCGATATCAAAGCCCGGTCGCGTCGCCGCAATAAAGGTAGCAAGCTCAGCGATTCGTTCGGCATCATGCCAGGTCACAATATCGATAATCGCGTCGGCGCCCGTAATAAAGTAGAGCTTTACCTGCGGCGGGTAAAAGTCGCGAAGGGCATGAAGCGTATCGGCCGTGTAGGTTACGCCCGGACGGTCGATCTCGAACCGGCTCGCCAAAAAGGCCGGGTTCGCGGCGGTGGCGAGGACCGTCATGGCATAACGGTCCTCGGCAGGCGTCACCGGCTTGTCAAGCTTAAAGGCAGGCGTGCCCGCCGGCATAAAAAGCACGGCATCCAAGTCGAGGGACTCGCGCGCCTGCTCGGCGGTCACCAGGTGTCCGTAATGGATGGGATCAAAGGTGCCACCCATAATGCCGAGCCTAAACTCCTGCCCGTCCTCTAGAGGAAGCTCGGGCAAACCGATTCCACCGCGCAGCGACATGGCTTACTCGCCCTCCGAGGTCTCGGCATCGTCCGCGGCATCCGCCGCATCGACAACCTCGACGCCCTCATCCGGAGCATCGGTCACGTCAAGGGCCTCAACGGCAACGTCCTCGCCAGCGTCCTCGAGCTCCTCGTACTCCGAGAAGTCCTCGGCGCCCTCAAAGTCAAAGGCGCGCTGGCAAATGCGGACCTCGTCGCCCGCACGGCAGCCGGCCTTCTCGAGCGCGTCGTCAACACCCATACGCGCAAACTTGTGCTGCAGGTAGATGACGGCTTCCTCGTTTTCCCAGTCGGTCTGGATAACCATGCGCTCGATGGCGCGACCGACCACGCGGAAGGCACCGGGCTCTTCCTGAACAATGCGGAAACGCTTCTCGCGCTGCAGGCGACGGCGCTCCCACTCCTCGTCGCGCAGATCGACCGGCTCATCGGAGACCGCCAGCTCGGCGCGCAGCTTAGCCACCTGCTCGCCCACGGCAAGCATCAGCGTGTTGAGGCCGGCGCCCGTCACGGCGGACACGGCAAAGAACATATGTCCATCGTCGAGCGCGGCGCGCTTAAGGTCGGCAATCTTGTCGGCCGTGCCCGGCGCATCGCACTTGTTGGCAACGACGATCTGCGGACGCTCCGAAAGCTCGGCGCCATACTGCTCGAGCTCACGGTTGATGATGCGGTAATCCTCAACCGGGTCGCGATCCTCAAAACCGCCCGTCATGTCGACGACATGCATGATGAGCGCCGTACGCTCGATGTGGCGCAGGAACTGGTGGCCCAAGCCCTTGCCCTCGCTCGCGCCCTCGATGAGGCCGGGGACGTCGGCAACGACATAGGAGTACTCGCCGGCACGCACCATACCCAGGTTGGGCACGAGCGTGGTAAACGGATAGTCGGCGATCTTGGGTCGGGCGGCACTCATGCGCGCGATAAGCGAGGACTTGCCCACCGAGGGGAAGCCCACGAGCGCGGCATCAGCCATGAGCTTCATCTCGAGCTCAATCCAGTGCTCCTCGGCCGGCTCGCCCAGCTGGGCGAATGCGGGCGCGCGGCGCACCGACGTCACAAAGTGCGTATTGCCCAGACCGCCAGCACCGCCGGGCGCCACAACGACGCGCTCGCCATCATGCACCAAGTCGGCAATCTCGAACATCGGGGTCTGCGTCTCGGGGTCGAGCTCGCGCACCACGGTACCCATGGGAACCTTGAGAATAAGGTCCTCGCCGCTCTTACCGTTACGACGGGCACCCTGCCCGTGCGTGCCGCGCTCGGCGCGGAAGTGATGCTTAAAGCGGTAATCGATCAGCGAAGACAGCTGAGCATCGGCCTGGATGACAACATTGCCGCCACGACCGCCGTCGCCGCCATCGGGGCCGCCCTTGGGGACAAATGCCTCGCGCCTAAACGACATGCATCCGGCTCCGCCGTCGCCGCCGCACACGTTAATGCGGCTGATATCGGTGAACTGTGACAACAGAATCGCCTCCTACAAAAAGAGGGAGACCCTTGAATCCTAAAACTCAAGTGCCTCCCACATATGTGCTCTATGAAGGGTAAATTACGCGTTCGCGAGCGGGCGTACGCTGACCCTGTGCTTGATACCCTTGTGGAACTCAACGGTACCGTCGACCAGCGCGAACAGCGTGTCGTCCTTGCCACGGCCAACGTTCTCACCCGGGTGGATGTGCGTGCCGTGCTGACGGACGAGAATCGTGCCCGTGGTTACCGTCTGGCCGGCATAGCGCTTCGTGCCAAGGCGCTGACCGCGGGAGTCACGGCCATTACGGGAGGAACCGAGTCCTTTTTTGTGTGCCATTGTGTATACCTACTCTTTCGTTACGAGTGTAATCTACTCGGCGACGGGAGCCTCGGCAACAGCCTCGGCCTCTGCCTTGACAGCCTTCTTGGCGCGGGACGTAGCCTGGACCTTCACGATCTTCAGCTTGGTGAGCTGCTGACGGTGACCCTTCAGACGACGATAGCGCTTACGCTTGTGGAACTTGAAGACCAGCTGCTTCTCGCCCTTGAACTGCTCAACGATCTGAGCGGTAACCTTGGCCTTGGCCAGCTTGTCGGGATCGGTGACGATCTTCTTACCATCGTTGAGGAAGATGACCGGCAGGGTGACCTTGTCGCCCTCATTGCCCTCGATCTTCTCGACGGTGATGACATCGTCGGTGGCGACCTTGTACTGCTTGCCGCCCGTGTTAACGATTGCGTACATGTTTACTTGCCCTTCATGCATCAGTTAGTGCAACAGCCGAATATAGTAGCAGGCGAAAATACCCCCGTCAACGAGTATGTGGAGCAAATCCACAAGTTCGCACAGGTATGGGGCTGACGAGTCGGCCCTCGTCGTCCTCGCATGCTTGATTCTGACGCTCGACATCGTAGGAGCAGATGGTCACGAGGTCTTGCATACCGGTGGAAACAATAGGTGCATCCACGCCCGGGGTCAAGCCCTGCAACAAAACATCAGCAGCAGAAAGCAAAATTTCCGGACGCATGGAGCCCTCGTTGTCAGCATGGGTGTCGAGCATGAGCACCAAATGGTCCGGGCGCTCCCCCGCCGTGAGCTCATAGCCCACGAGCGTGTGATCCAAATCCAAGCGCTTGCTCTTTTTGCCGCGCGCGTAGTCGATGCCATGGTCCGCGCGCAGCGTGTCGATCGCACGACGCACCTCGTCGGTGCTTACGGGCGCCTCGGGATCCAAGTGCAGGTCGATGCGATACGACAGACGCGTGAGTTGCGCCGTCAACGCCGGCGTGCGCACGTCGATATACGCCGCCTCGATGGGCGCCAGATCGGCCGGAGACGACGCAGCCAGGCGCCCAAACGCCTCGTCGAGCGCCACGAACTCGGTCATAAACAGGTCATACCACTCGCAGATCGACGACGTACCCACCGGTAGCGCCGAAGAGAAGCCCACTCGCATGTGCGGAGAGAAGCCCTGCGTGACGGCATAGGGAAGTCCCGCACGGCGCACGATGCGCTCAATGGTATGGATTACTTCGAGATGGCCCAGGTACTTAAGGCGATCGCGCTTGCCATAGCGAACACGAAGTCTAAAGAGCGTGGGGTTGTCGGTCAGGCGCTCACTCATGCGCGATCACCCATCAATACATTCTTAGCGTGGAGCGTGGGGCAGATTCCGCAGCCGGTGCACGACGTACGAGTGCAGTCGGGAGTCGTGACACCCTCGAGCGAGCGACGGTACTCGCGCTCGAGGAAGCCGCGCGTGCAGCCGGGGCTCACATGCTCCCACGGCAGACGCCAGTCCAACTCGTAGGGCAGGTGCACAAGCTCATTGAGGTCGATGCCGTTTTTGGCAGCAGCCTCCTTCCAGTTATCGAGCGAGAAATGCTCTACCCAGGCGTCAAAGCGAGACCCCGAGCGCCAAGCATCGATGATGACGGGCGTCATGTCACGACCGGCGCGGGAGAGCGCGGCCTCGATGAGCGAGGTCTCGGCATCGTGGTAATGCACGCGGACGGCACGGTTGCGAACGCTCGTGATAAGCAGCTTCTGGCGACGCTTGACGTCGTCGTAGTCGAGCTGCGGGCACCACTGGAACGGCGTGGCAGCCTTGGGGATAAACACCGAAACCGAGATGGACACCGAGATCGAGCCGCGACGAGCCTTGGGCACCACGGAACGACCGAGCTCCAGCACGTGATCGGCCAGATTGGCGATGGCCACGATGTCCTCGTCGCGCTCGCCGGGAAGGCCCATCATAAAGTAGAGCTTCATGCGGTTCCAGCCGGCCTCGAAGGCCGCCTTGGCCGCACGGTCCAGGTCCTCCTCGGTCACGTTCTTGTTAATGATGTCGCGCATGCGCTGGCTGCCGGCCTCGGGTGCGAACGTCAGGCCGCCCTTCTTTTCGCCGGCGACCGACTCGGCCATATCCACGCCAAACGAATCCAGGCGCTGCGACGGAATAGACACGCGAATACCCGTATCCTCCAGGCGACGGTTGAGCCTGCCGAGCACGTCGCGAATGCAGGAGTGGTCGGTCGTGGAGAGCGAGGTCAGCGACACCTCGTCATAGCCGGTCTTTTCCAGACCCTGAATCACCGACGAGACGATCTGGTCGGCCGAGCGCTCGCGCACCGGGCGATACGTCATGCCGGCCTGGCAAAAACGACAGCCGCGGGCGCAGCCGCGCAGAATCTCGATAGACAGGCGATCGTGAACCAGCTGCGCATAGGGCACGCACGACTGCGACAGCGGATTCGTGGCGCCGAAATCCTCGACGACGCGTTTGTAGACCACGGTCGGCGCATCCTTGCCCTCGCGCGGCACGGTGTAGCCATGCGGCGAGCAGGGCTCGTCGTGACGAACCTCATAGAGCGACGGCACGTAGTTGCCGGCAATGGATGCAAGCTGCTCAACAATCTGCGCGCGCGGGACTCCTTCGTCGCGCAGGCGGCGATGCAGCTGGCAGGTCTCGAGCAGCGATTCCTCGCCCTCGCCGATGAGGATGGCATCGAAGAAGGCCGCGTACGGCTCGGGGTTGTACACCGAGGGGCCGCCGGCGATGATGATGGGGTCGTCTTCACCTCGGTCGGCCGCTAACAGCGGAATGCCAGCGAGGTCGAGTGCCTCGAGGAAGTTCGTCACCGCCATCTCGTGCGGCACATGCAGGCCGACGATATCAAACGAAGCGACCGGCGCTGCACCCTCGAGCGAGAGCAGCGGAATGCCCGCCTCGCGCATAGCGTCACCCATATCGGGCCACGGCACATAGCCACGCTCGCAGGAGATGCCCTCGGCCTGGTTAAGGATGTTGTAGAGGATGGCGATACCCTGGTTGGGCAGACCAACCTCGTACACATCCGGGTAGATCAGGCAGCAACGGTAGTCGGCATCGGCCTTGGAAAGCGTGCCCCACTCGTGATCGATATAGCGACTCGGCTTCTCGACCTTGGCGAGCAGCGGCTCAATTAAATGAAAGCAGTCTTGATACGGAACGCGCAACGGAAAACCCCTAAGCAGCGAGATCGGATGCGTCTTGGTAGGACGCCATAGGACGGGTAGCGCCCGCGACCGTGGTCACCAGATCGCGAACGCGGGAGAACGTGGCAGTGACCACCTCGTTGGCACGGCTGTAGTCGACATCGCGCTCGTAGAGCGAAACGAGCGCACGGCCCATGCCATAGGTGCCCGCGGCAGCAGTGAGCGCCTTGACGGCAAACCCAATATGCGGCGTCTGCTTGACAAGCGCACGGGTGACCGCGCGGATCACAAGACCGCCGGCAAGCACGCCCGCGACCTCGTAGCCGCGCTCAGGCTTAATGCCGCGTCCAAAGACGGCAGCGAGCTCAAAGAGCATGCCCACCTGAGCCAGCGCCATAACGGGATAATCGGCGCCCGGCAAAAACACCAGCGCACCGGTCGCCATATTGGTGAGCGCGCACGAGGTAATGATACGATTGGCCGCCGCGATGCGCATGAAGGCAAAGTTCGCCGCAAAAGCCGTTTCCTTTTCGGTGCGATCGAGAATCCAGCGGGCAAGCGTCTCGAGCAGATACGTCTTATCGGTTGCCGCCACCACGCCGAGCATGGGCGTGGACTCCTCGATAAACGGCACCTCCACAGCAGACTCGGCAAGCACGCACACGGGCGCGCCGGCGATCACGAGCTCCTGCACGGCACTCTCCAAGCGGTCGGAACCGCACGAGAGCACCAGCACCACATCGGTATCGGTCTTTGGAGCAATTCGCTCCTCCCCCAGACGTTCGACGCGCACAATGCCCGAGGTCGTCTGTGGCACAAAGGCGTCACGCACCGTCTCGGCCAGAAAGCGCGAGGCGGACGAATCCAGATAGACCGAGACGCGCACCGGCGTATCGGAATCCTTCTTAACGGACGCGCCCATCTTAAAAGCGCGGGTCAGCTTATCTACGGGAATTATCATAGCAAACCCCTCCAGCGGTTACGCGGCGCCCGAACGATGCCGCCATATGGATTGTACGATACCCACCGTCAGCAGCTGAATCATCATCGAAGACGAACCAAAGCTAATAAACGGTAGCGGAATACCGGTAATCGGCATCATGCCGATGCACATGCCGATGTTTTCGAAGGTCTGGAACGCCCACATGCCTACGATGCCCACACACGAAAGACGCAAAAACAGCGACTCACACTTAAAGGCGACGCGAATCGTCGAAAAGATCAGCAGCACGTAGAGGCACAGGAGCAAAAAGGAACCGCAAAAGCCAAAGGTCTCGGACAGGAAGGCGAAGACGAAGTCGGTGTGGAACTCAGGCAGAAAGCCGCCGGCCGACTGCGTCGCATGGCCCAAACCCTTACCAAAGAAGCCGCCTGAGCCAACGGCGATAAGCGACTGCTGCAGGTTGTAGGCATCGTCCGAATCGGCATTATCGGGGTCGATAAAGACCGTCAGACGGTTCATCTGATACTGCTTGATGAGCACATCGTGGCCGAGCAGCGAATCAAAGACCGAATCGAGCGCCAGGACGAGGGCCACCAGGCCCACGAGCAGGGCTAGGGTCGAAAGCACCCATTCACGGCGCGCACCGCTCATACAAATGACGATGGCGCCCGAAACCAGCACGACCAGGCCCGAGCCCAGGTCGCCCATGGCAACGACGGCCAAAAACGGAATGGACAGCATGCCGCAGAGCTTGACGTAGTCGCGAGCGGTATCGATGCGACCGTTATACTGCGAGCCAAGCGTAGCAATAAAGAAGATGGTGATGAGCTTGGCAAGCTCAACCGGCTGGAATGTCAAGCCGATACCGGGAATCTTGATCCAGCCCGTCATGCCCAGACCGCCTGTATAGGACAGACCCGGAATCTTGGGTGAGAAGATAACGATCAGGTCGATGACGAGCAACGCTGTCGAGAAATTGGAAATACCGCGCAGGTCGGTACGCCAGACCAGCGCCGCCAGCACCGCCCCGATGCCAATCCCCAGAAGATGACGTGAGAACGAAGCATCGGCCTTAAACTGCGAAGCCGACCAGATAATGATGGCACCGTAGGCGACGAGCGCCACTGTAGCCACGAGCACACCGATATGCACCTTTTGGCGAAACGTGCCGCGCGAGGCCGAAAGTTGCTTGTTGACGCGGTCCAGGCTGCTGCGAGAGCCGGTCTTGGTTGAACGGAACAGATCCGCCGGAGAAAAATCCATCGCAACCTCCTATCGAACCGAAGAATCGCCCGAGGCCGAAGAGGTATCGGGCTCGTCATAAATCACGCCGAGCACATCGCGCACGACATGCATCGCGGTATCTGAGCCACCGCCGCCCTGCTCCAGAACAGTAGCGATGACATACTTGGGATCATCGGCCGGCGCATAGGCGCAAAACCACGCGTATTCGTCCTCGCCGCTTTTCTCGCCCGTGCCCGACTTGCCGTATACCTGCGGCGTCAGGGTGCCAAAGTGAGCCGCCAGGGACGTCGATGCCGTGTAAATCACGTCGTGCATGCCGTTGCGAACAAGAGCCAAATCCGAATCGCTGTTGATCTTGGCCTCCAGGCGCTTCTTCTTGCCTTTGCCGTTGTACTTATAGGCATCGCCGTCGCCATCGCGCGACACGGCAGACAAAAACACGTGAGGCACGTACTGCTTACCGCCGTTGGCAAGACCCATGTAGGCGCATGCCATCTGCAGAGGCGTCACCAGGATGTCGCCCTGGCCGATGGCAATGTTGGTCATATCGCCGGCATTCCACTTGCGGTCCTCGGCAGAGGCGTCGGTAAAGTACGACTCTTTCCACTCGGCATCGGGAATACGGCCCGCGCCCTCACTCGGCAGATCGATACCGCAGGTCTTGCCTAGGCCCCAGCGACGAAAGACCTCCTGCAGGCCCTCGGAATGTTGCTCGTCATAAAAGAAGGCCTTGCCCATGTCGTAGAAGACGGGGTCGCACGAGTTGGCGATACCCGACTGCAGCGTCATGGTGCCGTGGCCAGACGTCAGCCAGCAGCGCTTGCCCCAAGCCTTGCCCAGGCCCGTCCAATAGCCCGTGCAGTTGGTTGTCTGCGTTGAAGTGTAGGTTCCAAACTCAAGACCGGCCAGTGCCGAGAGCGGCTTGATGGTCGAGGCCGACATGTACTGTCCGCTAATGGCGCGGTTGAGCAGCGGGTGCGAACCCTTGTCATCATTGAGCTCGGTCCACACGTCATTTGAGACGCCGCCGATAAAGACGGACGGATCGAACTTGGGCTCGCTCGCCATGCCCAGGATCTCGCCATTGTTGGGATCGAGACACACCACAGCGCCGTTGCCGGCATTGCTGTAGCCAGTGGTCTTGGCAAGCTCGATGGCGCTCGCCAGCGCCGTCTCACAGGCCTGTTGGATCTTAAGATCGAGCGTGAGCTTAATGTCGGAGCCGGCCTTGGCGGGCACGGCGCCGGCCTGACCGGTCACATTGCCCGAGGCATCGACCTTGACGGTCTGCTCGCCACGAATACCCTGCAGCAGGTTTTCGTAGTAGCTCTCGACGCCCGCCTGGCCCACGATATCGCCCGACTGGTACGTAATCCGGCCAGCAGAAACATCATCATCGCCAGAGGTTTTCTTATTCTGGGCCTCGAGCTGCTCTGAGGTAATGGTGCCGGTATAGCCCAAGATATGGCATGCCGTCTCGCCGTACGGGTACTGACGCTCGGTACGCTCGGCAATCTTGACGCCCGGGAACTCGCCAGCATGCTCCTGAATATAGGCAACCGTGGAGCGACGGACGTCCGTCGCGATGGTATGCAGGCTCTGGGCGCCCTCGGAATTGTCCTGGATATTGCGCAGAACCGCCACATAGGGCATACCGAGCACGTTGGCAAGATGGCGAACCAGAACCTCATCCTCGGCAAGATCGCGGTAGGCCACGACAGCAAGTGAGGGACGGTTCTGGACAAGCGCCACGCCATTGCGGTCGAGGATGCGGCCGCGCACAGCGGGTGTGGTAACGGTGCGAGTCTGATTGCTATTAGCCTGCTTCTCGTAATAGTCCGACGAGACCATCTGCATGCCCCACAGCTTGACGGCAAGCGCCGCGAACATCGCGCCCACACCCGTGGTGAGGATGGAGAAGCGGCCCTTAAAGGCGGTCGCCGCGGTATTGCCCTCGCCCTCGGTGGCGCGCGGGGCCGTCCCATGCTGCGTATCGTAGGTAAAACGAGAATCGCCGCGACGCATGATGACCAGTGCGACCACGATGGCCACAACCAGCACGATACCGGCGATAATAACCGTCATCTGGGAAGACATCTACGAGCCTCCCCTATTTGAGCTTACGGGTCTTGGGCTTAAAGCGCATGCCCGTCTGGCGTCCGCCACGTGCGGAGAATCCATAACCGGACTGCGGCACGACGCCGGACATCAAAAACGGAATGGCAACCAGACCCGTCAGGATCGAAGACGGCAGCGCATGGCCGAAGATCGCCACGACAAAGCTCGTCTCCAAACCCATAAACAGCAAGATGATGCTGTAGATCACATTAATGACGAACGCGAAGGCGCCCACCGTGATGCCGCGCGCACTCGGGGCACCGCCCGTCTGACCGGCGGCGCTATGCACCAGGGCAAAAGAACCCACGGTCAGCAGGAGCGACATAACGCCCACCGGCACGGCAGCGGAAAGGTCATAGAACAAGCCGCTGCAAAAACCGCACACGACGGCACGGGTCGGGTCGCCCGAGAACACGCTTAGGCACACCAGGATAATCATGAAGTTGACGCGACCGCCCGCAATGGAGATCTGCGGTGCCAGGCCTGCCTGCAGCAGCACGCACACAATGGCGGCGATTACAAACGTGCGGGAGCTCATCCCCTGCTCGTGTAGATCCATGGACATGCCCCCTATTCGCTCGAGCCGGAATCGGTCGTCTCGGACGTGTCGGAACTGTCATCCGGGCTCTCGTCCTTCGTCTTGGTCGCAGCATCGCGCGACGTTCCCTGCGGCGTGCTGTTGGCCGTGTTCACGTCCTCATCCGAGGCCGACTGTTCGTCGGTCAGCGAGGTAATGACCAGCACTTCCTCGTTGTTCTCGGCCGTCGTCTGGGCGCGCACCACAATGGTGTAGTACACGTCGTTAGCCGATTTCTCAACAGACGAGACGGTGCCGAGCGGTAGACCCTTGGGGAACACACCGCCAATGCCCGAGGTCACGATGATGTCGCCAACCTTAACGTCGGAATCGACGCTCACGTACTCAAGACGCAGCGTGCCGTCAGCCTGACCCTGCAGCATGCCCTGGGCGCGCGTGTCCTGCACCATAGCGGACACGCCCGAGTTCTCATCGCCGATCAGGCGCACGGTGGACGTCTTGGCCGAGACCTCGATAATCTGGCCTATGACACCGGCAGAACTCGTCACAGGCATGTTGATGGTAAGACCGTCGGCAGAACCCTTATCGATGGTGACGGTCGAGGTCCAGGCATCGCCCGAAGCGCCGACGATACGAGCTGCGGTTGATTTGAGGTTGTAGGTCGACTGCAGGCCGACCAGCCCCTCCAGTCGCTCGGCGGTCTTTTGAGCCTCGGAGAGCTCGGCAACCTTAGAGGTCAGTTCCTCGTTTTGCTTCTTAAGCTCGTCAAGCGTGTCCTGCGACGCCGTAAGGTTAGAGAACACGTTACCGATCGCATTGAAGGGAGCCGCCACAGCCGAGCCCACAAAGCGCACCGGCGAGGTAATCGTCGTCACGCCCGAGCGCACGGCATGAATCGGTCCTGCCTCGCCCTCGCGGATGTAAAACGTGAGCAGCAACACCGAAATCAGGCTGAAAACAATCAACGGGCGCATACCCGTTGACTGTCGCTTGGTATTCAGATTTGTGGAGAAACCCGAAGATCGTGCCAAATGGAATCCACCTTTTGGAAATTAAGCATTGGTCTGGACGAAGCCGCCATCAAACGCATTGGCCTCGAGCACGCGGGCACAGCCGTTAACAACGTTATCGAGCGCCGTGGGGCTGACGTTGACCGAAACACCGGTCTCATCGCGCAGGCGCACGTCGAGACCGCGCAGCAGCGCGCCGCCACCGGTCAGCAAAATGCCGTAGTACATAAGGTCCGAGGCAAGATCGGGAGGCGTAGCGTCGAGTGCGTCCTTGACGGCCTTGGCCATCTCGTCGAGCGGCTTGTTGAGCGCGCGACGAATCTCCTCGCTCTCGATGCGCACGGTCTTGGGCAGACCGGTGATCACGTCGCGGCCGTTGACCTCAACGTCGAGCTCGTCCTTGAGCGGCACGGCGGAACCGACCTTGATCTTGATGTCCTCTGCCGTACGCTCGCCGATGGCCAGGTTGTAGGCATCACGAACGTGCGTGAGGATGGCCTGATCGAACTCGTCGCCGGCAATACGGATGGACTGCGAGACGACGATGCCGCCCATAGCGATAACGGCAACCTCGGTGGTACCGCCACCGATGTCGATGACCATGGAGCCGGTGGGTTCCTCGACGGGCAGGTCGGCGCCGATGGCAGCCGCCATGGGCTCTTCGATCAGATAGGCCTGGCGGGCACCGGCCTGGATCGTGGCCTCAAAGACAGCGCGCTTCTCGACCGACGTGACACCGGAGGGAACGCAGACGACAACACGCGGACGCGGAGTCCACGGATAGCGCTTCTCGGACGCCTTGTCGATAAAGTAGCGAAGCATGGCCTCGGTAACATCAAAGTCGGCGATGACGCCGTCCTTCAGGGGACGAACGGCCACGATGTTGCCGGGCGTACGGCCGAGCATGCGCTTTGCCTCGATACCGACCGCCAAGATGCGCTCGTCGTTCTTGTCGATGGCGACAACAGAGGGCTCGCGAATGACGATGCCCTTGCCGCGCACGGAGACAAGCGTATTGGCGGTGCCGAGGTCGATGGCAAGATCGCCCGCATAGCTACCGAAGAACATATCCATCAAAGAAAACAACGCAACTCCTGATGTGTTGGATGATTGCTGGAAAACTACTAGTTCATCATACTAGCGCAAGCCCGGCGCCTCACTTGCGGTGAAGCGCCGGGCAAAGCTAAATCCCATAAGGTCACTACTGGTTGTCAGCAGCCGAGAAATCCATATCAAGCGAAGAAACGGCCCAGCCGATATGGTTGTCGGAGCGCACGAATTTGACGGTGTACTCCTGCTCGCCGCCCTTGGACAGCGATGCCTTCACCTTGGCGGTCGTCTCGGTCATGGACTGATCCATGCCCTCGACGGACACGGTGGCACCCTGCGGAATCGAGGAGATGATCATCGACTTAGCGTCCTCGGACAGGCTCGAGGCCAGGCAAGACTCGGCCTTTGCGGCGTCACCGTCGCCGGCAGCCTGGAACAGATCGGTAACGACAGACTCCTGAGACGGGAAGCCAAAGCCGCGCGTGTAGGCAAAGCCCAGACCGCCCGCGGCGATCAAAATAAGCAGAAGCAGAACGATGAAGACTTTAAGACCCGTATGGCGATGGCGACGACGGACCTTGGCCTGCTTACGATCCTGACGGTCCTGCTGGACCATCTCGGACTCGGACAGCGTAAAGAAGCCGGTGTCCGAGGGATCGGGCATAAACTGACCGGTCGCGCCCGTAGGATCGAGAGGATCGACGGCAGGAGCGTCCATCGCGGGCGCCGGAGCCGTGGCCATAGCCGTCTGGGCAGACAGCGCGGCAAGCGAATCGTGCACGCGGGCAAGCTCATCGGCCTGCTCGGAGGTGAGCTGGTAGATGCCATCGGCAGTAGCGGCATTAAAGGCGTCGAGTGCGTCGGAGGGACGGCCGGCGGCAGAAAGCGCCTGACCCATGCCGGCGTTGAGCGCACGCGTGTCGTCGCGGGGGCCGGCAAAGTCGATAGCCGTGCGGTAAGTCTCCACGGCATCCGCCGGACGGCCGAGCTTAATGAAGCAACGACCGAGCTCGCCGAGCGCGGCGGCAGGAGCCGGATTGGCGCCGTCGATGGCAGCCTGACGGAAGGCGGTTCCCGCGTTGGCATAGTCGCCCGACTGGAACAGCGCATTGCCCAGGCCCAGATAGGCCTTGAACGGCGTGGCATAGGAAGCATCCTGCGTAGCGGCAGAGAACGCCTGAGCGGCCGTCGTGTAGTCGCCCACGGCAGCGAGCGCCTTGCCGCGGTTGGTGAGCAGCGCGCCGCGCTTGCCGTAGGTACCGTCGTTGAGGGCGGCGGCATAGGCCTCGGCGGCCTCGGCATACATGCCAAGGTGCATCAAGGCGTTGCCACGAAGGTGATCGGCCTCGCCCATAATCTCATCGGGAGTCTTTGCCGCCCCAAGCATCTGGGCTGCAGCGGAAAAATCACCCGCGCGGTAAGCGGCGCGGCCCTGTTGGATCAGCTGGCTATTCAAGGAAGTCCCCTTTACTCGTGAACGATCTCGACATGGACGATCTCGTCGCCGGCACGCAGCTGCGAAATCACATCGAGACCCTCGACCGTGGTACCAAAGACGGTGTAACCAGAATCGAGGTTATGCTGGGCACCCAGGCAGAAGTAGAACTGCGAACCCGCGGAATCGGGATCCATGGAGCGTGCCATGGCAAGGGCGCCATCGACATGGCTGTTGCGCGGATTGGTGGCAAACTCGCCCTTGATGCAGTAGCCAGGGCCACCGGTACCGGGCATGCCGTCGGGGCCCTCAAGACCGGCAGCGACGTCGGCGCCGGACATGTCGCGGGTATTGGGGTCCCCGCCCTGGATAACAAAACCGGGCACATAGCGATGGAACTTAAGGCCATCATAGAAGCCCATCGTGGAAAGCTCGCAGAAGTTCGCGACATGAATGGGAGCGCCCTCGCCGTCAAACTTGACCTTGATGGTACCCTTCGACGTCTCGATTACGGCGCACTCGTCGCCGACAAGCTGATACTCGGGCGTGTAGAGCTCTTTCTTAAAACCAAACATGTGGTTCCTTCCTCGTGCGTTTAAAGCATATTTGTACGAATTGTAGCAATAAGCACGGGCTTACATCAATTGCGCACGTAGGTTATGCCGACTATGGCGAACTAATTTTAGGAACGCTGCTGCGGCTTCCAGGAACCCACATTGGCATCGTACTGGTTCAGCGCGCTGTTGCCGCCCTGCGCGATGGGCGCCAGGATCTCGCTTTGGTGGGAACTCATCGACTCGCCATCGGGAATGGCCAGCGAGATATCCCAGCTCTGGCAGATCACGTCGACGCGCTCATACATCCACTCGGCAAGCTGCTTTAAGTGGGCGATGTCATCCGCATAGACCGTATCGTCCTGTACTTTCAGGTTGTTAAGCTCATCTTGCGTCTTTTTGATCTGGTCGCGCAGGGCGTAGGCACTCTGCGACAGCTCCTGACGAGTGGACAGCGGCGTTCGGAGATAACCGTTGTTAAAGGAATCGATGACCTCGCCGATCTGGTCCTCGTCAGCGTAGGACACGATGGTCTGATACAGACCGTCGAGCCTGGTATAGAGCTGATCATCGGTGAGCACGGTTTCTTCATGGACCACCTCGGCAGAATCGTCCTGCTTGGTATCGTCCTCAGTGGCCTCGCCCTTTTGGCGCGTGGGGAAGGTGGTCTGTGCAGCTTGGCCAAACTGGTCGTAAAAGCCGGGCATGACACCCATGGGATCGGTCGTCACGAACCAATAGGCACCGCCGCAAACGACGGCAAGGACCGCGATGACGACGAGCGACTTGGGGATATGACGCTTATGTTTGTGATAGGCGTCCTCGTCGGGGTGCACCTTGCGCTTGGGTTTTTGAGCATCGTCATGCAGGGAAACGGGCGTGGGAATATCGACCTTGGGGATACCGAAATCCTTATCGAAAGCTGGCAGCACGCAGGTCTCATTGGGGTCGGCGGCGTCCGAAAGCACCGCAGCGGCAGAGGCCGGCGCATGCGGCACCTCGGTATCGATCTGCTCTTGCGTTAGGCGCGGAAAGCCCGCCGTGCGGCCCGCTGCCAGGTCGGATGCTGCCGCGTCCTCGGAGAGGATACCCGGAGCGGGGCGTCCGCATTTGGGGCACGTACGATCATGCGGAGAAAGACGGGCACCGCAGCCCTCACAGAACACGAACTCAGTGTGCTCGGGACCATCGCCCGGACCCACATAGGCGTTGCAGTAGGGGCAGAACGAGGCGCCGTCCTCGATAGTCTTAAGGCAATGCGGGCAGATCACGGCATCCTCTTTTCGAAGCAATTCAAACAATCGAGGTTAGAGCATAACATCGCCACGGCCCCACAGGAGCAAGGCACCAATTCAACATCGCCAGGGCGCGTAGTTACTTCTTCTTTTTGCTCAGCATCGAGACTTTGATGCCTTGGGCGGACTTGGTTACGCGAGAGCGCTTGGCTCCGCTACCCTTCTTTTTCTTGGACTGGGCCTGGGCCACGCCCTCGAGTGCGCGGGCCTCGGCCTCACGAACGGTGCGAGATTCGCGGCGCTGCGCCATGTCGGCGGCGACGCGCTTGGCAAAACGCTCCGCCGTCGAACCCGTCGAGCTCACCTTGCCGCCACCGCGACCCAGGCGGACGCGCACACCGCGACCAAAACCAGTTGCGGCATGACGACGACGCGGCTTGAGCGAATCCATCATCGTGGCGAGCTTAAAGAACACCGAGCAGGTAAAGGCCACGATGGCAGCCAAGATAACCATCTGGCCCATCGACAGGTTGGCAATAGACAGCAGCTCCGGGAATCCGATAACGCCCACCAGGATGCCAGCGACTACAAACACAAAGAGCACCACGCGCAAGGGCGTGAGAGGCTGCGAGATGCACCAGATCAGGCTGACGCTCGCCGCGCACGACGTAAGCAGGCACATCGTAGACAGCGTGAGCTGGTTAAAGCCAAACACGCGCGCCACAAAGATATCGAGCGCCGCGGCCAAAATGACCGCAATCGACGCCGGCAGTGCCCGCTTGAGCACGTCCGTCAGGAACGACCCCTTCACGCGAGCATTGTTGGGCTCCAGGCCCAAGACAAAGCCCGGCGCGCCAATGCAGAAGAAGTTGATGAGCGTCATCTGAATCGGCTCGAAAGGGTACGGCGGCAGCGCGATGCACAGCGCCGCCAGGCCCATCGAGAACAGCGTCTTGGTCAAGAACAGCGAAGCCGAACGCTGCAGGTTGTTGATGGAGCGACGGCCCTCGGCCACCACGGCGGGCATCGAGGCAAAGTCGTTGTCGACAAGTACGATCTCGGCCACGTTACGCGCGGCATCGGAGCCGGCCGCCATGGCGACGGAGCAGTCGGCCTCCTTGAGCGCCAGCACGTCGTTGACGCCGTCGCCCGTCATGCCCACGGTGTGCTCGCGGCGCTTGAGTGCCTGCACGAGCTCGCGCTTCTGCTGCGGGGTCACACGACCAAAGACATGGTAGCGGTCCACTGCGGCATCGAGCTTGGCCGGCGTATCGAGCGTCGTGGCGTCCACATAAGCGTCCGCCCCCGGCACGCCCACCACGCGTGCGATCGACGACACCGTACGCGGGTCGTCGCCACTGATCACGTTGAGGGTCACGCCCTGCTCGTTAAAGTAGCCGATGGTCTCGGCCGCCGAGGCACGAATCTCGTCGCGGATGGTCACAAAGCCCACGGGCTCGGCCTCGCCCACCATATCGCCATCGGGCGTAAAGCCGTCCACGAGCGCCACCACGAGCACGCGGCAGGTATCGGCAAGCTCGGCGACACGGTTCTCGACCTGGGAAAACGCACGATCAGAGAGCACAAACTGCGCCGCACCCATCACATATGAGCCCTGTGCAAACGACGCGCCGCTCCACTTTTTGGAAGACGAGAACGGAATGACCGACAGTGGCTCGGACACCTCGACCGGACGGTCGGCGTAATAGTTGAGCAGCGCCTGACAGGTCTCGTTGGCATCGGCCGAGGTCGCACGCGCGACGTTAGCCAGCGCAAAATCGAGCACCGTGGTATCGACGGGAACGGCGGCGTCGCCCTCCCCCGCACCCATACCCTCGACCGGCAGCGGATACGTACCCTCGACCTCCATGCGACCCGACGTGATGGTGCCCGTCTTGTCCAGGCACAGCACGTCGACGCGAGCGAGCGTCTCGATGCAGTAAAGCTGCTGCGCCAGCACCTTGCGGCGGGCCAGGCGCACCGTGGCGATGGCGAGCACCGACGAGGTCAGAAGCACCAGGCCTTGCGGGATCATGCCCAGCAGGGCGCCCACCGTGGACAGCAGCGCCGACGAAGGCACATGACCAGCCAACAGCTCGGAGAAGCACCACGAAAGCGCGCTATCGCCCGGGGTTCCCGCGGCATCCCACAGCTCGCTCACACTCGAGGCAAACAACGCCAAACCGAGCGGGATCATGATGATGCTCGCAAAGCGCACGATGGCGTTAAGCGCGTTCATGATCTCGGAATTGACCTTTTTGACGTACTTGGCCTCGTTATTAATTTTGGCCACGTAGTTGTCGGCGCCGACATGGATCACGCGGGCGCGCAGCAGGCCCGAGTCGATAAAGCTGCCGCTCATGAGCTCGGAACCGGGCTGTTTCTTAATAAGGTCGCTCTCGCCCGTCAGCAGACTCTCGTTCACGAGCGCCTCGCCCGAAACCACCACGGCGTCAGCGGGAATCTGGTCGCCGCGCCCCAGGCGGATGATGTCGTCGAGCACGATCTGGTCCAGGTCGAGCTCCACCTCGGAGCCGTCACGCACCGCAATGGCCTTCTTGGAGGTCAGCAGCGTGAGCTTATCGACCATCTTCTTGGAACGCATGGCCTGAATGACGCCAATAGCGGTATTGAGGAACACCACGAACAGGAACGTCAGATTCTTAAACGAACCGGTCAAAATGACCAGGAACGCCAAGATCACGTTGATCAAATTGAACAGCGTGCAGAGGTTCTCGATGATGAGCTCTTTGACCGACTTGGTCTTGAGCTCCTTGTTGCGGTTGATCTTACCGGCGGCGATGCGCTCCTCGACCTCGGCGGTCGAGAGTCCGCGCTCGATATCCGTTGCTGCCATACCACGTCCCATCACGTCGCGTCGGTATAAGAAAAACCGCCCGGACCATGCGAGGTTCGGACGGTCTCACGTTCGATGGTGCCCCATGTTGGATTCGAACCAACGGCCTTCTGCTCCGGAGGCAGACGCTCTAATCCCCTGAGCTAATAGGGCCATCGTTTGGCATTATACCCAAGTGCACCACGGGCTATCAAAATAAAAGAAAAAGCTTTGCAATTCCGAGGAAGACGCGGCTCAACGGCCCACTTTAGAAGGCAAAAGCGAGTCAGATAGTATAAACTCTCATGCACCATATGTACACGGCTCGCGATGCGGGCCGTTTTTGCAAGGGTTATCCATCGAGGTGAGAGGCACACCATGATTGCAATTTTAAAAGAGAGCGCCAGCGACGAGGCCGTCAGCCATATCGTCAGCTGGATTGAGAAAAAGGGCCTGAAGACCGATGTCTCGCGCGGCGAGAATGAGACGATCATCGGCCTGGTGGGCGATACGACCAAGATCGACCCGTTCCTGCTCGAGTCCATGGATGTCGTCGAGCGCGTGCAGCGCGTCTCCGAGCCGTTCAAGCGCGCCAACCGCAAGTTCCACCCCGAGGGCTCCGTCATCGACTGCGGCCACGGCGTCAAGATCGGCGGCGATCAGTTCCAGGTCATCGCCGGCCCGTGCTCCGTCGAGGGCGAGAACCTCATCCGCATCGCCCGCCGCGTGAAGGCCGCCGGTGCCACGATGCTGCGCGGCGGTGCCTACAAGCCCCGCACTTCCCCGTACGCCTACCAGGGCATGGGCCCCGCCGGTCTGGACCTGCTGTGCGAGGCGTCTGCCGAGCTCGACATGCCGATCGTCACCGAGATCATGGACCCGCGCGACGTGCAGGTCTTCCTGGACAAGAAAATCGACGTCATGCAGATCGGCGCCCGCAACGCCCAGAACTTCCCTCTGCTCAAAGAGGTCGGCAAGACCAAGACTCCGATCTTGCTTAAGCGCGGCATGTCCGGCACGATCGATGAGCTGCTCATGGCCGCCGAGTACATCATGAGCGAGGGCAACGACAACGTCATCCTGTGCGAGCGCGGCATCCGCACCTTCGAGACCCGTACTCGCAACACATTCGACCTCAACGCCGTGCCGGTGCTGCACCACCTGTCGCACCTGCCCGTCGTCGCCGACCCCAGCCACGCCACCGGCTACACCCGCTACGTTGAGCCCATGGCGCTTGCCGCGACCGCCTGCGGCGCCAACGGCCTGGAGATCGAGGTCCACGACGAGCCGAGCCGCGCCTGGTCCGACGGCGCCCAGGCCCTCACCCCCGATCAGTTCGACGACACCATGCGCCGCATCCGAGCCATCCGCGAGGTCGTCTGCCAAGAGACCATGGAGTAGCCCATGGGTACAGTGAGAAACGCGCGCGTTAACCAGGGCGGCCCCAAGTGCGCCGGCATCGTCGGCCTTGGCCTCATCGGCGGCAGCTTTGCCCGCGGCTATGCGCAGGCGGGCGTCCGCGTGCTGGCCTGGGATCCCGATGACGATGTCATGACGGCTGCCAGCATGGGCACCGTTGCCGGCGAGCTCAACGACGAGACGCTCGGCGAATGCGACATCATCGTCCTGGCTTGCTACCCCGAAGCCTGCATCGAGTGGCTCGAGGCACACGCCCAGGCACTCGCCGACGCCACCGATACCGAGGCCATCATGGGCCCCGTGGTAATTGACACGGTGGGCGTCAAGGGTATCGTGTGCGAGCGCGCCTTTGAGCTTGCCCGCGAGCACGGCTTTTACTTTGTGGGCGCGCACCCCATGGCGGGCACGCAGTACTCGGGCTATGCACACTCCCGCGCCGACCTGTTCCAGGGCGCCCCGCTGGTGCTCGTACCGCCCGCGGTGGACGATGCGCTCAAGCTGGAGCTTTTGGGCCAGGTGCGCGAGATGGTGCGCCCCTTGGGCTTTGGCAAGTTCAGCGTGACCAGCGCCGCCGAGCACGACCGTGTCATCGCCTTCACGAGCCAGCTTGCGCACGTGGTATCCAACGCCTACGTCAAAAGCCCCACTGCCCAGGTCCACCACGGCTTTTCGGCCGGTAGCTACCGCGATCTCACCCGCGTGGCGCACCTCAACCCGCAAATGTGGTCCGAGCTCATGATCGACGACGCCGACGCGCTCGCCTTCGAGATCGACCATCTGATCGAATCGCTTGGCGCCTACAGCCGCGCGCTCAAGGACCGCGACCAGCGCTATCTAGAGAATCTCCTTGCCGAGGGCGACCGCATTAAGCGCGCACTCGACCACGAGGCCTCCCACTAGACAACCCATCATGCCAGGTCGAAAGGACCGAAGCTTATGGCGATTACCATCGATATCGACACTGCACGCCCCTACCAGGTGCATGTTGGCACGTTTTTGCTGGAGCAGGCGGGGCCGCTCGTGCGCGCCACCGCCGGCGGCACCAAGGCCGTCATCGTGACGGACACCAACGTGGGCCCGCTCTACCAGATGCCCGTTAAGCAGAGCCTGGAGGCGTCAGGCTACGAGGTGAGCATCTGCACCT
>DXMY01000012.1 GCA_019413925.1 Collinsella sp.
TGTCCATCCTCGCAGTATCCGGTTCTCAAGGTGCACGCTCGGCGGCTGATCCGGTCCGACCGGGCCGCGCGGCAAGGAGATATATTGCCAGACCGGAGGGGCGCCGTGGGCGGGAATCTGGCCGTACACATTTCCTACACAGTTTGGGATTCTCAGCTGTATTTAACAGTAATAAAGAGGGGACCTCGTTTCCGAGATCCCCTCCTCCGTCTAACTATAGAAATAGGCTTTCAAAGCCTTAGGCCAACAACTTGCGCCCGGACTCCTCAATCGCGTCAAGCGCGGCATCAGCCTCGGCGGCATCCGCGCCCTTAGCGAAGATGTACAGCTTAATCTTGGGTTCGGTGCCGGAAGGACGAACAATACCCTTGTTGCCGCCCTCAAGATCGAACTCAATGACGTTAGCCTTCGGCAGGCCGTACACGCAGGTGTTGTAATCCACGACGGCCTCAATCTTGGAACCGGCGAGCTCCGCGGGCGGGTTCTCGCGCAGACCGGCCATGATGCCGGCCATCTTTGCCGCACCCTCAGCACCCGGATAGCTCAGCGAAATCGTCTTGTTGTGATAGTAGCCATACTTCTCGTACAGCTCGCGCATCGCATCGGCAAGATTCTTGCCCTGGAGCTTGTAATACTGCGCCATCTGGCAAATCAGAAGTGAAGTGCTCACGGCGTCCTTGTCGCGCACGTGGTCGCCGGCCAGATAGCCGTAGCTCTCCTCGAAACCGAAGATAAAGCGATCGACCTCGCCAGCATCGGAAAGAGAAGTAATGATGTCGCCGATATACTTGAAGCCCGTCAGGCAGCGGCGGAGCTCAAAACCGTACTCGTCGGCCAGAGCGTCAACCATGGCGGAAGAAACGATAGTAGTAACGGCAACCTTCTTAGTGAGGTCCTCACCGCGGGCAGCACGGGTCTTGCAGATATAGTCGAGCAGCAGAACGCCCATCTCATTGCCGGTCAGCAGCAGATAGTCATCGCCATTCTTAACGGCAACGCCAACACGGTCGGCGTCGGGATCGGTTGCAAGCAGCAAATCAGGGTGAACCTGCTCGCAGAGATCGATGCCCTTCTGCATGGCCTGACGGATCTCGGGGTTAGGATACGGGCAGGTCGGGAAATCGCCGTTAGGCTCCTTCTGCTCGGGAACAACCGTGACATCGGTGATGCCAGCGCGCTCGAGCACCGTCGTGACGGGAATGAGGCCGGTGCCGTTGAGCGGAGTGTAGACGAGTTTAAGCGGAGCGCCAGCGATCTCCTCAGCAGAAAGGTTAGTCACGCCGCGGGCGAGAACGGCGTCGTAATAACGCTCGAGGCACGAGTCATCGATCCATTTGACCAGACCCTGCTCAAGAGCCTCATCGAAGTCCATGGACTTCACACCGGTGAACGTATCGGTCTCGGCGATAGCCTTAGAAATTGCATCGGCGGCCTCGCTGGTGATCTGGCAGCCGTCGGGGCCATAGGCCTTATAGCCGTTATAAGGCGCCGGATTATGACTAGCGGTCATGCAAATGCCACCGGAGCACTTAAGGTCGCGGACGGCCCAGGAGAGCGTCGGCACAGGAGAAATCTTGGGATACACGAGGGCAGTCACGCCATTTGCTGCAAGAATGGCAGCCGTCGTCTTAACGAACAGCTCGCCGTTATTGCGGCTATCGCGAGCGATGGCGACCGTCGGATGCTCGAAGGTTGCATTGAGGTAGTCAGCGAATCCCTGGGTCGCACGACCGACCGTATAGATATTCATACGGTTAGTGCCCGCACCGATAGTGCCGCGAAGGCCGGCAGTACCGAAGGCGAGATCCTGGAAGAAAGCGTCGGTGATGGCGTCCTCGTCACCCTGCTCCTTCATCGTGTTAAGCTCAGCGAGGAGCTCCTCGTCCTTGACATTGGCAATCCAAGTATCAAGCAGCTCATGAACATCTGCCATGTGAGTCCTTCCGTCACAATCAATAAAACGACCCGTGTAAAACAGGACAAGCGCAGCAGTGCGCTAAAGCAAATATTAGTCCATTGAGAACAAAGAACCGACCAAAGAACGGTGAACGTCTATATTCAGCGGTGGATGATTAAATTGATTTAATTGCATAAGGAATGTTGCGCGTAAACGCAAAAAAGGGGGAGGCCGCGAGGCCTCCCCCTTCTCCAGTTTCGGATGACGGCTCGGTGCCGTCCACCGGTCAGCGGCGCCCT
>DXMY01000013.1 GCA_019413925.1 Collinsella sp.
GACGTGGTACTTGCACATCCACTTCGTGTGCGACAGGCTGTAGGCCTTCTGGGCCATACGCCACCACCGCCCTCTCGACTCGGATTCCTTGCGGCCTGAACAATCGCAAGTGTCCGGCGAGGGGGCGGCTTTGTAAAGCCGTTTGGCCCCACCCGCATAGCGGGTGGTTTCCGATGCGGCGCGCTGCGCGCCCCGCACAGGCTAAAGCCTCTAACAAAAGGGCGGCCGAGAACGTGTCTCGGCCGCCCTTCTCACGGTTGATCTTCCAAAGATCGCTTTGCCGCCTACTCAGACTGCCCGCTCTTCTTGGCATGTTTGGACGGAGCGCTCAAGAAACGACCCGTCAGATAGTTCGCGGGACCGGAGATATCGATCCCCAGCAGTACGTGTCCCAGCCACAGGAACGCCACGAGCACCAGCAGCGGGATAACGCACGAAGTCACGATCATCACGATGACGCCTTCGATGAGGTCGGTCACCTGCTGCACGATCTCGTCGGTCATCTGCTTGGCACCACTGGTTACCGACGTAACAAGGCTCGATGCCCCATCGGTCAACTGCTCGAGCACGTTTTTGGACTCCGTGGCCTCGGATTTTTTCTTGTTCGATTTTGAGCTGGTCTCGGCTGACTTGTCCGTGGTGTCGGCTGCGTCCGCAGCCTTTTGCTCAGCTTGCTCAATACTTACGCGATACGTTTCATCGACCTTCTGCGACACCCATACGCTCGCGGGTACGAGCGCCATGCCGATCACGGCAACCACCAGCACGCGTGTCGCCACACGGCGCAGGACAGTGCTCGTACTCCAGCGCCCGTGAATGCCGAGCGACACCGCAAAGAGCACCAACGCAAACGGGATTAAGATGCCCAAGCCAACCGACCACAAAATCGTGAGCAAATATTTCTCTAGGTATAGCACGGCAAGCACGATACCAAGGTTGCCTGAAAGCTGCGCGAGCTGCTCGGCAACCGGCGTTCCCGTATCACCCGGCAGCGCCGTAATACCCGCAGATAGAGCAACGCACGAGGTCGTGAGCGCCAAAACGTTGCCCTTCTTTTGATCGATGACCTCGATGGTGGAGTCCCAAGTTTTGGTATCGGCGAAATGCGGACGAGCTACAAAGCCCGACAGCAGCGCCAGGACCACGAGCGCAACGATAAAGCCAATCTGCAGCTTTTTGTTTGCGCACACGACATCGGACAGACTGGGCTGCAGCTCGGTTACCGCCGTGTGCTCGGTTATCTGGACAGGACGCCCATGAGCCATCTCGTGTGCGTCTCTTTTTTGTATTGACCCGTTATCCGGCATTTGGATACCTCCTCAGTCCGGCGTTTAATGCGAAAGGAAGTATACCCACCGAGCAAAAAACGAACTGGAAGACGAACAGAGCGCACCAAGACTGTCCACAATGACTATCTCCGGATGAGTTGCGGTGGAATAGGGATTGTTTTGCGCCCGTCGGCCCCTATTCAGTCCCTATTTCACCGCAACTTGAAGGAGGACAGAAAAAGCCCTGTCGCGGGTAGCGGCAGAGCTTTTGGAAGGGGACTTGGTTGTGAGGGCTCGTTAGGCGAGCTTGGCCTCGAGCTCGGCGATGCGCTTGTAGGCATCGATGGTAAAGCGGGCCTGCTTCTCCAGGATCATAGTGGTCATGAGGGTGTCCTGAGCGTGAGCCATGATGAAGGTCATCTCCATCTCGCCACCGCCGGCCTCCTGCGAAAGCAGCTTGGTCTGCGTGTCGTGGGCACCGATGAGTGCATCGCTGGCATCCTTGTGCAGCTGCTCGGCCTTCTCAAAGTCACCCTCGCGAGCAGCATCGAGCGCTGCAAGCAGATCGGTCTGGGCGTCACCTGCGTATGCGACAATCTCGAATCCAACCATCGAGATTTCTTCTTTGGTTGCCATATTGCGTTCCTTTCACATATGAACCAATGGAGAGCATCGCGTCCGGGCATACGCGCTGCGTTCTGTATGGCAGAAACATTAACATTCAAACAAAAAAGAACAGCGCAAAACGTAATTTCAAGCTATGAACGGTCACTTTTCGCCCGTGAACGGTTTTTAAACCAATCTGAACAATATCGAACACAATTAGCGGAAACCCAAACAGCCCCGTGCCCTAGCGTACATCGCGCACCGTATCGCCCTCGACGAGCACGCCCGGAAACAGCATGTGCTCCACACCGGGTTCAACGCCCTCGGCGCCGGCAATCTTGTCGACCGCCCACATGCCGACGCGCTTGTTGTCAAAGCGCACCGTGGTCAGGCGACGGTCGGGCACGATATCGCCCAGGCTGTCGTCAACACCCGCCACGCTCACGTCCTCGGGCACGCGCTTTCCGCGCGACTCGAGTCCGCGAATGCAGCCGTAGGCCATGGCGTCGTTGGAGGCATAGACGGCAGTACAGGTCGGATCATCCGCCAGGGCCTGACCTGCGGCATATCCGCTCTGCGCCGTCCAGTCGCCGCGCACGAGCTGCGGGGGCTCAATGCCATGCGCGCGCAATGTCTCGCGCCAGCCTTCCTCGCGCCGCATGCCCGAAAGCGAGCGCTCGGGGCATGAGATAAAGTGCACGGTCTTGTGCCCCCGCTCCAGCAAGTACTCGACCACCTGGCGCGAGCAATCGAACTGGTCGTTATCGACCGTTGAACAGAGCGGGTGCTCCAACATCGTAACGAGCACCGTCTGCATGCCGGGCAGCGGCTCGAAAGTGCCAAAATCCGCCGGCATGCGATTCATGATCACGACCATGCCGTCTACCGGCAGCGCGCTCATACGCGACGATGCGCTCTCGAGGGTATAGGGATGTCCATCTACTTTAGTGAGGGTGATGGCATAGCCATGTTTGTCGGCCGCGGCGGCAAAGCCCTCCATACGGTCGAGGTTGCCGGTACCGGTAATGTTGAACATGGCGACGCCGACGGTCTTAAACTTGCCACGGCGCAGCGATCGACCGGCGAAATTGGGGCGATACCCCAGCTCGCGCATGGCGGCACGCACGCGTTCCTTGGTCTCGGGGCGCACACTGGGCGAATCGTGCACGGTGCGCGAGACCGTCTGCTCCGAAACGCCCGCGAGGCGCGCCACGTCTTTGACGGATACCGATTTTTTAACAGCGGCCATAGGTCGATCTTTCTATGTCAACGATGCCATTGGTGGCACCCTACGCAGTCAAATGAAACGTCTTCAAGTATATCTAACGCCTCCCCCACCATACGCTCACCACCCAAAACCTACCGTTCACCGACATTTTTGCTTCCCCAAACGGCTTTTTGCGCCCAAATGTTAACGTTGCCATTGCGCAAACACAGAGCCACCGGGCGGCTCAAACGTTTACGCATAAGGAATCGACGGTTCGCAGGCACAGGAACCACCGGTTCGCGTCTTTTTTTGTGTCGCAAAATGGCAACGTCAACATTTTGGCAACAGAACGCCAAAAGCTACCATCGTTGCTAACCCACCGACTCTTAGGAGCATTGCATGGAGCAACTCATCGCCACCATCGAAAAAGGCCAGCCCTTTTTCAACGCGATCGCCCGCAACAAGTACCTCAAGGCGATCCGCGACGGCTTTATCTCCGTCATCCCCATCATCATCTTCTCGTCCATCTTCTGCCTGGTAGCCTCGGTCCCCAACATCTGGGGTTTCTACTGGCCCGATGACATCAACAACGCCCTGTGGAAGTGCTACAACTACTCCATGGGCATCCTGGCCATCGCCTGCGCCGCCACCACGGCCAAGCACTTCGCCGACGCGCAGAACCGCGACCTGCCCAAGAACAACCAGATCAACTTTATCTCGTGCATGTGCGCGGCCATCATCGGCTTCTTGCTCCTTTCGAGCGACACGATCGCCACGGACGCTGCCAGCGGCTTCAACACCACCTACCTTGGTTCCAAGGGCCTGCTGACCGCCTTCATCGCTGCGTTTGTGACCGGCATCATCTACAAGTTCTTCATTAAGCGCAACATCACCGTCAAGATGCCCGAGCAGGTTCCGCCCAACATCTCGCAGACCTTTAAGGACATCATCCCCTTCTCCGTCTGCATCACCGTCTTTTGGGTCTTTGACATCGTCTTCCGCGCTGCTTTTGGCTTCTGCTTTGCCCAGGGCGTCATCCAGGTGTTCCAGCCCCTGTTCACCGCTGCCGACGGCTACATCGGCCTCGCTGTGATCTACGGCGCCATGAGCCTGTTCTGGTTCGTCGGCGTCCACGGCCCCTCGATCGTCGAGCCCGCCATCGCTGCCGCTCTCGTTGCCAATATGACCGACAACCTGGCTGCGTTCCAGGCCGGTCAGCACGCTTCCGCTGTCCTGACCCAGGGTGCCCAGTACTTCGTCGTCTGCATGGGCGGCACCGGCGCCACGCTCGTCCTGGTCTTTATGTTCTGCTTCCTGGCCAAGTCTCAGGAGATGCGCGCCGTCGGTAAGGCCGCCATCGTCCCCGTGTGCTTTGCCGTCAACGAGCCGCTGCTGTTCGCCGCACCCATCGTGCTCAACCCCGTCTTCTTTGTCCCGTTTGTCTTTGCCCCGATCGCCAACATCTGGATCCTCAAGATCTTTATCGACTTCTTGGGCATGAACGGCTTTATGTACACCCTGCCTTGGACCGTCCCCGGCCCCATCGGCACCATCATGGGCCTGGGCTTCCAGCCGCTCGCCTTTGTGATGCTCGCCATCATCCTGGTCGTCGACTTTGCCCTGTACTATCCGTTCTTCCGTGCCTATGACGCCCAGAAGTGCGCCGAGGAGGCCGAGATCTCCCAGGAGGAGCTCGACGCCAAGAACGCCGAGAAGGCCGCCAAGCTCAACGATGCCTTCCAGGGCAAGGCTGACGCCAAGAGCGTTGCCGCCGGCGCTGCTGCCGAGGCCGTGAAGTCCGACGCCCCCGCCGCTGCCACCACAGAAGCTACAGCCGCCAGCGACCTCAATGGCAAGCGCGTGCTCGTGCTCTGCCAGGGCGGCGGAACCTCGGGCCTGCTCGCCAACGCACTGGCCAAGGCTGCCAAGGAGCGCGGCATCGATCTTGAAACCGCTGCCGAGGCCTATGGCAACCATGTCGACATGCTCCCCGACTTTGACCTGGTCGTCCTGGCCCCGCAGGCCGCCAGCTACCTGGCCGACCTGCAAAAGGACTGCGAGCGCGTGGGCAACAAGTGCGTCGCCTGCCGTGGCAAGCAGTACATCGAGCTCTCCCAGAACGGCGATAAGTCTCTCGCCTTCGTGAGTGAGCAACTTTCGAAGTAAGTAACGCCCAGGGCCAGCCGACCATCCAAGACCGGCTGGCCCTTCGATTTAGACGATTGGATCATCATGTCCGTTAATCCTGCTAGCGTCACCAACCCGCCCGCGCAGTTTCCCGAGGACTTTGTCTTTGGCGGCGCCACCGCTGCCTACCAGGTAGAGGGCGAGACCCGCACTCACGGTAAGGGCAAGGTTGCCTGGGACGACTTTCTGGAGGCCCAGGGGCGCTTCTCCCCCGATCCCGCTTCGGACTTCTACAACCAGTACCCCGTCGACCTGGAGCTGTGCGAGGAGTTCGGCATCAACGGCATTCGTCTCTCCATCGCCTGGAGCCGCATCTTCCCCAACGGCACCGGCGAAATCAACCCCGAGGGCGTCCAGTTCTACCACGATCTCTTCGCCGAGTGCCACAAGCACCACGTTGAGCCGTTTGTCACGCTGCATCACTTCGATACGCCGCTTCCCCTCTTTGAGAAGGGCGACTTCCTCAACCGCGAGACCATCGACGCCTTTGTGGACTTTGCCACCTTCTGCTTTAAGGAGTACGCCGACCAGGTGACCTACTGGTTCACCTTTAACGAGATCTGGGCCGACGCCTCCAACACCTACATCGAGGGCACCTTCCCCGGTGGCGTCAAGGCGCATCTGGCCGAGGCCTTCCAGTGCGAGCACAACATGATGCTCGCCCACGCCAAGGCAGTACTGGCCTTCCACAACGGCGGTTTTAAGGGCAAGATCGGCGTCATTCAGTCGCTGGAGTTTAAGTATCCGCTCAACGAGAACGACCCCGCCGACATCAAAGCCGCCAACAACGAGCACGTGCTGCAAAACCAGTTTTTGCTCGACGCCACCTTCCGCGGCGACTACGCACCCGACACCCTCGAGTGCGCCAACCGCCTGGCCGCCGTCTCGGGCGGCACCATCGAAATCCTGGACGAGGACCTCAAGATTATGCGCGAAGCCGCGCTTTACAACGACTACCTGGGCGTTAACAACTACCAGTGCCGCTTCTTGAAGGCTTACGATGGCGAGAACGACCTGCACCACAACGGCACGGGCGAAAAGGGCACCGGCCGCTGGCGCGTTAAGGGCATTGGCGAGCACGTGAACAAACCCGGCATCCCTACCACCGACTGGGACTGGATCATCTATCCCGAGGGCCTGTTCGATCTGCTCGTCTACATTAAGCAGCGCTACCCCAACTACAAGCAGATCTTCATCACCGAAAACGGCATGGGCTACAAGGACCCCTACAAGGACGGTTTTGTGGACGACCAGCCGCGCATCGACTACATCGAGCAGCACCTGCGCTGGCTGCTTAAGGCCATGGAGGTGGGTGTCAACGTGGGCGGTTACTTCCTGTGGAGCCTGCAGGATCAGTTCTCCTGGACCAATGGCTACAACAAGCGTTACGGCTTCTTCTACGTTGACTTTGAAACCCAGAAGCGAACGCCCAAGGCAAGCGCATACTGGTACAAGCACGTAGCGCAGACCCGTCGTCTGGACTAGCGGCTTGCGACAAGCGGTTGGCGGAATTGCACCGCCCACATAACCTGTCCCCATTTCTCAGCCGGGGGCGGCACGTCACACGGCGCGCCGCCCCCGGCCTTTTTGGGCGGTTCGGGGTCTGTTTGTCTCAATCTGTAACATCTAGCCGAGTTTTTGGGTCCTAGCTGTTGCAGATTGAGACGAACAGGATTGCTCTTTCCGAAGAATCTAAATCTGTAACACGTAGCCCGCTTTTGACCGTCTACCTGTTACAAATCGAGACAAACGGAGTAGGACCTAACCCCGTATGTCCCTAACAGTCGAGCGTTCGACCAGCGTGCTCGGCACATGAATCGCCTCGATAGACGAGCTCTCTCCAATCGCCGCCTCAAACGCAAGCTTACCGACACCGCGCAAATCAAATCGCAGCGTCGTCAGCCGATTGTGAGGAACAAGTCCCTCGAGTGCGTCGTCGATACCAACCACGCTCACGTCGTCGGGCACGGACAGGCCCGCGTTCTCGAGCGCGGCGATAACGCCCAGCGCCATCTGGTCATTTGCCGCAAGCACGGCAGTCGGCGCCTGCGACCCGCCGGCAAGCACCTCGGCCGCAATCCGCTCGCCCATGGCGTACCCACTGTCCGCACTCCAATCGCCGCGCAGCATCGGAGCGGCATCGACATGAGCACGACCCAGCGTATCGCGCCAACCGGCCTCACGAAAACGCGAGGAAATCGAGTTTTCCGGACCCGCCACAAACCGCATATTCGAGTGACCATGTTCCAGCAGATAATTGGTCAACAGCTCGCACGAACCATACTGGTCGGAGTCGATCGTCGTGCAGCGCGGATGCGCATACATGGACAGGATGACCGTTCGCACTCCCGGCTGGGGAACAAACTCCTCAAAATCGGGAGCCATGCGGTTCATGTTGAGAATCATGCCGTCGACGGGTCGCTCGACCATGCGGCGCGAGGCATCGGCAAGTGCATAGGGCTTGTCGCCGCCCATCTCGATCATAGTGACGGCAAAATCGTGCTCGCGCGCCGCTTGCATGATACCCTCGAGCGTCGCCAGGTTACCGACACGTGTGATGTTGTACATGCACAGGCCAATAGAACGATACGACCCGCCGCGCAACGCCGCTCCAGCAAAATTGGGACGAAAGCCCAGCTCTTCCATGGCGGCCAGCACACGCTTGCGCGTCTTTTCCGTCACGTTGGGCATACCGTTGACCACGCGAGACACAGTCTGGCGGCTCACGCCAGCGAGCGCCGCAACCTCTGCCGCGCTCGCCGAACGACCATTCCTTGTCTGCTGATCCATGCCTTCCACGCTAACCTGCTTCCCAACTATTCCCCGCGCCCATGGCGCATCGTACATACATTGATAACGTGCTCATGATACCCGAGCCATATACCACAACATGAAAACTTCTGTCAATCAAAACCGCTTACCGAACAAATACAACCGTTCGCGGCTGTTTGAAGTTGTTTTGTTTCTATACATCCCAGCCGGATGTTAACGTGCTCATTGTCAAATGTTCACGTGCTCATTTTGGTTCTAATCATTTTAAGATAGTGTTTATCGGGCTTTTTCACCGCTGAACGCTAACCAGGGAGCCTCCTGAGCGCAAACGCACAATATCGAACAGCGAGACGAGAGGGTGTATGCATATGTCTTTGCTAAACCGCGTACAGCAGCTGCCGAAGGGCTTTGTTTGGGGCGCCGCAACCGCCGCGTACCAAACGGAAGGTTCCACGAAGGTGGCAGGCAAGGGTAAGACCATGTGGGACGATTACCTTGTCGCCCAGGGTCGCTTTTTGCCCGACCCGGCCAGTGATTTCTACAACCGCTACGAGGAGGATATCCGCCTTTCTGCCGAGCATGGACTCAACGCCATTCGTGTGTCCATCGCCTGGACCCGCATCTTCCCCAACGGCGACGATGCCGAACCCCTCGCCGAGGGCGTTAAGCACTACCACGAGCTGTTCGCCTGCTGCAAAAAGTATGGCGTCGAGCCCTATGTGTCCCTGCATCACTTTGACTCCCCCGCCGCCCTGTTCAACCAGGGCGACTGGCTCAACCGCAAGACCGTCGACGCCTATGTGCGCTATGCCGAGTTCTGCTTCCGCGAGTTCCGCGAGGTCAAGAATTGGTTCACCATCAACGAGCTCATCAGCCTCTCGCACTCCCAATACATCCAAGGCAACTTCCCGCCCAACCATCACTTTGATGTGACGAGCGGCATCCAGAGCCAGCACAACGAGCTCGTTGCCCACGCCCGCGCCGTCAACCTGTATAAGGATCTTGACGAGACCGAGCACCTGGGCGGACGCATTGGCATGGTCAACGTCCTGACGCCGGCATATCCTGCCACCGACTCGCCCGCCGACCAGCACGCCGCCGACCTGTACAACGCCTTCTACACCGACTTCATCATGGACGGCGCCTTCCTGGGTCACTACTCCGCGCGCACCCTCTCACTCATCAACGAGATTCTGCGTGCCAACAACGCCACACTTACGGTTGAGGACAGCGACATGGAGGAGCTCGCCAAGGCGGCGCCCCGCAACGATATGTTCGGCCTCAACTACTATCAGTCGGCGTTTATCGCCGCCTACGATGGCGAGTCAACCAACAGCTTTAACGGCACCGGAGACAAGGGCACCTCGTGCTTTAAGTTTAAGGGCGTCGGGCAGCAGGTCGATATGCCGGGTATCCCCACCACCGACTGGGATTGGCTCATCTACCCGCAAGGCCTCTACGACACGCTCAAGCACATCAGCGCCACCTATCCCAACCTCCCCGTCATCTATATCACCGAAAACGGCCTGGGCCACAAGGACCCCGAGCCCGACGCAAACGGCATCGTCGCCGATCCCGAGCGCATCGACTTTGTCGACCAGCACATGGAGAAGGTGCTCCAGGCGCGCGCCGAGGGCGTCGACGTCCAGGGCTACTTTATCTGGAGCCTGCAGGACCAGTTCTCGTGGGCCAATGGCTATAACAAGCGCTACGGCCTGTTCTACATCGACTTCGACACGCAAAAACGCTACATCAAGCAGTCGGCACTCTGGTACAAGGAGCTCGCCGACACTATGGCGGACGCGCAGTAGCGCATCGCCTCGCTTTCCCCCGAGAAGGGAGCGGCCCTATGCGATACAAACCCAGCCGCCCCCCTCTCTCCCCCTGGGACCGACCCCGCCTGCACCCGGGCTTTTAGCAAGCGGGAGACCATATAGGTTTTCAACGTCCATGCCATTAAGATTTCATGCAAAGAGGAGCGTGAACTATGGAATCGATCGTTAAGTTCTTGGAGAAAGGTCAGCCGTACTTCGACAAGGTCTCTAAGAACATCTACCTTCAGGCCATTAAAGACGGCTTTTTGGCAGCAATGCCCATCATCCTGTCTTCTTCTGTCTTCCTGCTTATTTCGACCCTGCCGGGCGTTGTCGCCACGGTCGGCGGCTTTACGCTGCCCGACTGGTGGAACGTCGACGTCGTGAACTTCTGCAACAAGGTTTACAACTTCACGATGGGCGTCGTGGGCATCATGGTCGCCGGCACCACCGCAAGCGCGCTGACCGGCTCCAAGAACCGCCGCATGCCTGCCGGCAAGGCCATCAACGCCACGAGCACCATGGTCGCCGCCATGTGCGCTATGCTCATCTTGGCCGTTACCCAGACGAGTGCCAAGATCGACGGCGCCGATGTCTCGGTGTTCTTTACCGACAACATGGGCACCAAGGGCCTGCTGAGCTCCTTTGTCGCCGCATTTGCCACGGTCAACATCTATGCCTTCTGCATTAAGCGAGACATCACCATCAAGCTGCCCAAAGAAGTCCCCGGCGCCATCGCCCAGAACTTCCGCGACATCTTCGCCTTCAGCTTCTCCATCCTGTTTGTCGCCGTCATCGACGTTATCTGCCGCACCTGCTTGGCCGTCCCGTTTGCCAACGTCATCTCCACGCTGGTGAGCCCGCTGTTCGCCGCTGCCGATTCCTACGCCGGCCTCGCCCTCATCTGGTTCATGATCCCTCTGTTCTGGTTCATGGGCATCCACGGCCCCTCGGTCGTTAAGCCTGCCCTCAACGCCGCGCTGTTTGGCAACATCACTACCAACCTCGCCACGCTGCAGGCCGGCGGTCACCCCGCCCTCGCCCTGACCGAAAACTTCGGTAACTACATCGGCGAACTCGGCGGCACCGGCGCCACGTTCATTGTCCCGATTATCTTCCTGCTCTTTATGCGCTCCAAGCAGCTCAAGGCCGTCGGCAAAGCCTCTGTCGTGCCCGTGATGTTCGCCGTCAACGAGCCGCTGCTGTTCGCCGCACCCATCATCCTCAACCCGTACTTCCTGATCCCGTTCCTGTTTGCCCCCGTGGCCAACGTCCTCATTGGTAAGTTCTTCATCGACTTTTTGGGCATGAACGGCTTTATCTATGCCATGCCGTGGGCACTCCCCGGACCGATCGGCACCTTCATCGACACCAACTTCCAGCCGATCTCTCTGGTCCTGGTTGTCGTCCTGCTGGTCGTTGACTTCTTGATCTACTACCCGTTCTGCAAGGCCTACGACAACGTCCTGTGCAAGCAGGAGGCCGAGACCCTGGCCGAAGAAGAGGCCGAGGAGACCAAGGCCGTCAAGACCGCTGCCGCCCCCGCCGTTGAGGCTCCTGTTGTCGAGACCGCTTCTGCCACTGAGGCCTCCGCAGCTCCGTCCGCCCTTAAGGGCAAGGATCTGAGGGTTCTGGTTCTGTGCGCTGGCGCCGGCACCTCTGCACTGCTCGCCAACGCGCTTAAGGAAGGCGCCGACGAGCTGGGCATCGACATTACCGCCAACGCCGGTGCCTACGGCAGCCACTACGCCATCATGGACCAGTACAACGTCATCGTCCTGGCTCCGCAGGTTCGCACCTATTACAACGAGATGAAGGCCGACACCGACCGCCTGGGCATCACGCTGCTGTCGCCCAAGGGCAAACAGTACATCGACCTCACTAAGGATCCCAAGGGTGCCGTCGCCTGGATCGAGGAAAACCTCGAGGCATAAGACGCTGACACCACCTGCCGCTTGCAGACAATAAATGGCCCGTGCATCGATGTGTGATGCGCGGGCCATTTTGTTTAGACCGCACCCGTCCTCCTGTTCATCTCAATCTGTAACATCTAGCCGAGTTTTTGGGTCCCAGCTGTTACGGATCGAGGTGAACGCACAGGCCAAGCCAAAAATCTCAATCTGTAACATGTAGACCGCTTTTGACCGCTTAGATGTTACAGATCGAGACAAACAGATGGGTCAATCCAATCAATCTAGATCTGTAACACCTGGCTGGTCATTTCACTCCTAACTGTTACAGATCGAGACAAACGGAATAAGCCGGGCCGAATTGTCTAAATCTGTAACATCTAGCCGAGTTTTCGGGTCCCACCTGTTACAGATTTAGACGAGCAGGCCGAGCACGTCTACACCCGCAGGTCCTTTACGCTGGAACGCTCGACCAGCACGCCCGAGACGAGCGTACGGCTTCTGGAGCTCGGGGCTTCCAGACCGGCGACGACTTCATTAAGCGCACGGACGCCCAGCTCGCGGTGGCGAAACTTCACCGACGTCAGAATCGAGTTGGGAATCGTCTTGTAGAGCTCATCGTCGAAGCCGATCACGGACACGTCGTCGGGCACACTGAGCCCTTTGTCACGTAGAGCCATCATCACGCCGTTTGCCATGCAGTCGTTAGCAGCGAGGACCGCCGTACAATCGGGTTTATCGGCAAGCACAAGGCCCGCAGCATAGCCACTATCCGCATTCCAATCGCCTTGCAGAGGCTCGGGCGGCTCAATGCCACGCGTCTCGAGTGCCGCACGCCAACCTTTCATACGGCACTGACTCGACAGCGACTCTTTCTTACCAGAGACGAAGTACACGTTCTTGTGTCCGCGATTTAAGAAGTACTCGCATGCCATGCGCGCGCCGCCCTCTTGGTCGTCACTGACGGTAGAGCAGGTAGGATGTTCCATCGACGTGATAATCACCGTCTTGAGGTCTTTCGGCGCCTCAAAGGTATCAAAGTCATCGACCATCTGGCGCAGGTTAAAAATCATGCCGTCGACGGGAAGCTGCGACATCCTACGTGCCGCTTCGGCAAGGGTCATCTTCTCCCCCGCCCGCTTTTTAATCATCGTGAGCGCAAAGCCTCGCTCTGCGGCGGCATCCGCGATACCGTCAATCATGTCCACGTTGCCGCCCGACAAGTGGAACAGCACCACGCCGATGCACCCGTAACGGCCCAACTTGAGTGAACGCGCGGCAAAGTTGGTCCGAAACCCAAGCGCCTCCATGGCCGCATGGACCTTATCGCGCGTCCTCTCGCGCACGCTATCGGGCTCATTGATCACACGAGACACCGTCTTGAGGGAAACACCCGCGGCAACCGCCACATCGTTCATCGAGACGCTTTTCTTGTCCATCGTTGCCACTGCTTCTCCAGTCGGTTCCCTATCGATCGTTCCTTGCGTTCTAGCATACACTACCTGCTCGGTTTTCAAATTTGCCGTTTACCGGACAATACCAACCGTTCACCCGTAAATCCTTGTTGCTCTTCCAAAAATGTCTTACGTTGTCATTAACGAAATGACAACGTTGTCATTTCGCAATGCCTTCCTTAAGCAGGAAGGTTTCCGGGCAGTCCTGACCATCCATCGACGACCAGTTCCATCCACATGCATCGCGCATCGAACAGCAAAGGAGCTCTATGGACGCCATCGTAAAGATGCTCGAAAAGCATCAACCGTTCTTTGAGAAAATCTCGAGGAACATCTACCTCCAGGCCATTAAGGACGGATTCCTTGGGTGCATGCCCATCGTCCTCACCTCTTCGATCTTCCTACTGATTGCCACCCTTCCTGGCGTAGTTGGCATCACGCTGCCCCAGCCGCTCATCGACTGGTGCAACAAGCTGTACAACTTCACCATGGGCGTCATGGGCATCATGGTTGCCGGCACCACTGCCAAGAACTTTACGGCTTCCATGAACCGTCGCATGCCCGCCGGCAAAGTGCTCAACGACGGCTCCACCATGGTTGCCGCCCAGTGCAGCATGCTTTTGCTCGCTGTTACGCAGTTCACCACCAAGTTCAACGGCTCCGAACTTTCGGTCTTCGATTGCACCAGCATGGGTACGCGCGGTCTGTTCTCGGCCTATATCGCCGCGTTCATTACCGTTTGGGTCTATAAGTTCTGCGTCTCGCGCGATCTGACCATTAAGCTGCCCAAGGAGGTCCCAGGCGCCATCGCTCAGAACTTCCGCGACATTATTCCCTTTGGCGGCGCCGTCATCATCTGCGGCATCATCGATGTCGTCGTGCGCAACCTCATGGGCGTTCCGTTCTCCGAGCTGCTTATCAAACTGCTCTCCCCGCTCTTTACCGCTGCAGAAACCTATCCTGGCCTTATCCTTATCCAGGCAGCCACCGCGTTCTTCTGGTTCATCGGCGTCCACGGCCCCTCGATCGTCCAGCCGGGCATCGACCCCATCCGTCTTGCCAATCAGGCCGAGAACCTGCAGGTTCTGCTGGCCGGTGGTCACCCCGCCCACTCCCTCACCTTTAACATGTCGCTCGTGGGTGAGTTCGGCGGCACCGGCGCCACGTTCATCGTGCCGCTTCTGCTGATTCTCTTTATGAAGTCCAAGCAGCTCAAGGCCGTCGGTAAGGCCTCGATTGTTCCTGTTGCCTTTGCTGTCAACGAGCCGCTGCTCTTTGGCGCGCCGATGATCCTTAACCCCTACATGCTCGTCCCCTTTGTTGCCGCCGGTTGCGTCAACGTGAGTGTTGCCAAGTTCTTTATCGATAACGTGGGCATGAACGGCTTCTCCTTCGTGGTGCCTTGGGCTACCCCTGCCCCCATCGGCATCTTCATCACCACGAACTTCCAGCTTATCGCCCTGGTATTTGTCGCGATTATCATCTTGCTGGACGCCATCATCTACCTTCCGTTCTTGAAGGCATACGATAAGCTGCTCTGCGACCAGGAGGCCGAGCGCGCCGCCGAGCTGGGTCTCGAGTCCGATGGTGCCGCCGCCATCGCCGCCAACGCCCCTGCGCCCGCTGTCGAACAGGCTACCGCTTCCGTCGAGACGACCGCTGCCGCCGCCGACAGCAAGCCTGTCGCCGATCAGCCCGAGCCCGCTGCCGATGCATCCGCCAAGAAGGATGTCGATGGCCTGAAGGTCCTCGTCCTGTGCGCCGGCGCCGGCACCTCTGCCATGCTCGCCAACGCCATCAAGGAAGGTGCCGCACAGACCGGAGAGAACATCGCTTCCTCCGCAGGCGCCTATGGCCAGCACACTGCCATCATGGATCAGTACGACGTCATCGTGCTCGCCCCGCAGGTTCGTAGCTACTACAACGACATGAAGGCCGACACCGATCGCCTGGGCATTAAGCTGCTCGCTCCCCGCGGTAAGGAATATATCGACCTTACTCGCGACCCCGCTGGCGCCATCAAGTGGCTCCGCGAGAACCTCGACTAGTTACCTCCCTCTGTTGGTGCCCGGATTCCCGGTTCGGGCACCTCTCCCTATTCGTATCCCACAGAAAGGATGACTCATGACCAACCCCATGCAGTTCCCCGACGGCTTTGTGTTTGGCGGCGCCACCGCTGCTTACCAGGTTGAGGGCGAGACCCGTACACACGGCAAGGGCAAAGTGCCCTGGGACGATTTCCTGGCTGCTCAGGGCCGTTTCTCCCCCGACCCCGCAAGCGATTTCTACAACAAGTACCCGGTCGATATCGACCTGTGCCAGCGCTTCGGCATCAACGGCATTCGTGTCTCCATCGCTTGGAGCCGTATCTTCCCCAGCGGCACTGGTGAGATTAACCCCGAGGGTGTTGCCTTCTATCACGAGCTCTTTGCCACCTGCAATAAAGCCGGCGTTATCCCCTATGTCACGCTCGATCACTTTGATACGCCCGAGGCCTTTTACCAGAACGGCGGCGAGGGCTTCCTGACGCGCACGACGATCGACGCCTTTGTCGAGTACGCCAAGTTCTGCTTTGCCGAGTTCACCGAGGTCAAGCACTGGTTTACCTTTAACGAGATTCCCGCGACCGCCGAGGGCAGCTTTATCGTCGGCAACTGGCCGCACGGCGAGAAGTATCGCCTGGATAAGGCCTTCCAGCTCATGCACAACATGATGGTGGCCCATGCCAAGGCCGTCGTCGCCTTCCACGAGGGCGGCTTTGAGGGCGAGATCGGCATTGTCCAGAACTTGGAGCCCAAGTATCCCCTCGACCCCAACAACGCCACCGACTGCGAGGCAGCTCGCATGGCCGACGTCATCAACAACCGCTGGGTACTCGACGCCACCTTCCGCGGCCACTATGCAGCCGACACCATGGAGGCTGCGACCAAGCTGGCCCATATCGCCGGCGGCGAGCTCGACGTCCGCGACGAGGACATCGCCGCGCTGACCGCCGCGCTCCCCTACAACGATTGCCTGGGCGTCAACACCTACAAGTGCCAGTTCCTGCGTGCCGCCGAGGGCGAAAACGACATCAACCACAATGGCACCGGTGACAAGGGCTCCTCGCGCTGGTTCCTCAAGGGCGTGGGCGAGTCATGCGTGCGCGAAGGCGTACCCACCACCGATTGGGACTGGATTATCTATCCCGAAGGCCTCTACGACCTGCTGCTCCGCATTAAGAACGATTACCCCAACTACAAGAAAATCTACATCACCGAGAACGGCATGGGCTATAAGGACGACTTCGAGGACGGCTTTATCGACGACGCCCCTCGCATCGACTACATGCGTCAGCATCTCGCATGGATCCTCAAGGCGATTGACGGCGGCGTGAACGTCGACGGCTACTTTGTGTGGTCGCTGCAGGACCAGTTCTCCTGGACCAACGGCTATAACAAGCGCTATGGCCTGTTCTACGTCGACTTTGAGACCCAGAAGCGCTATCCCAAGGCGAGCGCGTACTGGTACAAGAACGTCGCGGAGACCGGCCTGCTCATGGCCTAGTTTAAGCCGCGTACCCCCTGTCGGCCGCATGCGAATCCCTCCACGGGTTCGCATGCGGCCTTTTTTGTTTTTGGTGAGCCCGTGCGGGCCGTTTATCTCGATCTGTAACATCTAGCAGGGATTTTCAATCCTAACTGTTATAGATTTAGACGAACGGGCGACCAGGGCTGAAAGATCTCAATCTGTAACATGTAGACCACTTTTGACCGTCTAGATGTTACAGATCAAGACAATAAGATAGGCAAATCCAAACTTTCCAAGCAGTTATAAAGCATGGTTTCTAGTTTTCGGTATCACGAACATACTTTCGGTATCATTTAATGATATTATGATATCGAAAGTATGTTCGTGATACCGAAAGGAGCCGCATGCGCCAGTTCGATTACACCACAGTCCCAGCGGAACTCGAAGCAACTCCAATCACCAACCTCCTCCTCTCGATACGCGAGCATAAAGGCCGTCAGCTTGCTCTGAGTCAAGTCAAACCCGAGCTTCTATCGTCCCTAATGGAGGAGGCTAAGATCCAAAGCACCCGATCCTCCAACGGACTTGAAGGAATTGTTACCACCCAAAAAAGGCTCAAAGCGATCATGGCGTATTCCGCCAAGCCAAGCTCCCGCGCAGAGGAAGAAATCGCTGGATACCGAGATGTGCTGTCGCTTATTCACGAGCAACACGATTCCATTCCCGTAACGCCATCGGTCATTCTGCAGTTGCATCGTGACCTCATGGCGCACACGGCAATCTCGTATGGAGGCCATTGGAAAGACGGCGATAACGAAATCGTCTCCATTGACGATCAAGGTAATCGATTTGTGCGCTTTAGGCCCCCTTCGGCTCTAGCAACCCCGGGACTTATTAAAGAAGCCTGCCAGTCCCTCAACGATGCTTTATCTCGCCAAGTTTGCGATCCCCTCCTTATATCGCTCCGCTTTATCTTCGATTTTGTTAGCATTCATCCCTTCAACGATGGCAATGGCAGGATGAGCCGGCTCCTTACAACGCTGCTGCTCGAAAAGACTGGATACGACGTTGCGCGTTACATCAGCATCGAACGACTTATTGAAGACAACAAAGCGCTTTACTACAACGCTCTCGCTGCAAGCTCCACTGGATGGAATGAAAATCAAAACACCGAAGTACCCTTTATCCGTTTCATGCTCGGAACAACCCTGGCCGCCTACCGACAGCTCGAGCAGCGTACCTTAATTGAATCAAGCACTCGTCCCATGTCGAAGCAAGCGCGCATCGCCGTTCTATTTCAACAGAGACCCGGCGTCATTAAGAAATCCGACATCCGATCCAACTGCCCCGATATCAGCGAGGTCACCGTTAAACGAACCCTCGGTCAGCTTGTTAGTTGCAGCGCAATCGAAAAAACAGGAGCGGGTCGTTCGACAGGCTACATACTCAAAGACGTCCATGCTCTAGAACTATTCTTGCAAGCCACAATACCCGATGGCGAGGCCGCAATAACAAAAGAGGCTCCAAAGGATAAGCTCCTTGAACGTATAAACCACGCCGAGGATGAAAGCAAAGAGGGGCTCTATGAAGACTATGATTCATTCTCAAGGGACATAAAGACGAAATACGGAGTCTAGTCATATCTCAGAATAGCCTCATCCTTGTTGCTCAAAGTTATTTGCGCGTCATTGTAAAGCGGTACCCCCGCGCCGGCAGGGGGGCAGATGTATCGCCTGCCGATCCTGCTGGAGTCGGCAATCAGATAGCGCGAGTCGGCCTTGCTAAAGGCGAGCTGCTGGATGCGGCCCTCGTCCATGTTGGACGTGGACACGTCGCCGTCCAGAATGCCGTTGGCGCCGATAAACGCCGCATCGATGCCCAGCGCGCGCAGGGCATCCTCGGCCGTGGGCCCCACAAAGGCGGCGGTGCGGCGGCGGTACATGCCGCCCACCAGGCACAGCTCGCAATCCTCGCGCGCCTCGAACAGGCTAAAGGCCGAAAGCGAATTGGTCACATAGATGAAAGTCAGCTTGTCGGTGACTCGGAGAGCGCCAATGCGATCTCACGACGGTTGCGCTCATTGTCTCAATTAGATACTCAACGAAATACGGCCCCGCAGCTCAATAAGCTGCAGGGCCGTACTATACACCGACGAATCAACGACGGAGTGCATCCACTATTTGGCCAGCTCCTGAACGATCCAGTCAATTGCACCTTCGGGATCGTTGGTAAGGTCGATATACTCCTTGCCCCTTGTGGTGAGCAGTTTAATTCCAAGGCGATCGGTATCGGCCTTCATAGCGTCATAGTACATGCGTGCCTGGGGTGCCAGAACAATCACGTTGTACTGATCCATCGTCTCATAGTGGCTTCCGTACGCACCGGACTGAGAAACCAGATCGATACCCTTAGCAGCGGCACCTTCGCGAAGAGCATTTGCCAAGAGAGTCGAAGTGCCGGCACCCTGGCAAAGCACAAGCACGCGGATCTGCTCCGCCTTGTCCTTTACCGCCTCGAGAGCTTTTGCGACATTTTCCTGTGCGGCAATAGCATCTGCATCCGAGGTTCCTGCAGTCTCCTTTGCAGACTCTTCCAAACAAAGCTGATGGTCATACGCCTTGCAGAACGGATAGTAAATCACAAAGTCAACGACCAACAGCACTGCCATCAATACGAGAGAACGCAGATCGAGACCCGTGGTGAGGAATGCACCGATTGGGCCGGGAAGCGCCCACGGCATGGTATACATGGGGGCGTTCATTCCAATGACGTCAATGAAAAATTTACCGATAATGGCGTTGACCATAGGAGCCACTAGGAAGGGCACGAACATATAGGGATTGAGAACAATCGGCATACCGAAGATAACGGGCTCGTTAACTCCAAAAATCACCGGGATAATCGATGCCTTGCCCATGGCTTTAAGCTGCTTGGAGCGCATAAACATGATCAGGATAATAGGAACGATGAACGTGCAGCCAGAACCGCCCAGACCGCCGATGAAGCTTGTAAAGTCCTGCGTGAGAGCAATTGACGGGTGTCCACCTGCTTGGAAAACCTCAAGATTGGTAACGGTATTGCCGTAGAGCGCAGCATTGATCGGACTCATGACAACCGAAGCACCGTGGATACCCATAAATTGGAAAAGTGCGACCGCGCCTTCGATAAGCGCCATGCCAGGATAGGTGTCAACCGCGGAGAACAGCGGCGAGATGAGAGCGGATACCAAATTGGCGAACGGCACAGCAAGCAGCTTGCGGCTCGCAAGATCGATAAAAGCGCACGCAAGGATCGAAAACCCAAATGCAAAGATATCGCGAAAACTCTGCGCAATAGAGCCAGGGACCTCTTTGGGGAGCTTGATCGTCACATTATGGCTAATGCACACCTTATAGATATTAACGGTCAAGAATGCGGCTACGAACGCAGCGAGAAAACCCTTGGTTCCCATATAGCCGGTTTCAAAAACAGATGTATCTGCTCCGCCAATCGAGACAACATCGTTCGTCACCGATAGCAAGAGCATGCCGCACATGGCACAAACCATGCACGAGGTGGGGTTGAGAGATTTGCCCGAAGGCATGCGACGGTTCATCGACATGGCAAGTGAGCTCGCCGTGGTGCCGGCCACCATAATGCCAAGAAGCCCCATGGTATATGCATAGATTTTATTGAAGAAATCCAGCACCTCAGACGGAAGCGTGATGCCTACATAGGCAGGGAGCGTCGAAAGAAGAAGGAACAGGCTCGAGAACAGCACAATTGGCATATTCGAGAGAAAGCCATCCTTGATCGCCACCAGATAAATGTTCCTCGAGATTTTGTCGAAGAGGGGCTGGTGTTTTTCAAGGAATTTGACGATAACGTCCATAACACATCCTTTCATGATTCCCGGGCACACAACGATTTATCCGGACTCAACCGTCGTCGTCCCCGTTTGTATCCACTTATGTAAGTGAATACGTTCTTGTGCGAAATGTAATATCATTTGCACGATTTGTCATAACCAATTCTTTTTCCGCTTTGTCGATATGTCAAGAATTCAAATACTTATTCGGTGAACGGTAGTTGATTAATATAAGGTTTTCCCAGCTAAAGGCTATTTTTTCCGAGCAGTACAATAAGCTTGCAACCGTTCACCGATTGGATATAACATATTGAATATATTGTTGTAACAATATTAGAGACAATGTCACAAGCCTGTCGTTCTAGTCAAAGGAAGTAACAATGCCCAAACGATTACTGAACATGTCCGCATCCGATTTTGCCGCCACGTCACCCATGGATCTAAAGCAGGCAATTCTGGCTTCCGAGGGACGTACCATCATGGCGGAAAACGTACCCTCTTCCCAATTTCTCGGCGGCGTTACTAATGCAGAAATCGAACGTGCCGCAGGTGCCGACCTGCTTCTGTTTAACGCGCTCGATGTGTTCGATCCAGTTATTGCCGGTATTCCAGATGATCTCAATGAAAACCCGGTCACTTGGGTGAAGCGAGCATGCGGAAGGCCCATTGGCGTCAATCTGGAGCCAGTTGATAACGAGGCAGAGATGTCTGAATCCCGAACGGAAATCCCCATGGGTCGTCGCGTCTCTCCCAAGACCTTAGAAAAGGCTAACGAACTCGGATTTGATTTTATCTGCCTGACGGGCAACCCTGGAACCGGCGTCTCCAACGATGCAATCGCCCATTCGATTAAACTCTCCAAAGAGCATTTCAATGGCCTGGTCATAGCCGGAAAAATGCATGGAGCGGGCGTTGCGGAACCTGTCATGACGCTCGAAATTGCGCGCAAGTTTGTTGACCTCGGCGTCGATATCCTTCTCGTACCAGCCCCCTACACCGTCCCTTGCTTCCAAGAAGCAGACCTGCGCGCCATCGTAGACTTTGTACGATCCCACAACGTAGGCAAGTCAATTGAAGAGAAGGTTCTCGTCATGGCGGCGAACGGGACGAGTCAAGACTCCTGCGACAGCGAGACCATTAAGAAAATAGGCCTTGCAGCAAAAGCAGCCGGCGCTGACCTCCAACATATCGGGGACTCCATGAACGGTATTTGCCTGCCCCAGAATATCTTCACGCTCGGACAAGCCCTTCGTGGATACAGGCATCAGATCGTCATGCTGAGCCGCTCTGTGATACGTTAAGGTTACCTTGCCCACGTTACATCCCGACTGAGGCAACCATCAGGTATAACCAACATGCAAACTGAGGCTCTAATGCTCGATACACACGAAAAACGGCCACTCTATTTACAGCTCACCGACGCGCTGCTCAAGCAGATCGTCGATGAATATCAAGCGGACGATAAACTTCCAACAGAAATGGAACTCTGCGACGAATACGCCGTAAGCAGAACAACCGTCCGACTTGCCATGAGTGAGCTGGAGCGTCGTGGAAGTATCTATCGAATCCAAGGTAAGGGATCGTTTGTTGCACCGAAACGCGTTAGCGAGCTCAATTCACTTTTAGACTTTGACTTTGCAAGCCACTGCGATGGCGTTGATCCGGATGCCATCACCAAACATTTCGGCGGCCTCACATCAGGTCGTCCAATTTCCGTAATGATGCTCCAACAATTTGGATGTCAAAGTCGCGATGAAATTCAGCGTCTTGAATTGACCTACGAACTTGAAGGCAGCTTCATAGGCGCTGATACGTTCTTCATTTCAAAGTCGCGCGTTCCGAATAACCAGTTAGATTTTCAGGCATTTAGCAGAATCATGGACGACTTGTCCAAGTCTATCCAATCTGTTAGGGAAAGCTATAGAGCACGTCAGCTTAGCGATTCCGAAGCCAGTAATTATGGTGTTGCAAAACTTCCGGTCATCGAACTGACTCATTATGCTTACGACTCCGGAGGCAAACTAATCTCAATTGTCTGCCGCACCGTCTTAACTGGGCGAATCCCTTATCAAAACTTTATTTTCAAGTCCTAATGTTCTTTTTCTTTTGTCTCGATCTGTAACACGTAGCCGAGTTTTTAAGTCCCAACCGTTACAGATCGAGACAAACAAGGTAGACCCCGCCGAATTGTCTCAATCTGTAACACTTAGACCGGTTTTGGACGTCTAGATGTTACAGATTGAGATGAATGCACAGGTCAATCCTCTCAATCTCAATCTGTAACAACTAGCTGATTTTTTCGGTCCTAGCTGTTACAGATCGAGACAAACGGAATAGGCCGAGCCAAAAATCTCGATCTGTAACATCTGACTCGCTTTTGGCCGCCTAGATATCACAGGTTGAGACAATTTGATAGTGGAGTCCTCATTTGCGCGTCATATCGCGTAGCGCTGACGCGCTGATTCCCCACAATGACAGGAGACAAAAGTCCTCCCGCAGCGCTTGTGGGCATCCCATAGCGTTAGCTAGCAAATGATCTGCGTGTGCTCCTCGATGGCGGCACGATTCTCGGCGGTAATACCCGGTTCGCACACCACGGCGTCCAAATTGTCCAGGCGGCAGAAGGTGTAGAAGTCGCGCTTGCCGATCTTGCTGGAGTCGGCGATCAGATAGCGCGAGTCGGCCTTGCTAAAGGCGAGCTGCTGGATACGGCCCTCGTCCATGTTGGACGTAGATACGTCACCGTCCAAGATGCCGTTGGCACCGATAAACGCCGCGTCGATGCCCAGCGCACGCAGGGTATCCTCGGCCGTCGGCCCCACAAAAGCGGCGGTGCGGCGACGGTACATGCCGCCCACGAGACACAGGTCGCAGTCTTCGCGCGCCTCGAGCAGGTTAAACACCGAAAGCGAATTGGTCACAATGCGCAGGCGGCACGCCGGCAGCATCGAGGCCATCTGCTCAACCGTGGTGCCCGTACCCAAAAAGATGGTCGAGCCTTCCTCGATAAGCTCCACAGCGCGGCGCGCGATCTGCAGCTTTTCCTCGGCATGCTTAGTGCGCTTTTCGCTGTGCGAATACTCGTGGCGCAACATAGCGTGAGGGCGGCCCTGTGCACTGCGGGCTCCGCCGTGCACGCGCTCGATCTCGCCCAGGCTCGCAAGCTCCTCAAGGTCACGACGAATCGTCATATCCGAGACACCTAACGCATCTGAGATCTCCTTAACCGAGACCGTGCCCTGCTCTTCGAGCAGCTGACGAACCCTATCCTGTCGCTCTGCCTTAATCACGATGAATCCTCGCCGTTCTTTGCGCGCATATCATTCAAACAGTAACGAACAAATTGTATCAGACTCGTGCGCGTCAAAAATGAACGCCCGCACAGCTCCAATCATCACTTTTTTGAGAAAAATACCCCCTGCTTTAGTGGGGTGTAGTGATAATCTCGCCTGTTCGCGCTACAGTTTGTCCGAAATATCTCGATGTTAGGAACCAAATGATCACTTCCGAGCTTTTCGGCACCGCGCCGTGCGGTACCCCCGTTCATCGTTACACCCTCAACGGGCCCGAGATCTGCGTTCGCATTATGGACTATGGCGCCACCGTGTTGGGCATCGACGTGCCCGACATCCCCGGCAACGTGCGCGATGTGGTGCTGGGCTTCGATAAGCTCGAGGATTACTTTGACAACCCCGCTTGCTTTGGCGCGACTATCGGCCCCGTGGCCAACCGCACCGCGGGCGCCACGATCACCATCGACGGCACGGACTGGCATATGCCCGCCAACGAGGGCGCCAACAACCTGCACAGCGATCTTGAGCATGGTCTGCACAAACGCGTATGGGATGTTGAACTCGACGAGGCCCACAATGCTGTGCGCATGACCACCTCGCTTAAGGATGGCGAGCTTGGCCTGCCCGGCAACCGAACCTTTACGGCCGTGTTTACCGTTACACGCACCGGCGTCTTTCGCATCGAGTATGGCTGCGAGAGCGACCGCGCCACCTACGTGTCCATGACCAACCACACGTACTTTAACCTTGCCGGCCATAACGCCGGCATGGACTGTGAGCACTTCTTTGTTGCCAACGCTGCCAACTACCTGCCCATCAACGAGCAGAACATCCCCACCGGCGAGATTGCTCCGGTCGAGGGCACGCCGTTTGACTTTCGCGAGTTGCGCCCCGTCGCGCCTGGCATGGAGGCCGATGATCCGCAGATTAAGCAGGCACGCGGCTACGACCACTGCCTGTGCATTGGCGGCTATCAGTACGGCCGTAATCTACGCCGCGCCCTGCACGTCGAGGAGATGTGGACCGGTCGTGAGCTGGACTACTACACCACCGCCCCGGGCGTGCAGCTCTACACCGGCAACTGGCTGGGCGACAAGCACGCCAAGGACGACGCCAACTATGGCTGGGGCGCCGGCTTTGCCCTCGAGGCAGAGATGTACCCCGACACGCCGCACCAGCCGCTGTTCCCGCAGGGCATTGTGGGCCCGGGTCACCCCTACAGCAATGTGATCGAGTACCACTTTATGAGGCACTAAGCCCACAACGCTACATATCGCACACCAGCGCCCGCCGGCACCGCCGACGGGCGCTTTGCTACCTAGTCATTGGAGACAGTCTTCACTGCCAGACGAGAAGGACTGTCCCAATCTGCCGGCACTTGGGGACGTTCCTAAAAGGCCGGCACAAAAGGAACGTCCCCAAGTGCCAAGGGTGTCCCCAATGGCTAGTTGAACAGATTGCCGATGGGGTCGGGATTGGAGCTCGGAAGGTAGCGGATTTCTAGTTCTATGCCGAGCGCTTGCAGCTCTTTAAAGGCGGCGGTATCTGCATCGCCTACGGCAATGGCAGGCGTTACAGAGCGCTTGCCCTCCCTCGCCCGCATATGGCCGATGCTGATCTTGGTTATTGGCACACCGCCCTTAACCAGCGCGAGTGCATCCGTGGGCGACGCCACCATGATGAGAATCCATTGGCGCGGCGTTGCGGTATGAATGATGTCGACGGTCCTTTGCACCGAGAAAAACCGCGTCCACACGCCCTCGGGCGCCGCGACCCTCATAGGCGCCCATTGGCGCGAATCAGCCGCGATCTCATCGTTGACGATTAGGACGAGGTTGGAACCCACAGCCTCGTTCCACAGCTCAACGCCTTGCCCGTAAATAAACCGGTCATCGATACGCGTGAGAAGGATCTTGGGTTGAGCCATGGCATCCCCATTCTGTTTGAGACCCGTAAGAGCAAGATATCGCGTTTCCAATATTAGTGCATTTAAAATGAGAAAAGCCGTCAGAACACTTGCGCGGATTTGCGATGTCCCGTATCATAGACAGCCGTTGACGCCTCAGTTGCGTCACCACATGGCCGCCAGCGTAGCTCAGTTGGTAGAGCACCGCTCTCGTAAAGCGGGGGTCACCGGTTCGAGCCCGGTCGCTGGCTCCATTGCATTAGTGCAGCTCAGAAGCGTAATTGCTTCTGAGCTTTTTTGTTTTCGCGTCTCTTTCCTCCTTCTCCGAGGAGTGAAAAAGGGGTGAAAAACTTTTTTAACTGTTTTCCATAAATAGTTAGCATCATCCAACGTTCACATTAGATCGAACAACAATCCTGTTACGCATAGCCTAATTCCGCTGAGTATCAGAGAAGAACGTCCGGATTATATGCATCCAGCTTCGCTTCTCCAGTCGCCAGTGACTCCTCCAGCCGGTCAGCATATTCAACAATAGAGCCGTAGAATATGGGAGTAAATCCGAACTTTTCGATAAAGAGGGGTTCCGCTACGTCAATCCTCTTCTTGGCAACCGCGGCCTCATCCTTTTCATAGTACCCAGTGCCAGGAATCCGCTCGTTTGCCTGCGGCAAGCACTTAAGCTGCCTACACAAGCGCGCCGACCCCTTTGAAAGACCCATAAAGGTGATAGCACCAGAGATTACGCCACCGACGCCCACAACAACCTTGCCAGCGGCATTCCCCACCGTCTGCTTTGTTATCTTGATACCCATGAAGCTCAAGAGCTTCTTCAGGATCGGATACCAACTGGTCTTGGTTAGCGACTGGCGAGCGACCTTTTTCGCGACCGCCTCTTGGGCGTTTTTGGCGATTACGGTTAGCATCGAATTCGCGCTGCCTACACCCATCATCACACCGAGCAACACTGCCATTTCGTAGAGAGTCTCGTCATCAACGTCGTCACATTCTTCAAAAAAGGTCTGCCAGCCATACAGGTATGCCAGTTTCTGCATAATCCTGAATGCGTGCACGTAGTATTACGTAATATCGGCAGGAATGGTGCCCACCATCGCGACACCTCCGGGAAGACCCGCTGCAAAGGAAAAGGCGGTTGACTTCTTTGCCTCATAATCAATTACTTCTCTAGCAATTCTATCGATCAGGCCCACATCGATTCCGGCGGTAACGGGGGTCGTTTCCACGGCAAACTCGACGACATCTTTATGGACACCCTTCCTCCTCAGCTCCGAGCGGAGGAAATGGGGCCGATCAATTCTCACTCCCTTTAGCCGAGCAACTTTTTTCATAAAGTCAATCAAAAATCTCTGGGCCTCCGCCAACTGCTCATCGCTCTTGTCTTTTAACTCTGCAAAAGCCGAATCAACGAGAACAGCGACCCCAAGGCCCTCGCCCTCGTTTTTCTTTCCAAGCAGCCTGACGTCCATACAGCCTTCCAATCAATGCGCCGCGCGGGCTATCGCGTTCTGCGACAGGCCGGACGCACGGAGCCTGAGGGCCTCCCTGGCCCTTATCCTTCTCGCCATGCTGTACCTCCTTGGTCTCGGCTGCATGGACAGCCGGAACGTACCAGGGGGACGGTGCCGACGGGAATATCGGCGGTGCCGAACGGCAATATTCGGGATGTGAGCGGACGGTGTGTAAGCGCAATATCGCCGGTGTCAAAGAGGACAATTACTCAAACAGGTGAAGGAGGGCATCGAGGAGGATAAGTAGATTTACGGTGGCAATTAAGAAGCCAACTCGCCGCGTCATGCCCGTTGGAGAGGCGAGCATGACCCTCATGGGTAATCAAGACACACGAAACAAAGGGGATTCGACAAGTCGCAAGAAAGGGGAGTGCATCACCTTTTGGGTTACGGAAGAGCAGAAGCAAGAGATGAGCACCTACGCGGCGGAACACAACACCACGGTATCAAGGATCATCATCGAAGGCCTTGAGATACGCATGGGTAAAGGGCAATCATTATAGCTTAGCCTTCTGCAATTGCTGCGACTCGATGCGGTCCTATCGATTTGCGCAACGGTGTGACGCGTTATCTAGACTGACGATCGTTTCCGCTGCATTTGCCAGCTCATTATCATGTGAAACAATGATAATGAGCTGTTTCAATTTGTTGTTTCTGACATACGAAGCGAGTTCGGCTCGGCTTGTTTCATCCAATCCAGTTGTAGGCTCATCGAGCACCAAGACTGATGGATTACGGGAAATTGCCGACCACAAGTATACACGGCGCAGCTCACCACCCGAAAGTTCAGGACAACGTTTCTCAAGCAAGCCCTCTATGCTGGTTGTCAACGACGGTAGCTCATTCATATGCTGGTGCTTTGTAAAAAATGGGGTGTTGAAATAATCCAACAGGTCCCGAACCGTCTCATCTGGAGCGAAGCACGGTTGGGGGCAGCACGATATCGTGTCTGAACGTATGTAATCCAAATTGCATTTTTCAATCGGCATGTCGTTGTATGTTACTTTGCCTGCCGATGGATACAGCCCAAGGAGCAGGTAAAGGAGCGACGTTTTTCCTCTTCCATTTTCTCCGGTTATGCAGTATGTTCCAGGGCCGGAGAAATCGAAGGAAAATCCGTCAAGAACCTTTCGGGGAGATCCGTCTGGAAGGGGTACCGTAAAATCCAACTTGGAAACAGAAATGCGATTTATTGTGTCAATCTTGACTAAACCTGTCTGATCTTGCTCTGGTTCCGGTCCCACCTTTCCCATGGCGCTCATCCTGTCCCACGAAGCCTTGGCATCCTGATAGGACTTGAACAGGTTCATCGTGTTTTTCAAGGTTTTAAATAGGACGGCAAAATATGCACCGACGATGGTGTATTCGCCTATCGTCATGGTTCCATTGATGATTCGCACTCCGGATACGATGAGTATTATCGCTTGAAACACGGCAGCAAAAAGGCTGTCAATCGATGTTAGTGAGAATGAGAGCTTTCCCGAGTGCAAGACCTTTGGAAAATACTTTTCAAATCCGGTGTCAAGTGCTAGCTCGCTTTTATTGTATGAAGACGTTAACTGAATGTTGAGAATCTGATTCAACTGCGATGCTATTACGGCATAGAAAGCGCTATCTGCCTCCTTCTTCTCGTACATGACTTTATATAGAAGCTTTCGCAATCCGGTAATAACGAAGAGATATGCCACAAGAAGGAGGATGGAGAATAGTGCGAGGAGTGGATCAACCGACCATATGACGAGCAACACGAAAGGAATGGCGACAACAGACAGGGGAGCGCTGATAAAGTTTGTTAGAACGAAAGAAGAAACAACACCTGAGTCAGTGAAAATCCTTTGCGTCGTATAGGCTGAGTCGGTTGTTCGGTTCGTCAGAAAATTAACTCGCTCAAAGCGCAAGACGGTTTCCCTGAGTAGGTCAAAAGAAAGCTTTGTGGATATACGGATAGATAACGTTCCTGCAAAATATGAAAATAAGGCAGAAAAGACCCCTATTGAAGCTACGAGGAGCGCAAAAAGCACAGCATCCTTCTCGCTGCGATTGGCAAGAAGGAAATCTAAGAACTTTCCGTTCACATATGGTGCGGCATAGGAAAGGGCGATTCCAATCGTCGTGATGGCAATGAACGTGAAAGCACCCTTTGTTTTACTAAACTTCGATAAGACGTACCGAATCAAGAATGGCCCCAATCTATCAGGTATGAAATACCAACTGATGACACCTTACACCGCGGTTCGGTGGAAACGAAGCGGCGACTAATCGGCACGAGCGCTTCCATAGAGAGTCTTTGCGAGCTGGATCCTCATAGAAACGGGAATTTTATGTTCGATCAATAGGCCGCGCACGGCAGTCGGACGGCTGAAAAATAAAACAGCCGTCCGACTAAAGCTGTAAATTTTTTCATTGTTTGTTGGGCATGCGCCTGAAGTTTCATGCAATAGGAAATCCATTATGACCATGGTCGAAATGTGAACACTACGATCGTTAGCAAGGAGACGCCAAGACCGGCAAAGATTATGATGAGCGGCAGAATGAAAGCCGCCGATGCCGATAATGGGATTTGGGACGCAAAGGCAATGATGCCCGCGAGAACGAGACCGGCTCCCGTCAACGCTATTCCGAGTCCGACCAATCTGGCAACAAGAGGAATCTTCTCGCTTGGAATATGAGCGATATGGTAACTGTGAATCAGGCCGGGATTGCCGGTCTTTACCATTAACACCCCGACAACGAGAAAGCAGATTCCTCCTACCATGCCGCCAATGGATGATCTTAGCGCTTCAGGACTCATTGCTCGTCTTGGCCACCTTGCTCGCTGAGGGGAAGTGCTGCGGCAAAAGTGATGAGGACCAGTTCATAGGCTCCAACTGCGGTGACTCCGACCGCCACATTTGCTCCCCACACGATGTAATACATGTCGAACCAAGTTTCCGTTCCAAGAGTCGATGCTCTGGTCGGATTCATGTTGTCTACTACGGGCTTCTCGTACATTTAACCCAACATCTCCTTCAACGATGAGTTCAACAGTTCATCCGCGGTATCATCAATCAGGTCAACGTGTAGATCACCTCCCATATCTATATCGCAAATTGTGTCGGACATACGCTCCATGTCGTCAATGGTCCACATGTGGTTACAGAGGTCTTGAACCAGTTTTGTGGACCAAATTGAGCTAAGTCCGTTGTTCCAGTAATCCTCAAGAGGGTGGTTTCTGATGTTGCCAACCACTAACGGGATATACGGAGAAACGACGATGTCGCCGTTTGCGTGCACTGAAACCTGATCTAATAGATATCGGTTATCAGAGAAGCGAATTAGATGGTCGACGGGGTCGCCCCATTGCGGTCGGACATTCGGGTGCTTCCGAAGGAAGTCGTCCTCTTGAATGGTGTGAATCAACGTACGGTATTGGGAATAGTCCGGTCTAATAAATGTGTTCTTTCGCGCACGGCCCAAAACCATGAGGGGTTGGACACGTAGTTCGATAAAGTCACCCGGCGTCCTCTTCGGCCTGTTAGATTTGGTGAAAATCTCATCTAATAGTGAGATGACATCGGGAAACTGTTCGGTGTTGAACGACGTGGGCGTAAATGCGATAGCAAGGTGCAAATCGGAATGGTTGAGTACGGTGGCAACTGCTTCTTCGACGATTTCGAAGGCTCCCTCATGTCCCCTCAGCCTATCGTGAGCTGACCCAATGCCGTCTAGGCTAAATTGGATGCTTTTGAGTCCGGAATCTTCTAAATCTCGGAGAAGGGATTCCGTGAGGAGAAGCCCGTTGGTTACCAGGCTCGCTGCAACATTCCCATCTCGCAATATGGGAAGGCAGCGCAAGATATCTTTACTGCGCAACAAGGTTTCTCCTCCACAGAAACACATGCTGTAAAGCGACATGTCTGCCATTTCCTTTGCGAAAACAAAAAGTTCATCTGAGGTCAACTCGTCGTGCATGACCTCATTCTCGCCGCTGCTGTTATAGCAGTGCAGACATCTCAAGTTGCACTTGTTTGTTATGTCAAGGGCGACGTGATGTGGCGCTCTGAGAACGTTGGTGTACTTGTTTTCCGAAACTCGTCCCATGGTTCCTCTTAACAGACTTCTGAAAAACAGTATACATTCATGCAGTCGCCGTCGCTGCACTCACCTGGAAAAGTGCCAGCGCAAGTGAATTCTGGCTCATTGATAAGATTTCGAATTCCTTCGTTTGATGCAATTTCCTTGCTGGTTAGGTTCAGGTGGAAAAAAATGGGAACATCGCAAAATTCTTGACGATAGAAGCTGGTCGCAGCGGCAATACATTGAACGGCGATGCTTGCGGGGCACAAAAGAAGACAGATGTCTGCGTATCTGAGTAAAGGATTGCTGGAGGGGGCGAGGCCGAGTAGACCGGTTGGTCTCCCTGACTCATATACAATGAAAAATTCCTTGCTCAGATTGAACAATCCGTTTCGCACCTCTAGCGGTCGTTCATACTGCTCGACGGAAAGAGGCCAACCGTAGACAATTGTGGGACTTTCTGGTTCTGATGAGCTCGCCTGGCTTGCCAGGGAGCAAATCAGGCGAATATCGTTTTCTTGGGCAAGCCGTATATGGGTCCCATTGTCCACGCAAATCTCATCGGCAATGGGTGTGCCATTTTCGATCGGAGTTTTGACCCATCCTATTAGTCTCGATACGCTGAAACCTCTCATTGCCGAGGCTAAGTCAGATTTGAGCATGTCCGGATTGGCGTCTGGAAACTTGTCGCACATCCGATTAAGGATTGTTTCGACGGTGTTTTTACCATCGCACAGAGAGACGATGTAGCTCCCGCTTCCGTTCAACATGATATAGTTCAGCTCATCGCGTCCGGTTAGAACAGAGCGGTACCCGTTCTTTTCCTCTCTTGAGTATGGGAGAGAAATCGATTTCGGGATAAATCCCCTTATTTCGTCAAAGCTCCATTCCATAATTAATCCCTCCTTGTGTCTGTTTGAATATGAGCCGGTTTTAGGCTCTTCGGTAGTTTCTGTGGGCGAGACATCAATTTTTCCGCAGGTGGATGCAGAAAAGTTCCGCATATAAGGGAAACGGCCCCGAGAGGGGGCCGTTTCCGCGCCGGGCAGGGTAGGATTTCGCTTGCTACATCAACCTACCGGAAAGGCCCTGACGCATGAACAGGATACTAAGCCGCGCGCTCGCGCTGGTCCACACCGTGATCGAGTACGCCAGCATCGACGGCGGCAGGATAATCGTCGGCGTCAGGCCGTGGACGAGTTTCGGGCTGCGGTGCCCCGTCTGCGGGAGGGCAGCGAATGCTACGACAGGTCGCCAAGGCCGCGGCTGTGGCGCGCGATGGACCTGGCGAGGTCGACCTCTCCGCGCTCGGGCTGCACGAGATGGCGGCGTCCCTGCCCGACTACGTGAGGATGGTCGCCGCGGGCGAGCGGGGCTTCGCCTCCGCCTTCGAGGAGATGACGCGCGTCGAGGTCGCCGCCCGGGAGGTCAGGATCACCAACCAGCGCATTCGGTCGTCGGGGTTCCCCTACGTCAAGGGGCTGGCGGACTTCGACTGGGACTTCCAGCCGTCGGTCCCTCGCGCCGAGATCGAGGAGCTCGCGACCCTCAGGTTCGTGGAGCGGGCCGAGAACGTCCTGTTCGTGGGAAGCCCCGGCGTGGGCAAGACGCATCTCGCCGTCGCGCTGGGCATCGAGGCAGTCAGGGCAGGGCGCGAGGTCAGGTTCGTGGACTGCGCCCGGCTCGTCGAGGACCTTGAGGACGCCTCGTCGCGCGGCATCCTCAAGAAGAGGCTCAAGCACTACGCCCACTCGAGGCTGCTGATCATCGACGAGCTCGGCTACCTCGACGTCGGCAGCGTGGGCGCGGACCTGTTGTTCCAGCTGATATTGACGCGCTACGAGCAGCGCTCGACGATCATCACCGCCAACGTGGGGATCGGCGGCTGGGGCAGGGTGTTCGGGGACGACGTGGCGGCGAGCGCGATCGCGGACAGGGTGTGCCACCACTGCCACCACTGCCACCTGGTCAAGATAGCCGGCAGGTCCTACAGGCTGAAGGACCTGCCGAGGGACGGACCCGTCAAGGCGTGACCGGAATCGGTGAAAATACGTTAGCGCAAGCGGTGAAGCCGCCTTTGCGCGAACGGCGCGTTTGATTAGTGAAACTGGTGAAAATTAGATTGACGCTAACAGGGGCGTGCCCGTCGCGGCGTTTCACGGGGATGTCTCGCGCCATCCCCGGACCCCTTCGCGCCAAAGGGACGAGTCCCCTTGGAACCCCGGGCCGCCGCCGGCGGGCCGTGAACGGCGGGACAATCACTCCGGCTTAACCCGCGATCGCCCCCCCGGCGCTCGCCCCCGCCCCCTTCGATGGCTCCCC
>DXMY01000014.1 GCA_019413925.1 Collinsella sp.
TTCGGGGGCGGGGCGCGCTTGGCAATCGCATGCTCGTTGCCTTTTGCGCTGGCAGATGCGTCACTTGAGAATTTGTGCCCCGGGATCCGGCTATCTTCCCGTAACATGGTGTTACAGAAGCACCCCTTACGACAAGGAGGCTCATATGCGAACGCAAATCCATGACAACCCAATCGACCACGGCCGCGCGTGCTCGCTCTCCCACGGAACATGGCGCCGCGTGGGCGCAAAACTCGCCTGCGCGGGGGCCTGCGTGCTCATGGCCGGCCAGCTGCTGCTGCCGAGCGTGGCGCTCGCCGCCGACTGGGTCAACGTGGGCGGCACGCAGTACGACGCGGGCACCGCTGCCGGCGACGAGGCAGGAACCTGGTCCTGGAACGGCGCCGACGACATGAAGCTCAACGGCTACGACGGCGGCTCCATCGGCGCCAAGGGCAACCTCACCATCGGCGTGACGGGCACCAACACCGTCACGGCCGACGCCGGGCAGAGCGCCATTGCTGTTAAGAACGGTAACCTTGCCATTACCGGCGACGGCACCCTGAATGCGACGGCCCAGAACGATGTAATTACAGCGTCGGGAGACGGCAGGACCGGCGGCGATGTGACCATCAGCGGCGTCAGCGTCAACGCGACGGCTTCGGGTGCAGCGGAAAACGTGGCGGGCATTCGCGCGACGGCCGGCAGCGTGACAATCGATAAGGGCGCTGATGTCAAAATCGAGGCGAAATCGGCTGAAGGATCTTGGCGTCCAATGGAGATCATCTGCGGTATCCATGCTGATAACATTCCAAACAGACACGCTGCCCAGGAAGGCGAGCAGGAAGAGCCGGATTCCGCTTATGAGCACGGCGGCGATGTCGCCGTCGATGGCGCCAGTCTGTCGATTAAGACTGGCGATGCCTCGTGGGCTTCCATGTGCATCAATACGTTTGGTATCAAGAAGAATACCCTCATGAAAATCGTCAACGGAGCCGATGTCACGCTTTCGGCTGGTAGTGCGGCTTCGCTCTCGGCGGGTATCAGCGCACGCTCGCAAGACGGTGCGGTGTGGATGCTTGTCGAGAAGTCGAACCTCACGTCTCGAAGCCTGTCTGCCGCAAGCGGCATCGACGCCGATCGCAATCAAAGTTTTGGAATCATGGCAGAGGCAAATACCAGGTTTGAAACGCCTCGTATCCAGATTTTCAAATCGAAGATTGAGGCTTCGGGCGCGACTGCGGGAATCTATGCGATCAACCGCAACGGCGCGAATGCGACCCTGTACCATGCCGCGATGATCGATTTACGAGGGAACGCGATGATTACGACTCCGACGGACGGTGCCGTGCGCGATGTGAAGAAGGTTGTCGATACGGGGCAATGGCCTAGTTCCCAGAGCGGGCAGGTCATCGGTGTTGCCGGTTCGTCTGCGATTTCGGATATCGTCGGTTCTGCCGAGGTCGCCCATGATGTGGCGATTGATTTTGGAGACGGGCAGGAGCCGGACCCAACGCCGGACCCCGAGCCGGCTCCGGAGCCCGATCCCATGCCCAATCCCGAGCAGAAGCCTGACCTCAAGCCCGTAGACAAGGACGCAAAGACCACCAAGACCGTTACGACCAAGACTGCAGCTGGGGCCAAAAACGCTTCCGGCGCCCTGGCCGCCACGGGCGATAGCGCCGCGACGACGGCGGCAGCCCTCGGCATTGCCGGTGCGTCCGTCATCGGCGCCGGCTTCGTCGCATCCAAGCGCCGCAACCGCTAGTGCAAGCTTTCATAGCCATTTTCAGCCGCCGCGCGAGCATAAATGCCCTCGCGGCGGCTCTTTGTATTTCCGCAGGTAGAGGCCTAGGTTCGCATCTACGAACCTAGGCATACGGAGTCATTTGACACATCTTGGTGGTACAGGACCACCACAAAGGGGACAGGCACCTTTGTGGCGGTATGCCCCTACGACCAAGGAGGCCGTTATGTGCGGAAGCCACTTTGGAAAGCAAACCCAGCGCGAGCGTACCTGCTCGCTGGTTCACGGTACCTGGCGTTGTGTGGGTGCCAAAATAGCTTGCGCCGGCGCGTGCGCGCTTATGGTCGGTCAGCTGCTGCTGCCGAGCGTGGCGCTGGCGACGGAATGCGCCGATCCCGCCGCTGGGACGGATGAGGTTGCCGCAGCTCCGGTGACGCCGACGGTTGCGGGGGATACGGCTGCAACGACCGCACCAGCTGCTTCGACCGCGCCTGCAACCGATGCTGCTCCGGCGGCGCAAGCCACCGTTGAGCCTCAGCAGACGGCCCCGACTGGCGCCACCGATGAATCCAACGATGCGGCACCCGCTGAACAAAATACTTCCAGCGACAACGCCGCCACGCCGGCGAATGACGCCATCATGCCCTGCGGTGTGACCGATGTTGTTGGCGGCAGCGGCGTTAGGGTCAATATTACGGTGCGGAACAATTACACCGACATCAAGAAAGAAGAAACGATTGAGTATGTGGAGGGGATTGCCCTTGTAGATGGAGACCAGTCTGCTCTCGATGGTAGCGCTTTGACTTTTATCGGCCTGGGGGACTTGATCGTCCATGCGGCGTATGACAGTGCGAGCAATAAAACAACGCTTACCCTGGATATCAGCAAGATTCAGAGACAGAAGGAGGAGCAGAAGTACTTTACGGAGTACAAGGAGAATAAGTCCAAGATGACGACCACCTATGATGGATCCAAGCTTACGTATACGGGTACAGAGCCCGGGAATATCATCATCGGTGATCCGGACGACGCCTTTAAAGGAGACACCGAGGCGACCGGGAAACCCACTATTAACGAGATCCGGGATGACTACTACACCCGCACCCATGTCTACGAGAGGGCGTGCCTTGTTATCCCGGCAGCGGAATCAGAATCGGAATCCATCTCCTTTGCCAATGTTCAGAATACGAACTTCAATTGGCAGCTGGATACTGGTCCGCAGGCGACGGCAGGTGTCCCTAACTACGATGCAGATAAATACGAAATCGCTTATGAATGCTGGCAGGAATTTGAAAACAACGAACCCGTTGCTGCCTGGTATTCCGATAACGGCTCACATGGTTCCCTGCCGACTATTACAAAGTTTAAAAGCGGGAAAGAGTATGTGTATTCTCTTATGCTGAAGCCAAAAGACGGATATTCCTTCAGCGATGAAACCGTTGTTACCGTAAACGGGGAAACCGTAAAGTCGAGTCTAAGCGGAGAATTCCTGTATGTCCCTGCTATTAAAACAATTACGATGCCTGCTTCGTCGGAAAACGAAGCCCTCCATAACCTGGACGTCAACGACGTGAAGACCGACTACGCGCCCGGCGAGGCGCCGCGCGCGACCGCGACGATTCCTGCCGCCGATGCCGACAAGTACGAGATTGCCTACGAGTGCTGGGAAGAAATGGAGCTCGATATGGAATCCGGGGAGTCGGTACCCGTCGCCTTCTGGTATTCCGATCCCGCGGAGTACAAGCCGGGCATGAAGAAGATTGACCACTTCGAAGAGGGCAAGTTCTACATGTATTCCGTTGAGCTGAGGCTCAAGGGCGACAATACCGTGGCCGATGACTGCAATATGAACGTCAACGGTCATTGGGCGCACCACATCAAGACCGACAACGGCGTCTTCGCGCCAAACGCTGACAATATGCTGTGCGAGCAGCCGATCGACGAATGGCGTGCCATCGACGTTATCGAGGTCAACGGCGCCACGACCACCTTCAAGGCAGGCGATAAGCCGGTCTTTACGGCGGGCACTCCGGCGGGTTCCGACTCTATTCTCCAGTGTGAGTTCTGGACGGGCAGCGACGGCAGCGACGTAAATTCCGTTGAGTTCTGGGACCAGAACATCACCAACCACATCGATGCCTTTAAGCCTGGTGTGACCTATCGTTACGGCCTGTACTTTAAGCCGGCGCGCGGTTTCTACTTTACGCCGAACACTAAGCTGATGGTCAATGGCGTGGAGTGCGGATATCAGGCGAGCGAGGCAAGCGAGATCGATCCCGACAGCGGTTGGATCTACACGCTATGGTTGAGTACCAATCTGACGTTTACGCCCGAGGCCACGCCGGCCCCCGATCCGCAGCCTACGCCGGATCCCAAGCCGACGCCGCAGCCTGAGGTGAAGCCTGAGACTAAGCCCGAGGTGAAGCCCGAGACCAAACCCGCGGCCAAGTCGGCCACGACAACCGCCACGACCAAGACGGTTGAGAAAACCACGCAGGCCAAGAAGGGTGATGCTGTCCTGGCTACCACGGGGGATACCACCGCGATGACGGTCGCCACCCTAGGCATCGCCGGCGCAACCGTAGCCGCCGCCGGCCTCGCCGCGACCAAGCGCCGCAAGCGCTAGAGCTGGGTGACGGCTCTCGTTCTCGGCCTCAGCATAATCTCAATCTGTAACACCAAACTGCCCAAAACGGCTCTAGATGTTACAGATTGAGATAAATCGAATGGCCGCCAATCTAATGTCTCGATCTGTAACACCAGGCGGGGAATTTGACCTCTAACTGTTACAGATCGAGACAAACTGGCCGGCCAAGTCCAGAACCACCGCAAAGGCGCCTGTCCCCTTTGTGGCGGTTTGCGCAGGTAGAACGGTAGGTTCGTATATATGAACCTACCGTTCGCTTTGTTTTTGGACAACGATTACGCTGGATGACTTTTGGTTTGCAGGAAAGGAACGACCATGAGGTGGACCACTGTTCGAGCGCTTTGCCGCCGCCTGACCGTTGCCGCGGTGACCCTCACCATGGTGACGGGTTCGTTGCCCGCGGGCGCGTTTGCCGAGACCCTCACCACCGACGGCACTTTTGTGCAGACGGATAACGGCCAAGCAGCCGACGCCGCTCTCGCCGATTCGGCTGACGCCCAAACGTCAGACCCTGCTTCCGCCGACCCCGCGCCCGATGCCGGCGCTGCCGACCCCACAGCGCTCGAGGCCGGTGACACCCCTACGCCCCCGGCCTCCGAGATTGCATCGGCGGCGGGCCTGACGGGCGCTGGGCAGACCGAGAGCACACCTGCGGGTACGCTCGCCACCGATCTTGTCGAGGGCAAGGAACTCGCCGAGCAGCAGAAGCAAGAGGAGGCTTCCGGTGCCGAGGCAACCTGGAACGAGGAACTTGAACTCTGGGCAACCTCGAAGGGCGCCACGGGCGTAAAGGACGAATACGACGATGGCTACGTGGCCGGCGAGCAGACCCCCGCGCAGTACTACTTCTCGATTGATAGCCTCGCCAACGAAATTTCTATCGAGTATGGCGACGCGGGCATTACCACGTTGGAGGTGCCCTCGACCATCGACGACAAAAATGTCGTAAGCCTTACGGGTATGGGAAGCGCTGCGCTCACATCGATCACCTTCGCCCCTAATTCGCATGTCCGCTCGGTTGGAGGCTTGGGCGGCAGCAGCATCAAAGAGATCGCACTGCCCGATTCGGTCGAGGAGCTCAAGAGCTATGCATTCTACAAAAGCAAGACGCTCCAAACGGTAACCTGGCCCAACAACGCGGCCTTTACCACGATTCCCGAGCAGGCCTTTAAGGAATGTGAACAACTTGACGACAAGGTGGTGGCAACGCTGCCGCCTTCGGTCAAAACTATCGACTATCTTGCATTCGCCTATTGCGGCGTGCCACAGTTCTATGTCTCGGACACAACAGTGCTCACCTTTACGCAGATCAATGTGCCGGGCACGGTGGAGCGGATCGGGCACTATGCATTTGACGGGTGCTCACATGTGTCGTCGGTGACGATCGGCGATGGAGTCAAATCTATCGGGGCGCTCGCATTCGCCTCTCTTGATCCTGCGATTGCCGGCAAAGAGATTGTGCTACCCAAAAGCGTGGAAATGATAGAGTGGGGAGCTTTTGAGAACACGAGATACGGAAACGAGACGAACCATAATGCCGTTGCCCTGCGCGTGATGAACCCCGATCTTCAGTTTGGTGAGGCGGGCTATCCGGGCGACTATAATGAGCGCGTGACAATCGATGGCGTAACGTATGCGATTCCCTTTAGTGAAGGCCAGACCATCTATGCCTATGCGACCGATTCGGCTGGCAACCCCTCGATGGTCAAAAAGCTTGCCGATGCCGTGGCCGATCGCAAGGACTCCGTCGATTCCTCGAAGCCTGCCTACACGTTTGAGTGGATGGGCGAGGCGGCCCAGGTGACGGGCAAACTTCCCCAGAGCGCGACAGCTACACTCGTGCAGGCGGGGCAGTCCACGCTGCTGGCGGTTGGCGATGACGGCAGCTTTACAGCGGACGCTCTCTCCAAGATAGCAGCCACCCTGCGCATTTCGCTCAGCGGTTACTATGACATGGTGCTGGCGCGCCCGGGCGACCAGATGACGGGCACATGGAATATCGGAGAGATTAAGGCGGAGGACTTTACCAAGATTCCGGCCTCGCGCGCGATTGAACTCAATGTGGCCTATCTCGAACCGGTCGCAGGCCAGGATAAGACCGAACGCATTGAGCTCGATAGTCTCGATAACATCGATCTGACGGTGAAGAGCGGCGGCAAGACGCTCAAACCTGCCAAGGGCGACAAGGAAAACGACTACCGTATCCAGGGTACAGCGCTCGTAGTGTCGCAGGCCATTGCCGGAGCGGACCAGGATCTGGAGATAACGCTCGTGCCCAAAGACAGCCTCAAGCTGGGTGGGGCGACGGCGACGGTGAAGCCCTCGGCCGGTAAGGTCGATATCGACTTGAAGCCTTGGGGCACGGCGACGGTCACGACCAAGGGCGACTACCAGGGAGCCAACCGCGTGCTGGTGTTCCGTACGTCCGACGGCAAGCTAGTTGCCGACGGTGTCACCTATCTGATGGGTTACGAAGACGATGGCACCACGCCTATCATGAAGGCCGAGACGCCGCGCCTTAAGGCCGGTTCGTACACCATCGTCGCCTTTAACAAGACGAGCTACGACATCCAAGCGACGAGCTATTCCACGTTTAGCCGCCTAGGGCTGACCGTGGGGAAGCATATCGCGCAAAAGCAGGTGAAGATTGAGGACGGCAAACAGCTCGACGTGACGCTCGACGTCCCCACGTTTGACGTGGAGACGTATCGTGCCGAGCGCGGGCTGACGGCGGGCTCGGTTATCGCTGATTCGTCCGCGGTCGTTGGCGTGGAGACCGAGCTGCGCATTCATTACGAGCTCAAGGACAGCCAGGCTGCCAAGATTGAGATTCCGCTGGCCAAGGATGCCGTCGAGGATGTGTCCGCAGGCGCTCGCGACCCCGGTGATAGCTCCCGTACATGGTGGACTGACGCGACGTGGGAGGGCGACAACCTCGTTCTCGATATGAAAGAGGGCATGGGCGCCGATGTGTTTGTGCGCTTTAAGCCTAAGGCCGCGGGCATCTATGCCATCTCGCCGCTTATTACGCTGGGCGAGGTGACGTTGCCGCTGGGGAGCACCACACTCGAGGTTAGCGGATCGCGCATCGAGGTCGACAACACCGACGTTCACAGCCTGCTGGGCAATGTGGCCTACGTTTATGCGGCGCCGGGCAAAAGCGTGCAGCTTACCGTGGGCGCGGGCGCCTCGGCTGCAAAGTACACCGGCAAGACCAATAAACTCGGCCGTGCCAAGATTGAATACGACCTGCCGCAGGATACGCTTGCCGCCGAGCGCGTGACGCTCGAGGCGCGCGTGGGCTCGACCGACGTCGCCGCCGCTGCCGCAGAGGTGACGGCTCGCAATTATGTGCGCTATGTTCCGGGCGCTTCGGTCTGGAACTTTGATGTGACGTATCGTGGCGGTACGCAAAACCTGGTCAAGGACGGCAAGGACACCGGCAAGAGTCTGTGGACCTTCCATCATCTGCCGCAAAAGAAGAACGCCTACTGGACGTTCGATATCACACTCGAGGTGGGAAACGAAGAGGCCGCCGACACGCTCGACCTGTATGTGGACTGCGTGGATGGCAAGACGGTGACGATTCCTCTGACTCAAAAGTCGCGCGAGGGCACCCATGTGCGCTATGTGGCGGAGTATGTGGACGAGGGTTACCTTAAGCTGCTCGACGAGTTTAACAAGGCGAATGATTCAACCTATGTGAACTGCGGCAACTTTGAGCAGATCTTTATGCCGCAGACCTACCGCATCTCCAATGCTCAGCTTATGACCATGCTGAGTTTTGACGCCAACGCTTCGGCCAAAAAGCATTCCGCCGCGGCCGAGGAGCGCCAGCAGGAGTTCTCGAATGCCGTGCAGCAGTGGCACGAGTATATGATGGATAACTCGTTTAATGATGTCGACGAGGCCTTTAACGACGCGATTGATCAGATGGTTGCCGATGCATTTGCCGAGGAGGACAAGGACGGTAAAGAGGGCGAGGCCCAGGGTGGTGCTGCTCGCAAGGCCCGCCGTGCCCCTGTCGCCAGCGACGGCGAGGGTGATGATGCTGGCAACGACGAGGCTGCGCAGTTTGCGGCCGAGCTCAAGGCCGCGGTCGGCGGGTCGGCGGCGCTGCTGACCCAGCAGGGCGACAGCTATGGCGTCAATGTGGACAAGATGATCTTTGAGGATGCTTATGGTACCAGCGAGGATTGGTATCAGGAACTCGCGGCGGCCCAGGGCGCGAACGCTGCGGACGCGGCCGCCATCAAGGAGCTCGTCGACCATGCATCGCGAGCGGAGTTTATTGCCCAGCAGGCCGAGGATCTGGTGGGCCAGTCGATGGGTATCGGCCAGCTCAACCAATACGGAAGCTGGAATGATGCAACCGCTGCGGCGCTCAACAAGTGTGCGGGCATTAAGGCCAGCGAGTACAACGGCCAGTCGACGAGCGGGTTTAACGATTTGGGCCAGGCGCTCGGCAGCTCGCTGAGCTACAAGGCGGCTGACGACGATACCGTCAAGGGCTTTAAGGTCGCCGCGCCCGATGGCGAGCAGACAGCCTATATAGAGTCGGAGTTTATCGAGAACTCCAATAACAACAAGAACCAGGCGCTTCTGTTTAACTCGATCGCCATGCAGTGCGACATTCTGGACAACCTGTACGACAACTGGAATGTGGTCCATAGCCTCAATAACTCTACGATTCGCGGCTGGCTTATGGCTTGGAAGCGCAACGGCGACGTGAGCGCCCACATGAAGCTCATCCGCACGATCCGTTCGCTCAAGAGCTATAAGATCGAGTGCGAGATGTTCGGACAGGTCTTTAAGACCGATGCGTGGAAGGCGGCCGGCCAGGCGTTTCCCGCGGCGACCCAGGGCATCGGCATCTTTACCGGCATTTACGGCGTGAACGATGCCAGCAAGAACTGGGAGAACGTGAACGTCCGCATGCAGAAGGTGAAGGGCGAGCGCGAGGGCTATGAGCTTCAGCATACGCGCTTGCTTGCCAAGCCCGAGAAGACCGAGGACGACTGGAAGTGCATTTACGCGCTGCGCGACGCCATGGAGAAGGCGCGTGCGTTTGAGGATCTGCTGTATCGCCAGCTCTGCCACGACAGCACCGATGTGGCAGTGGGCTCCATTATGACAATCGCCGGCGTACTGACGGCCGGTTCGGCGGGTACCGTGGTGGGTGCTGCCTATGACGCGGCTTCGACCAGCGTGGGTTCGGAGCGCGCGATTAAGCTGACCAATGCCGAATGCGCCTACGATGTTGCTTGCGAGCAGGTGGAGCGCGCGTGCCAGAATCGTATTACGGTCAACTGGGGCGAGCTGACCGATGCCGAGGTCTATAACGCCAACAAGGACGGCTTGATCTCGGACGAGAAGATGCAGTCGATCTTCGAGGCGCGTTATCGCAATGTGGCTGCCAAGGCTGCACCCGACCCTGCGGGCGTGGTGTACGAGGGCCTGCTGTCCAATACGGTTGAAGGCGCGACGGTTGAGCTGTGGAGCGCCGACGATGCGGCCGGTACCAATGCCGTGCGTTGGGATGCCGAGGAGTATGAGCAGGACAATCCGCTTGCGACGGGTGCGGACGGTGCTTACAACTGGAATACGCCGACCGGCTGGTATCAGGTGCGCGTGACCAAGGACGGGTATGAGGAGGCGCGTTCGGCTTGGCTGCGCGTGCCGCCGATTCAGACTGAGGTGAACATTGGCTTGGTGTCGACGGCGGCGCCCGAGGTGGCTTCGGCCCATGCCTATACCGATTGCGTCGAGGTTGAGTTTACGCAGTATATGGATGCGAGCGACGATGCCCTGGCCGCATTGTGCGCGCAGGGCTTGGGCGACGTGACGTATACGTGGCTCGACAGGCAGGACGATCCCAATGGCAAGCCGCTGTCGCGCGTGCTGCGTATTCGCTACGCCGATGCGTGTGAGGCGGGCTCGACGGCGGCGTTTAAACTCGACGGTGCTCGCAACTACGCCGGCACGGCCATGGCGCGCTGGGCAAGTGGCGAGCTTGTCGTGGGCGTTCGTGCCGACAAGCTCAAGCTCAACGTGGAGCAGGCCGTGACCATGCTTGAGGGCAGTGACTTTGAGCTGGTGGCGCACGTGACCGATAAGGCGGGCAAGCCGTTTGCGGGCGCAAAGGTTAGTGTTGGGCTGGAGTCCTCGGCTATCTGCTCTGTCGATGCCACCCAGGCCGTGACGGGCGAGGACGGCGCGGCGACGTTTGTGCTGCATGGTGCTCTGCCCGGTTTGACGACGTTGACGGCGGCGGTGGACGACACGGCGCTGTCCAAGCAGGTCGACGTTCGCGTGTCTGCCGAGGCGGTGCGACCGGCGCGACCGGTGGCGACGATTGGTGCGACGACGTTTGGTGCATGGTCGCCCAAGGAGAACTACATTACGGTGCCCAAGGGCACGAAGCTGGAGCTTTCGGCCGAGGATGGCACGACGATTTGGTACACCACCAACGACACCTGCCCCTGCCGTGACGAAGGCCGCGTAAAGTACACCGAGCCTATTGTGCTCGATAGCAACATGTATGTGCGCATTGCGGCACAGCGCCCTGGCATGTCGTACAGTGAGTATTCCGAGCGTCTGAACATTACGATTACGGTGACCGATGAGCCGGCGCCTGAGCCGACGCCCGATCCCGGTCTGAAGCCGGAGCCTGAGCCGACGCCTGACGGCGGCGAGCAGGGTGGCGGTACGGATGGCTCTGGTGGCGCCGGGGTCCCTGCGGGCAGTTCGACTTCGACGACGACCACGGTGACGACGAACAAGTCCAAGGGTAAGGGCAAGAACGGCAAGAAGTCCGGTGGCACGGAGCTTGCCGGCACGGGTGACTCCGCCGCGATGACGGTCGCTGCCCTGGGCATCGCCGGTGCAACCGTTGCCGCAGCCGGCATCGCCGCGACCAAGCGCCGCAAGCATTAGAGCTGGGTGACGGCTCTCGTTCTCGGCCTCAGTAAAATCTCGATCTGTAACACCAAACTGCCCAAAACGGCTCTAGATGTTACAGATTGAGATGAACCGAATGGCCGCCAATCTAATGTCTCGATCTGTAACACCAGGCGGGGAATTTGACCTCTAACTGTTACAGATTGAGATGAACAGGTGGATGTTCGCACAATATCTTGATCTGTAACAACTACAAGGCTCAACAGGGTCTAACTGTTACAGATTGAGACAAACGCCGGAATTGGTTTGCCGACCAGTCCCCAACCACCACAAAGGTGCCTGTCCCCTTTGTGGTAGTCGGCCGGCATAGAAAAAGTCCCCGCCGGGCGTGTGCTCGACGGGGACTTTGCCGTTTGGTAGCTAGCGCTGCGGATGATTACTCGCCCAGTAGGCTCTTGGTGATGGAAGCGGCGGCCTTCTTGCCGGCGCCCATCGCCAGAATGACCGTAGCGGCACCGGTGACGATGTCGCCGCCGGCCCAGATACGGGGATCGGTGGTCTGGCCGGTCTCCTCGTCGGCAACAATGTAGCCCCACTTGTTGAGCTCCATCTTGCCGCCGATCTTCTTTGCGAAGGGGTTGGCGTTGGTGCCGATAGCCGAGATTGCGACGTCGCAGGGGATCTCCTCGATGGCGCCCTCGATGGGCACCGGGCGACGACGGCCGGACTCGTCAGGCTCGCCGAGCTCCATCTTCTGGACCTTGACGGCGCACACGGAGCCGTCCTCGCCAGCGACAAACTCGAGCGGGGAGACGAGCGGCAGAACCTCGACGCCCTCGGCCTTGGCATGGTGCAGCTCGGCGCGACGGCAGGGCATCTCGTCCTCGGTACGGCGGTAGGCGATGATGGCGTGCTCGGCGCCCAGACGCTTGGCGGTGCGGACGGCGTCCATAGCCACGTTGCCGCCACCAAAGACGACGACGTTCTTGCCGTGCTTGGTGGGGGTGTCGTACTCGGGGAACTTGTTGGCCTTCATCAGGTTCACGCGGGTGAGGTACTCGTTGGCGAAGAAGACGTTGGGCAGGTTCTCGCCGGGGACGTTGAGGAACTTGGGCAGGCCAGCGCCGGTCGCCACGTAGATGGCGTCGAAGCCCTGCTCGAACAGCTCCTCGGCCGTGGCCATGTTGCCCACGACGGAGTTGTACTCAAACTTGACGCCCATGTCCTCCAGGCCGTCGATCTCGCGCTTGACGACCGCCTTGGGCAGACGGAACTCGGGGATGCCGTAGACCAGCACGCCGCCGCCGGTAAAGAAGGCCTCGAAGACGGTGACGTCAAAGCCGTTGCGGGCGAGCTCGCCGGCGCAGGTGATGCCGGACGGGCCGGAACCGACGACGGCGACCTTCTTGCCGTTCTTGGGGGCCATCTTGGGCGTGGAGGCGAGCTCGGGGCGGTCACCCAGGAAGCGCTCGAGCTGGCCGATGGCCACGGGCTCGGACTTCTTACCACGGATGCACTTACCCTCGCACTGGTTCTCCTGCGGGCAGACGCGGCCGCAGATGGCGGGAAGCATGGAGTCCTCGCGGATGGTATCGAGAGCGCCGCCGAAGTCCTTCTCGCGGATCTGCTCGATAAAGCGGGGGATGTTGATGTTGACGGGGCAGCCCTCAACACAGAACGGCTTCTTGCAGTTGAGGCAGCGCTCGGCCTCGGCCAGCGCCATCTCCTCGGTGAAGCCCTTGTCGACGGGGCGGAAGTCGCAGGCGCGCTCGGCAGCCGGCTCCTCGTTATCGGGGGTGCGGGGCGACTTCATATCGGCAACGAAACGACCGTTAACTAGTGGCATGCGCAGCTCTTTTCCTCATAGGCCTTGAGGGACTCGCCCTCTTCGGAACGGTAAGCGGCCTGGCGGGCACGAAGGTCATCCCAGTCGACCAGGGTGGCATCGAAGTCGGGGCCGTCGACGCAAGCGAACTTGGTCACGCCGCCCACCTCGACGCGGCAGCAGCCGCACATGCCGGTGCCGTCAACCATGATGGGGTTGAGGGACGCGGTGATGGGGGTGTCGTACTTCTGGGCGGTGAGGGTCGAGAACTTCATCATCGGAACGGGGCCGACGCAGAAGACCTGGCTCACGGCCTTGTCCTGCAGCAGGCGCTCCAGCGGAGCGGTAACAACGCCCTGCTCGCCGTAGGAGCCGTCGTCGGTGGTGATGTGGATGTGGTCCTCGTCGAGGAGCTCGCGGAACTGGTCCTCCATGAGCAGGAGGTCCTTGGTGCGGGCGCCCATGATGGCGTGAACTTCGTGACCGGTCTCGACCAGGTGCTTGGCGACCGGGAAGGCAATTGCCAGGCCGACGCCGCCGCCAATGACGGCGCAGGGGCCCTCGGCCATCTCGGTGGGAACGCCCAGCGGGCCCACGACGTCGCGCAGCGACTCGCCGGCCTCGTAGGTGGACAGCATCTCGGTGGTCTTGCCGATCACCATGAAGATGAACTCGACCCAGCCCTCGTCACCGTTCCAGCCAGCCAGGGTAAACGGGACGCGCTCGCCCGTCTCGTTGGCGCGAACCATGAGGAACTGTCCAGCGTGCGCATGCTTGGCGATTGCAGGCGCCTCGATGCGGAACTTGAACACCTTCTCCGAGAACTGCGTCTTCTCCAGGATCTTATACATAGAACCCCTCTCTTGTTAGGGCCGCCGAACCGTGCCTCCACGGAAATGGACGGTAGCCCGAATAAAACCGTACGCGCACAGGCGTTGTGCAGACATACGGTGCAAATTATACCCTCATGGCAATGTCGCTTACGTGTATCTTTGGCAGGCGGGAAAAGTGACCTGCCAAAAAGGGACAGGTTTATTTTGGTCGGTTTTATCAGGCAAAACGGCAAAGGGGGCCGGCCTCGCGCTTCGTTGAGGCCGGCCCCCTTTGGGGCGTTATGCATGTATGGTGGCAGCATGTTTATTGCGATGTATCGACTGCGGCGTTTCCGCAGATAAAAGCTGCCAAAATAAACCTGTCCCTAAATGGTAGGTTTTAGTGCTTCCCGTTGGCGGAAGCGGCGCCGTTTACGTGATCGCGGGCGTAGATTACGCCGTGGACGATGGCCAGACCGGCGGCATCTGCGGCGCGGGCGCAGGTGTCCTGGAAATCCTCGGCTTCGCGGGCGCGCAGCTGCTTGAGCACGTAGTCTGCCACGGCCATCTTGCCGGGAGGGTTGCCGATGCCGGTGCGGATACGGCTAAAGTCGCGGCTGCCCATCTTGTCGATGATGGAGCGCAGACCGTTGTGACCGGCATGGCCTCCGCCCACCTTAACACGCACGTCGCCGGCGGGAATATCGAGCTCGTCGTGGATGACGAGCAGCTCCTCGGCCTTGATCTTGTACTCGCGGCAGAGCTTGGAGATGGGACCGCCCGAGGTATTCATGTACGACTGCGGCTTGACCAGCACAATCTGGCGCTTGCCGCCCTCTTCCTCGGGATCGTTGATGTTGATGAGCGCGACCTCGGCACCGGCCTGGTTTTTCCAGTACGTGACGCCGGCCTGACGGGCCAGCTCGTCGATTGCCTTAAAGCCGGCGTTGTGGCGGGTCTCGGCATACTCATCGCCGGGGTTGCCAAGTCCGGCAACCATGCGAATCTTAAGCGGCTGTGCAGCTGCCATGTTCATCCTTTCGTTGATTTGTCGCCTGCTATGGTGAGCGACCCTGTTGCCGCTGTCAAATGGAGGGCAATTGAGGTTGTTTGGGGGCGTTTGGACGGCCGTCAAAATCCGAGGTGGACAGTTAGTTCAGATACGTATAAGTTCTGAGGACTCGAAGTGCTCAATTCAATGCCGATACGTTGTTTTGGAGCTTTAGTTAGTCCATATGACGCTGTTTTGAAGTCTACCCTGCCTTCAAATCGGGCGAATGGTATAGAGATAACTGCAAAACAGCCTAATTCAATGTGTCCATTTATACGTATTTGAACTAACTGTCCAGCCCTGCTCGACGGTGCACGGGTGATTCGCCGTTTAGACCGGCGCAAGGCCGATTCCGGCCCGCAGGGCGTTGAGCCAAGCGGCCTGACGCTTGCGATAGCCCTTGATACGGTATCGGAATCGGACTCCCGCGAGTCGATGCATCGTTTGGGCGAAGGCTTCGAGTGCAACAAGGTCTTTCATTTGGTCGCGATTGATAACCAGGACGTGGATGTCCATTGCCTTGAGGCCATTATTTCGATTGCCATCGTGGATGCGAGCGTTTTGAAGCTCATGCCCAATTCCGTTGTATTCGTTGTCGACTCCGGCGGCCGGGCAATATAGGTCGCAGATGGCGTAAGGGATGCCGGAGGACATGTTGACCGCAAGAGTGTCGAAGTCGATTCGATAGTTGAGTAGCAGGCCTCCCATGGGCAGGCTGCAACATCCGAATCCGCCAAAGCGCATGGGCGCTCCGAGAACGGCAAACATTAGGGATTCGGCTGGGGATGCAGATCCGGGTCGGGCGAGATTGACTGCCGTGCGAAACGAGGTGTATGAGCTACTTTTGGCGAAGCGTGCGACCGCCTCGAGCTCTTCGATAGTTGTGGCGGGCTCGCATTTGTAGTGTGCCTGTTCGTAGCGGGTCTCGTTCTGTTGGTCGGTCGCCGACTGGTCGCCCAGGCAATCAAGATCGCCCGTCGCTGCGCAGTCATCGCCCTTGGGCCAGATGTCGTCATAGGCAATGGGGTATGTTGCCCCGGGAGGAAGGGAGTAGGTTCCGAGCAGCTCCATAAGGAGCATCAAGGTTTTGGCGACTGATTCATTTTTGGAACAAAGCATGGCTGTCATGGCAGGAGACGTTGCGTAGATGTCGGCCTCGACGTGCATAATTGCACCTTCAGGAAGAGGAGTGGAGAGAATATGCTGAAGAAGTCGCTTGTCGGGGCGCCTGTTGTCTTCGTTTGAAACGAGAAGATCGAGCAGTTCGGAATCATCTTCATTCCAGGCGTCGAGTATCGAAAGTGCGCCAAAGTCTATCGCGTCATTGTTGGGAATGCAGCCAGCCAAGGCCTGTGCTTGCTGTTCGCTATCAACGGAGTCCCAGGGTAGGGCAGAGTACGCCCGTCGTGCGCGACGAATTGCGCGGAGGGCGGAGAGATGTGAAATCACGGTCGTCATAGCTATAACGTACTAAGTTGGCGGCAGAATGCGACCGCCATACCGTTCTTTTCGCTCAGCGGGGCGCTGCGCGCCATGAACGGCTGGGTGTTATGAAATCGGTGGAATCGGTTGAGGGGATTGCAGGAAATTGAGCTCTGCCGCGAAGGTTGACGATAGCTACTGGACAGTTAGTTCAGATACGTATAAGACGGCGGGCGTTCGAGGCGTTTCTAAGGGCTTTCGAGGGCGATTTGAGGGTAAATATGCGGCGGTCGTACTCGAAAGCGATGAGCTTTGGGCAGTATGGCGTTCGCCGGGGAGCTCAGAAGGCTCAGAACGGCCTTTGGAGTTTTAAAAAAATACGTATCTGAACTAATTGTCCAGGGAAGGTTGTCGAGGGGTAGAAAAAGGGTCGGAAGCGAGCTTCCGACCCTTTAAAAACACCAAAGATGATGAGATGCACGCTGGATTACAGCGCGAAGTCGCCGCCGACGAGCGTGGAGACGGGCTCCTCGTGGTAAACGGCGGAGATGGCCTGAGCGAACTCCTCGGCGACCGAGATGGTCTTGATCTTGCCGCCGACCTCGACGGGAATGGCGTCGGTGACGAGGCACTCGACGATCGGGGCGTCGTTCAGACGCTCGATGGCCGGACCGGAGAAGATACCGTGGGTGGCGCAGACGTAGATATCGCCAGCGCCCATAGCCTTGAGCTCCTTGACGTTGGCGCACAGGGTGCCAGCGGTGTCGATCATGTCGTCATTGATGATGCAGGTCTTGCCCTTGATGTCACCGATGATGCCCATGACCTCGGCGGCGTTGTGGCGCGGACGGCCCTTGTGGGCGATGGCCAGGTCGCAGCCGAGCATGTCGGACAGCTTTTTGGCGGCCTTGGCACGACCCACGTCGGGGGAGACGACAACCAGGTTGTCGGTGTCGAAGTGCATGTCGTTGTAGTACTGGCCAAACAGCGGCAGCGCGGACAGGTGGTTAACCGGGATATCAAAGAAGCCCTGGATCTGACCCTGGTGCAGGTCGAGGGTAATGATGCGGTTGACGCCGGCGCGCTCGAGTAGGTTGGCGACGAGGCGGGCGGTGATGGGCTCACGCGGGCCGGCCTTGCGGTCCTGGCGGGCATAGCCGTAGTGGGTGATGACGGCGGTGATGGAGCGGGCGGATGCGCGCTTGGCAGCGTCGGTGGCGATGAGCAGCTCCATGAGCATGTCGTTGACGTTGCCGCCGGCCACGGACTGAATCAGGAAGACGTCGGCGCCGCGGACGGTCTCGTCGTAGCGGGCGTAAATCTCACCGTTGGCGAACTGCTTTAGCGTAAGGCCCGAAAGCTCGACCCCAAGGTACTCAGCAATCTTCTGAGCGAGGGGACGGTTGGAGGAACCGGAATACACGCGGATGGACTTGCGCATATTCTCCGACTTCTCGGGATCATTAATCGGCATTACCCTTCTCCTTTATACATCGAATGCCATATAGATGCCTTGTTGCATTGTAACCGCGCGGCGGGGTTTATCGGGTCCTGATAACGTCTTTACCGCCAACGGACACGAACCGACCACTCATCCGGTTGCGCAGGTCACGATAGAAAAAGGAGCCGCCCCCATGGAGCAGCTCCTTTTGTGCTTGGTAAAACGTTATACCTCGTCGTCCTCGTGCAGACGACGGCGATAATCGGCGGCCCAGCCCTCAATATTTACCTGACGGGCGCGGCCCAGACCGAGCGCGTCTGCCGGGACCGGCTCGGTGATGACGGAGCCGGCGGCCACGAGCGCGCCGTCGCCAATCTGGGCGGGCGCGACCATCATGGTGTCGGAGCCGATGAAGGCATCCTTGCCGATGACGGTCTTGTGCTTGTGCACGCCGTCGTAGTTGCAGGTGATGGAGCCCGCGCCCACGTTGACGCCGGAGCCCATGGTGGTGTCGCCGATGTAGGACAGGTGCGGCACCTTAGAGCCCTCGCCGATCGTGGACTTCTTGATCTCCACGTGCGTGCCGGCCTTGGAGCCGTCGAGCATATGGGTGCCCGGGCGCAGGTAGGCGCGCGGGCCGCAGTCGACGCCGTTCTCGATGACGGCCTCGACGGCGATGGTTTCATCGATGGTGCAGCCGCTGCCGACGGTGGTGTCGGTGAGGCGGCTGTTGGGGCCGAGCTGGCACTCCTCGCCCACGGTGACGTGGCCGATCAGGTGCGTCTGCGGCCACACGACGGTGTCGCGGCCGATGACGGCATCGGGACCGATCCAGGCCTGCGTGGGATCGATGAACGTGACGCCCTCGGCCATCCAGTGCTCGTTGATGCGGTCGCGCGCGATGGCGGTGAGCTGCGCGAGCTGAATGCGGCTGTTGACGCCCAGGCCGTCGCGGTAGTCGTCGCAGTGGAAGATGGAGACCACCTGGCCGTGACCCTTGAGGATTTCGAGCATGTCGGGCAGGTAGTACTCGGACTGCGCGTTGTCGTTGCCGATCTCGTTAATGTGGGCGGCGAGCTGCGCGCCGTCAAAGGCGTAGCAGCCGGCGTTGCACTCCAGCAGCGTGGCGGCCTGCTCGGGCGTGCAGTCCTTCTGCTCGATGATGCGCTCGATCTGGCCGTCGGCGCCCAGCTTGATGCGGCCGTAGCCAAAGGGGTCGGGCGGGGTCATGGTCATGACGGTGCAGGCGAGCTCGCCGGTGGCGACGGTCTGCGCGAACTTGGCGACGGTGTCGGCGGTGATGAGCGGCAAGTCGCCGTTGAGCACGACGACGGGGCCTTGCGTGATGCCGCAGGCCTCGAGCGCGACCTTCACGGCGTGGCCGGTGCCCAGGCGCTCGGTCTGCTCGACGCACTCGACCTTGGTGGCGCTGTTGGCGTAGGCGCCGTCGATGAGGGCGCGCATCTCGTCGGCGTGGCTGCCGATGACGACCACGACGCGGCTGCAGCCGGCCTTGATGGTGGCGTCGACGATCCACTGAACCATGGGCTTGCCCAGGATCTTGTGCGAAACCTTGCAGTGGTTCGACTTCATGCGGGTGCCCTCGCCGGCGGCGAGGATAATTGCGGTTGCGTCCATGTGATCTCCTGTTACGTTATAGAGACGTGTGCTTGGAAACGATACACGGCGCAATATGATACCGCAGGCATATGTTGAGCGCGTAACGATTGGATTGCGGCGGTTGAGGCTTGCGCCGCCGGCGTGGCGTTTGCGCTGGCCGTGCATGGCGGCGGTGCTGCGGAGCTGTCGTTTGAGCGAGGGGACGGGGGTGCCCGTGGACAACATACGAGAGGAGTTTGGCGGCGAGCCCGTCGCGGCATTCTCGATGTCGCATCCAGCTGTGCCGGCGCTCTATATAGTGCTGACGCTGGGGCTCACCATGTTCTCGATGCAGCTGGTGCTGATTGCGCTGTCACTTGCGGGCGGGTTGGCGTATGGATTTGCGACGCGTGGGGCTGCCCGCACGCTGGGCGCACTTCGCTGGCAGCTGCCGGTGATTTTGATTATCGCGCTGGTCAATCCACTGTTTAGTGCCTCGGGCTCGACGGAGCTGTTCCGTATTGGCATGCGCGCGGTGTATCTGGAGAGCATGGTATACGGCCTGTGCATGGGCGGGCTGTTTGTGGCGAGCGTGCTGTGGTTTGAGGCCGCGGCGTCGATGCTCGAATACGACAAGGTGCTCGCGCTTTTGGGTAACGCCGCACCGGTGATCGCGCTCATGATCTCGATGTGCATGAGGCTTATCCCGCAGTTTTTGCGCCGCGGCCGTACGGTGCTGGCGGTGCAGGATGCGATTGATGTGCCGGGCCGCGCGCCGGCCGACCCCGTGCGCTCGCGCCTGCGGGCATCGAGTGCATTGATGGGCTGGGGCATGGAAGATTCGTTGGAGCGCGCGGACGCGATGCGCTCGCGCGGGTGGGGCGCCGCGACGCGTCGTACGACGTATGCGCGGTATCGGCTGGGGCGCAGCGACGTTGCCGCGCTGGTTGGGCTTGCGCTGTTTGGTGCTGCCGCGGTGGCGGTGGCGTGGACCGCGACGACGCAGTATTCGTTTTATCCGCAGCTCTCGGTGCCGGCGCCGTGGCCGGGCTATGTCGTGTGCGCTGCCTGGATGGTGCTGCCTTGCGCGTTGCACGCGATTGATGAGAAGAGGTTTGGCTGATGGCTCGGTTGGATAGCTGCTCGGTAACGGGCGGGGCGTGCGGCTCCGATGTGCCTGCGATTGAGGTGCGGGGCCTTAGTTTTGCCTATCCCGGGGCCGAGGCACCGGTGCTCGAGGGGCTTGATTGGCGTGTTTCCCAAGGTGCGTTTGCGCTGCTTGTTGGCGGTACCGGATCGGGTAAGTCGACGCTGCTGTCGCTGCTCAAGCCCGAGATCGCTCCGGCGGGCGAGCGCACTGGCGAACTGAGCGTGCTGGGCGAGAACGTTGCCGACATGGACGTACGGGCATCGGCGGAGCGCGTGGGCTATGTGTTCCAGGATCCCGAGAACCAGATCGTGTGCGAAACCGTGTGGCACGAGATGGCGTTTGGCCTGGAAAACTTGGGGCTAGCACGTGATGAGATGCGCCGTCGCGTAGCTGAGACCAGCTATTTCTTTGGGCTGGAAGATTGGCTTCACCGCGATACTGACACGCTTTCGGGTGGTCGCAAACAGTTGCTGTCGTTGGCGGCCGTGTTGGCGCTCCGCCCGCGCGTGCTGCTGCTCGACGAGCCCACGTCTCAGCTTGATCCGGTTGCGGAGAAGAATTTCCTGCACGCGCTGTTTCGTGTGAATCGCGAGCTGGGCTGCACGGTTGTTGTGGCGACGCATCAGCCGCGGCCGATGCTCGAGTATGCGACGTGTACGTACCGGATTGAGGGCGGTCGCGTGCGCGAGGTGGCGGATATGTCTTCTTTGGGACGCCGAGAATCGCTGTTTTCCGATGACATGTTGGGGTGGGGTGCCATCCGATGTGCAAAAAACGGAGTATTCAGCAGGCGTGAGGACAATTTGGGTTCTCTGGAGCCGCCCGGGGACGTATCGAGCGCGAAAAAAAGTTCGGAATTGGACAAATCGTCCGAATTTGTGGCGCAAACGTCGCTCGAGAACGGCTCGGAAGCCTTCTCGCGCACGGATGGAAGCAGAATACTCCAAAAAATGCACGGCGGGTCGGCTACCACCCTGTCGGAAGGCTGGTTTCGCTACGATCGCGCGGGCGGTTGGGTGCTGCGCGGGCTCGATGTGTCGTTTTCGGCTGGCGCGGTGCATGCGATCGTGGGCGGTAACGGCTGCGGTAAGTCGACAATGCTTTCGGTGCTGGCGAAGACCGCCAAGCTGCAGCGCGGCCGCGTGGTGCGCGGAGCGGCCTCGGCGGCGCTGCTGCCTCAGAATCCCAAAGCATTGCTGGTTGCCGAGACGGTTCGCGATGAGCTGATGGAATGGGACTCGACCTGCGGATATGACGAGAACTTGGCGCGGGAGCGTGCGGCGAGCTTGGGGTTGTCGGGTCTGGATGGACGCCATCCGTACGATCTTTCGGGCGGGCAGCGTCAACTGCTTGCATTGGCAAAACTGCTGCTAATCGGCCCCGAACTGCTATTGCTCGATGAGCCCACCAAGGGTCTAGACCTGTTCAGCCGCCGCATTATCGCCCGCGCCCTGCGTGGCCATGCGAAGGCTGGCGGCACCGTCATTATGGCCACGCACGATCTGGATTTTGCCGAGCAGGTAGCCGACGACGTCGCCATGATGTTTGACGGCGAGATTGCCTGCATGGAGTCCCCGGCCGACTTCTTTGCCGACAACGTGTTCTATAGGGCGTGATGGGATGACGGACTGTCGTTTCTCGCGCTTGCTTGCAAAACTGGAGATCCCGCTGTTGTTGGCGGTGCCGGCGGTGATGGCTGCGGCGTTGCTGTCGGGTGTTGAGCAGGCAGCATTGGCCATGCTGGTTGTGGTGGCGCTGGTGCTCGCGCTGTTCTTTGCGGGTTACGAGGCATCTCGTCCGGGTTTGCGCCAGATTATGCCCACGCTGGTTCTGGCAGCATTGGCCGCGGCGGGGCGTATCTTGTTTGGCCCCATTCCCGACTTTAAACCCGTGAGTGCCATCGCCATTATCGCCGGGGCGACACTCGGTCGTCGTAACGGCTTTATGGTCGGTGCGTTGGCGGCGCTGACCAGCAATTTCTTTTTTGGGCAGGGCATGTGGACGCCGTGGCAGATGTATGCCTGGGGGCTCGTGGGATACGTTGGCGGTGCGCTGGCGCATGCCGGCGCTTTTGATCGCGCCGATGGCACCGTGCGTATGCCGGCGCTGCTGACCTACGGCTTTGCTTCGGGTTTGCTGTACGGCGTTGTGATCAACGCCTACGACATTATCGGTTTTGTTCAACCGCTCACGTGGGCGGGTGCCATGGCACGTCTTGCCACGGCAGTGCCGTTCGATATCACACACGGCCTCGCGACCTGCGTGTTCTTGGCTGCCTTGTACAAGCCTTGGTGCCGTCGCATTAACCGTGTCGTCGTGAAATACGGGCTGTAAGGCATTTCGCGTTCCCTCACGAACTTGCGGTGGAATGGTTCTCGTTTTTGGCTATTTGCTGCCCAAACAGGAACTATTCCACCGCACCTTATAGGGGGAGAGGGGTCACATGATCTGTTTTCCTCTGTCCCCTAGAGGAATTACTTGGGGCTAGAGCTCTAGCGTGAGGGTGACGGGGCAGTGGTCGCTGCCAAAGATGTCGCCGCGGATGCCGGTGTCGCGAACGTTGGCGGCGATCGAATCGCTTACCAGAAAGTAATCGATGCGCCAGCCGGCGTTGTTCTTGCGGGCATTAAAGCGATAGCTCCACCAGCTGTAGACGCCCTCGACGTCGGGGTTTGCCGCGCGCCAGGTATCGGTAAAGCCGGCGTTGAGCAGCTCGGTAAACTTGCCGCGTTCCTCGTCCGAAAAGCCTGCGTTGCCGCGGTTGGACTTGGGGTTCTTAAGGTCGATCTCCTCATGCGCCACGTTAAAGTCGCCGCAGGTTACGACGGGTTTGCCGGTCTCGCGCTCGAGCGCGTTCAAAAAGCCGCGGTAGGCATCGTCCCAGGCCATACGCACGTCGATGCGCGCGAGCTCATTTTGTGCGTTGGGCGTATAGACGTCGACAAACCAAAACTTGTCGAACTCGAGCGCACAGACGCGGCCCTCGGTTGCGGCTTGGGCGACGAGCTCGGCCGCCTCGTTCTCGCCGGCGTAGGGTAGCAGTGCGTCGGCGTGCAGCACGCGCAGCGGTTCCTGGCGGCTAAAGACCGCAGTGCCCGAATAGCCTTTACGCTCGGCGTAGCTCCAGGTTTGGTGATAGCCGGGCAGGTCAATATCGACCTGGCCCTCCTGCAGCTTGGTCTCTTGCAACGCCAGGATATCGACGTCGAGTTCTTGCGCGATCTGGATAAAGCTCGGGTCCTTTTTGAGCACGGCGCGCAGGCCGTTTACGTTCCACGAGGCGAAAGTGTAAGTCTGAGGCATGGTGTCCTTTCGACGGGGTTGGCAGGCTTAAGATTAGCGCAACAGGGGCGGTGGTGGGCACCGCGCGTGCTGACCCAAAGGCCGCATGCTGGGACATCGCCCGACGCTGCCCGACCAACAAGGACGGAGGACTCATATGACGCAGGCAATAACGGATCCCAAGCAGGCCTCCGCCGCGCTGGCGGAGCTGTTCGGCACCCATAAGCGCGTGGTCTTCTTTGGCGGCGCTGGTGTTTCCACGGCAAGTGGCATTCCCGATTTCCGCAGCGTGGACGGCCTGTATCACCAGCAGTTTGCCTATCCGCCCGAGACCATGCTGTCGCATAGCTTTTACGAGGCGCATCCTGCGGAGTTCTTCGACTTTTACCGCACCAAGATGATCGCGCTCAACGCTAAACCCAACCGCTGCCACACCAAGCTGGCCGAGCTGGAGCGCGCCGGCAAGCTCGACGCCGTGGTGACGCAAAATATCGACGGCCTGCATCAGATGGCCGGCTCACAGCGAGTGTTTGAGCTGCACGGATCGGTCCATCGCAACATTTGCCAGTCGTGCGGCGCGGTCTATAGCGCCGAGTGGATTTGCTCGCGCGAGCACGAGGATGCCGCGGGCGTGCCTGCGTGCCCCGCGTGCGGTGGCCGCATCAAGCCCGATGTAGTGCTCTACGAAGAGCCGCTCGACGAGCATGTGTTGACCGGTGCCGTTGCCGCCATCGCCGCGGCCGATGCCCTCATTGTGGGTGGGACCTCGCTCGTGGTGTATCCGGCGGCGGGCCTTACGCGTTACTTTACCGGCGATACGCTGGCCATATGCAACCTTGCTCCCACCGATCAGGATGCAAATGCCGACCTGCTGATTTCTTGCGACATCGCGGCCGCGTTTGCGTTCTAGCCCGCGCGCGCGGATACAATAGAAAGACTGAGTGCAAAGCGACCCCGCCGCCAGCTCCCCAAGCTCGGCGGCGTGGGCATTTTAGGAGGATGTTCATGGCGAACGACAGCAAGACATGGCGGTGCGGAAAGTATGAGCTCAGCTTTGACCGTCCGCGCATCATGGGCGTCCTCAACGTGACGCCCGATTCGTTTAGCGACGGCGGGGAGCACTTCGACCCCGATGCCGCCATCGAGTACGGCCTGGCGATGCTCGATGCCGGCGCCGACATCATCGACGTGGGCGGTGAGTCCACGCGCCCTGGTTTTACCCCGGTCAACCCCGACGAGGAAGTTCGCCGCGTGCTGCCCGTGGTGCGCGCGCTGGCCAAGGAGGGCGCCATCGTCTCGATCGACACGCGTCATGTGGCGGTTGCCAAGGCGGCCGTGCGCTGCGGCGCCTCGATCGTCAACGACGTGACGGGCTTCACCGATCCCAAGATGGTCGAGTTTGTTAAGACGAGTACCTGCGGCGTCATCGTGATGCATGCCGGCGAGGTCGCCGCGCCCACCCGCACGCACGCAACGGTGCAGCTCGATACCTCGGCAGCGGCGTTTGTTGCCGAGAAGGCGCGCGAGGCGGCTGCCGAGGCCGCGCGTGAGGCCGAGAAGCCGGCTCGCCGCCGTCGCGGCAAGCTGCTGGGCGATCCTAAGCCGGAGACCAAGCTTCCGGGCGGCGTGGTGCAGCCCTCGTTGCCGTTTGGCGAACCGGAGCCCACGTCCGAGCCTGCAAGCGAGCAGGAGACGCCGGCCGCCGAGCAGGCTGCTGCAGCCGAGACCGTCGCGCTCGCGCCCGAGGCCGCGCCCGCAGCCACCGAGGCCGCATCGGAGCCCAATGACCGCCTGGCCGCCATGATGCGCCGCAGCGCCCGCCGCGAGGAAGCCTACGTGCCCACCTCGCAGCTCCGCCGCTTCACCCTGCCCGATTCGGCGCCCATCATGCGCCGCGTCATGGGCTTTCTGTCCGACCAGGCCCGCACGCTCATCCATGCCGGCGTGTCGCGCGACCGCATCTGCATTGATCCTGGCCCGGGCTTTGGTAAGTCGGCTAACGAGGACATCGTCATCCAGCGCGAGACTGCCAAGATGGCGTCACTGGGCTATCCGCTCATGTGCGCCGTGTCGCGCAAGCGCTTTGTGGGCGCCGTCTCGGGCGTGACCGAGGCCGCCGAGCGCGATGCCGCTACGTTTGGCGTGTGCCTGGGCGCCATCCAGGCCGGTGCCAACATCGTGCGCGTGCACGACGCCGCGGGTTTTGCGCAGTTCCTGAACGGTTACTGGGCGGTTGCCAAGCCGCAGCCGCGCCGCGCGTTTGTGGCTGTGGGCTCCAACCTGGGGCATCGCTGCGACAACATCCGCGCTGCACGCGAGATGATCGCCGAGATTCCACTCACCTGCGTGTCCAACTCCTCCAAGATTTACGAGAGCGAGCCGGCCTACGAGACGCGCCAGGACGCGTTTGCCAACGCCGTCATCGAGATCAAGACCGAGCTGGCGCCGCTGGTGCTGCTCGATGAACTCATGAAGATCGAGGCTGAGCTGGGGCGCGACCGCTCCAAAAAGGCCAAGGCCAACGGTCCGCGCACCATCGACCTGGACCTGCTCTGGATGGACGGCGAGACCCACGGCGGCAAAAAGCTGCGCCTGCCGCATCCGCTGATCGGCGAGCGCGATTTTGTGCTGGTGCCGCTCGAGGACTTGATGCACGACCCGGCGCGGTTCTTCCGCTACAACGGCGTCGAGGTCAAGGAGCCCGAGGACCGCGTGGGCCATATCGTGGGCGAATTGGGGCGTATGTAGATGATCGAGATGAACGCTGTTGCCGCCGGTACCGAGCTTGACGCCGCGCGCGACGCGGGCCGCGAGGGTGTGTCCGCGGGCTGGTGCGCTTGGAGCGCGGGCGAGGCGTCGTTGACGTTTTCGCTGGTCGTGCGTCCGGATGTGAACATGCATGCCTTCCACGGCCTGCCGTTTGTGGCTGCGATGGGCATGATGGACGCGCTCGTGGGCACGGCTTCGACGCCGGGGTTGGGCCTTGCCGGTAAGGTGGGTATCCAGTGGCCGAGCGATATCGTGTGCGGTGCGCCTGCGTTTGAGACGTCGCTCGCGCGTGTTGCCGTGAACGGCGGTGCCGGTGCTGCGGGCATGTTCGGTGCCGTGACGGTGGATATTGAGCGTTCGGCGCTGGGCGAGCTTGGTGTGGACGTGGCTGACGAAGCGCTGGTCGAGGAGTTGGCCGCCGCCGTGCTGACCCGTGTGGACACCTGGGCGGTTGTTGTCAACACGCCGCAAGGCGCCGCAGGGCCGTTGGCCCCCGTGTTGGGCGAGTACTTCGATATGGTGCCGCTGCTCGGTCGCCAAGTTGCGGCGGTGTCGCCCAACGGCTTGCCGCTTGCGGTCGGTGTGTTTGCGGGCCTGGACATCTGGGGTCGCGCGACCATCAAGACCGATGCCGGCGAGCAGGAGTTTCCGCCTGAGGCCGTACGGATTCGCGGTCTGTAGCGTCTCGGCTTCGCCAGAGCCTACGCTAGCTCCTGCATGCGGCGGTAGATTTCGCAGATGCCCTTGATGGTGAGCTGTCCGTCTACCACGTCGAAGGCATCGGTCGAGCCGGCGACGATGCCGGCGAGGCCGCCCGTGGCGATAACGGTGGCATCGTCGCGGCCCAGCTCGCGCTTCATGCGCGCGACCAGGCCTTCGGCCATGGCGGCGGCGCCCATCACGGCGCCGACCTTGATGCACTCCTCGGTATCGCGGCCGATGGCGTGCTCGGGCGCCTCGAGCGGCACGCTGGCGAGCTTGGCGGCACGGGCGGCAAGCGCGTCCATGGAGATGCGAATGCCCGGCGCGATCGCTCCGCCAATGTAATAACCGTCCTCATCGATGACGTCGATATTGGTCGCGGTGCCAAAGTCCACCACGATTGCCGGCGCGCCGTAGAAAGTTTCGGCCGCAACGGCGTTAGCGACGCGATCGGCGCCTACGGCTTGGGGACGCGCCGCGCGCAGCTTGGTCACCGCGGCCGTCTGCGGCCCGATGACGATGGCGTCCGCGGCAATGCGGTCGGCCACGGCGTGCCATTCGCGCGAGAGCTGCGGCACCACGCCGGCAAAGGCGATCGCGTCGACCGCGTCGAGCGAAAGGCCGTACATCTTAAAGAAACCCATCAGGCGCACATGGATCTCGTCGGCGGTATAGGAGCGGTCGGTGGGCATGCGCCACGACTGCACCAGCTCGTCTCCGTCAAACAGGCCCATGGCCGTCTGCGTGTTTCCCATATCGATAGCGAGCAGCATGTCTACTCCCAGTGTTGGCATAAAAGGACGCGCACCATTGTATACGCGTCGCCGACGGCACTCGGCTGCGATTCGTTTACGGTGATAGGGGCTGAGGGGTTTAAATATGAAGGAATTATGCTCTACGAGATTTTCCTTGCCGTTTACCGAACTCCCGCGTAATATTCTTTCTTGCGCACATGAGGCGCCCAGACATTGCGGGGTGGAGCAGTCTGGTAGCTCGCCGGGCTCATAACCCGGAGGTCGTAGGTTCAAATCCTGCCCCCGCGACCAAGAACTTGCAGCTCGTCGGCCTAGCCGGCGAGCTTTTTTGTTATTTCGGGACCGTGTTTTCGGTCCAATTCTCGGCCTCTCAAACAAAATCTCGATCTGTAACATCTAGACCCGATTTGGGCGGCTAGGTGTTACAGACCGAGATATACCGGTGGGTTGGGTCGTGTTTGTCTAAATCTGTAACACGAGGGACGGTTTTTGCCGAGTAACCGTTACAGATTGAGATTTTCTAGCAGGCGGGTTTGGTTTGTCTCGATCTGTAACAGATAGGGGCCAAAAGTGGGCCTAGCTGTTACAGATCTAGATTGTTGAGGATGGGCCGAGAGGAATGTCTCGATCTGTAACAGTAAGACCCGGTTTTGCCGCGTAACTGTTACAGATTGAGATAAACCGGCGGGCAAACCGACGGGCCGCTCTGCCCCATCCACCTGCCGCCACCTGATATTCGCCGATTTCCGTTGTGCTGCTGTGCCTCCATGCCATATCCTCTAGACAACTACGCGGCAACATCGCCGCCGCGCCTACAAGAGAGGAATGTCCATGACCGCACCCGCATCCAAACTGCTCCAGCCCATTACGGTTGGCCCCCTTGAGCTTAAAAACCGCATTATGTTCCCGCCGCTGACCACCGGCTACGAGGAGCGCGACGGTTCCATTGGCGAGCGCAGCCTGGCTTTTTACGAGCGCCTGGCCCGTGGCGGCGTGAGCTACATCGTCATCGGCGACGTTGCTCCTGTTATGACCGCAAGCCCCACGCCCAAGTTGGCGACCGACGCCCAGATCCCCACGTTTAAGGCGCTGGCCGACGCCGTTCACAAGCACGGCGCCAAGGTCGCGCTGCAGCTGTTCCACCCCGAGTACGACGTGCCCGGCGTCGGCCGCATGGTCATGGGTTCCATGGCCGCCGCCAAGGCTGCGCAGGAGGCCAAGGCCGCCGGCGACGAGGAGACCTTTGCCGCCAAGATGGCCGAGTCCAACGAGATCCGCAAGCAGGCCTACGCCAAGCTGCACCACGACATGCAGCACTTTGTGAACGAGGCGAGCGTAGAGCAGCTCACCCAGATCAAGGAGGCCATCGCTGCCTCGGCCGCCCGCGCGCAGCAGGCCGGCATCGACGCCATCGAGGTTCACGGCGACCGTCTGGTGGGTTCGCTGTGCTCGGCCATCCTCAACCAGCGCACCGACGAGTACGGTGGCTCGTTCGAGAACCGCGTTCGCTATGCGCTCGAGGTTGTCGCCGCCATTAAGGAAGCCGCGCCGCAGCTGATGGTGGAGTACAAGCTCCCCGTGATCATGGAGAACCCCGACGGCACGCCGCGCGGCAAGGGCGGCCTGCAGCCCGATGAGGCCTGCGAGTTTGCCAAGCTGCTCGAGGGCGCCGGCATCGACATGATCCAGGTTGCACAGGCCAACCATACCGGCAACATGGGCGACACCATTCCGCCCATGGGCGCCATGCCCTACAACTGGACGCTGCCCGTGGCCGAGCGCGTCAAGGCCCTGGTCTCCGTGCCGGTGGCAACCGTCGGCCGTGTTGTTTCGGTCGAGGCCGGCGAGAAGATTCTGGAAGACGGTTCGGCCGATATCATCGCGTACGGCCGCTCGCTCATGTGCGACCCCGACATTGCGCTGAAGGCCGCCACGGGTGAGCCCATTCGCGAGTGCCTCAATTGCAACAAGGGCTGCGTCGACGCGATTCAAAACCGCAAGTACATCTCGTGCGTGCTCAATGCCGAGAACGGCGACGAGGCGACCATCGCCATCAAGCCGGGCGAGGGCGACAAGAAGGTCGCCGTGGTGGGCGGCGGTATTGCCGGCTTGGAGGCCGCGCGCGTGGCGGCCAAGCGCGGCTACGACGTGACCGTCTATGAGGCGAGCGATCACTTGGGCGGCCAGATTGTGCTGGCAGCCGCGCCTCCGCGCAAGGACGAGATCATGCGCTCGGTCGAGTACTACGAGAAGATTCTGCCCGGCCTGGGCGTGAAGGTCGAGCTCAACCATGCCGCTACGGCCGAGGATCTCAACGCCGCCGACGCCGCGATTGTGGCCGTGGGCGCGCACGACGTGGTCATTCCCGTATCCGGTGCCGACTCGGAGAAGGTCGTCTCGAGCTGGGACGTGCTGGCCGGCAAGGTGGAGCTCAGCGGCCGCGTCGCCGTTATCGGCGGCGGCCTGGTGGGCACCGAGACTGCCGAGTACCTGCTGCAGCACGGCTGCGAGGTGGCGATTGTCGAGATGCTCGACAAGATTGCCGCGGGCGAGTCCGAGACCATTCTGCCGCTGATTATGAGCGACTTTGCCGAGCACGGCGTGGAGCAGCACGTTAAGACCCGCCTGACCGCCATTACCGACGAGGGCGTGGAGACTGTTCACACCACCGAGGACGGCGCAGAGGAGCCGGTGAAGATCGCTTGCGATTACGTGGTGATGGCCGTGGGCTCCAAGGCCAACGCGTTTGACCTGGACGGCGTGACGGTGCCCGTGACCTGCGTGGGCGACTGCTCGGGCGAGCGCACCGCCGACATCGCGAGCGCCATTCGCACGGCGTATCACGCGGCCAACGAGCTGTAGTTGAACATCGCGGCCAGGCGGGGCGGTAGCACGGATCCGTCTCGCCCGGCTGTGTCCCGTCGGGTGTCAACCGGTGCGGGGCCTGCAAACGCAGCAGGTCCCGCCCTTTTTGTTTTGCTCCTGTGGATGGCAATGCGCGGTAATCATGAGGAGTGAGGACGTCTACTGCCTTGCAGATCACTCAAAATTATTGGGGGAGGGGTTAATAACTATATCCTCTATACCAAAGGACATAAAGAGACGCCAATTTTGTTGACACGCGAATGACGATTAGCTGCGAGTCAGCTACCAGCGTAAATAATCGATAAAGAAATGTCGTAATTTGGTGCCAAATGCCCAGATAACGCCGCGTCTATTTTAATTAACTGTTACGCGCAAACAGCAAAATGCTACTATCTAACATGCACGTAAGAAAGCAGATTAACGGTTAAGGCTAAGAAGTGGCAGGTATGTCGGAAGCAACAAGGACTCGCACGCATGCGCCCGAGGTTAGGCAGCGCGCCGTCGAGGTCCTCCAAGAGGGGGTCGGTCATCGCGCCCTCGCCGCGGAGCTCGGCATTCCCCAGGCCACGGCTCGTCAGTGGGCCCGCGCATATGCCGTGGGCGGTGCCGACGCCGTTCTCAACGCCGGTTCGCATCATCACACCTATTCGTACGAAGTTAAGCTCGCCGTGGTCAAGGACCGCTTGGAAAACGGCTTAACGGTTCGCGAGGCCATGATCAAGCACAAGATTCCTAGCGAGTCTTCGGTCAAGGCTTGGTGCCGTCAGTACCGCGAGAGCGGTGAGTCCGCACTGGTCGATAAGCCGCGCGGTCGCAAGCCGCGCGTTAAAAAGGCGGAATAGCAAACGGGATGGTGCACCCACAGGGGCGCATTTTTCTTGCCGCCCCTCTGCTCCAATGCGGGCGTGCCCTTACCCCGTACGCCTAAAACTCCCCAGTTGACCGAAAACCCGCCGCCGCTACTCCTCAATTGAGCTATAACGTTAAACAATTGCAGCGTTTTAGCATGGGGGAGTGATGGTATGACGCTACTGTATTTCCTTACCCTGTTTCCGCTGGTACCGGCGCTGGGCATGCTGCTCGCGCGCGGTGACCGCGCCCGCGATGCGGCGGGGCTCATAGGCTCCGGCATTATTATGGCGGTGACAGTTGTAGTCGCCGTCATGTTTTTTGGCACGGGTCCGCAGAGCTTTGAGGTTGCCCCCGGCACCTCGCATGTGCTCTCGATCATCAGTTCCGTTATCGACGTCATCCTGTGCGCTGTCATCCTGTACAACGCGTACAAATATAGGAACGCGCTCACCACGGTGCTCGGCATAGTCCAGCTGGTGGGCTCGCTCGCCTTTGCAGCCATGACGCTGCCCGCGGCCGAAGCCGTCACGGCAACGCCACTCTACCTGGATTACATGAGCGTGATCATGGTCCTCGCCGTCGGCATCGTTGGCAGTCTAATCTGCTTGTATGCCCTGGGCTACATGAAGGACTTCCAGGCCCATGACGAGCACGAGGCCGCGCTGCGCGGGCAGACCGCGCCCGACCGTCGCCCGCAGTTCCTGGCGCTCATGTTCCTGTTCCTCTCGGCCATGTTCGTCATCGTGACGAGCGACAACCTTGAGTGGCTGTTCTGCGGCTGGGAAATCACCACCGTGTGTTCGTTCCTTATGATTGGCTACACGCGTACGCCCGAGGCCATCAAGAACGCCTTTACCCAAATCATCCTCAACATGCTGGGCGGCATCGCGTTTTTGGCCGGACTTATGTATCTGCACGTTAACGGCATGCCGCTGACCATCTCGGGCATGATCGAGCTTTCCGGCACCGGAACCGCGCAGTCCGCGCTGCTGGTGATGCCGGTCATCCTGTTGTCGCTCGCCGCGCTCACCAAGGCCGCACAGATGCCGTTCCACACTTGGCTGTTGGGTGCCATGGTTGCACCCACTCCCACGAGCGCCCTGCTGCACTCGTCAACCATGGTCAAAGCCGGCGTGTTCCTGATGGTCAAGCTGAGCCCACTCTATGCCATCTACCCCGTGACCGGCTTTATGGTCACGAGTGTGGGTGCCATCACGTTTTTGCTCGCTGCACTCATGGCCATCTCGCAGAGCAACGCCAAACGCGTGCTCGCGTACTCCACCATTTCCAACTTGGGCCTCATCAGTGCCTGCTTGGGTGTCGGCGCGCCCGAGGCCGTATGGGCGGCCATCTTCCTGATCTTGTTCCACACGGTGGCCAAGTCGCTGCTGTTCCTGTGCGTGGGCACGGCCGAGCATCATATCGGCAGCCGCAATATCGAGGACATGGACGGCATGTTCAGCCGCATGCCGCACCTGACGCGTCTGATGATGCTGGGCATTATGGGCATGTTTGTGGCGCCGTTTGGCATGCTCGTGTCCAAGTGGGGCGCCCTGGTGGCGTTTGCGCAGACCGGCAACGTGCTCATGATCATGGTGCTTGCCTTTGGCTCGGCCGCGACGTTTTACTTCTGGGGCAAGTGGCTTGCCAAGCTTTCGGGCGTCGACCCCACGGCTCAAAACGTTGAGGTCAATGTCCATAAGACCGAATGGATGGCCCTCAACACCATCGCCGCGCTGCTGATTCTGTGCTGCGTGGCGTTTCCGATTATCTCGAGCGGTCTGGTGTCGCCTTACTTGGCCATGGTGTTTGGCCGCGTGCCGTACGTTATTGGCAAGGACGCCATGTATCTGATGGTGGTTATCGTGGCTTTTATCGCCGTGGTGCTGCTGACGTCATTCCGCGTGAGCAACAAACCGCACGTCAACGTGTACCTTTCGGGCGTGGGAACCGACAAATATCGCCATTTCCGCGGCTCGATGGGACACGAGGTGAAGGCCGAAAAGCGCAATTGGTACTCGGAGGACGCCCTTGGCGAGAAGCGTATTGGCCCCGCGGGTAGCGTCGTATGCTGCAGCATTATCTTGTTTGCGCTGCTGTGTTGCGCATGGATTGGGCCCGAGCGGCTTGCCATGAGCGCGCCCTCGGTGCTGCGCGGCAAGTATTTCGAAGGTTCGGGCGTCGTGGGCATCTTTATTGGCACCGTGGCGTTTGCCTTGCTGGCGCCGCTTGCGGGCGGCTTGATCGACGGCATCGACCGCAAACTTTCGGCTCGCATGCAGGGCCGCGTGGGCCCGCGCCTGCTGCAGCCCTTCTACGACGTTGCCAAGCTGCTGCGCAAGGCCCCTGCCAGCGTAAACACCATGGACGATACCTATATGGCGTGCGCGCTCATCTTTACCGTCGTGGGCGGCGGCATCTTTGTGTCGGGCTCCAACACGCTGCTGTGCGCTTTTATGGTTACGCTCGCCGCGATCTTTGTGGTGCTGGCGTCCGCCTCGACGCAAAGCCCGTTTGCCCAGGTCGGTGCCGACCGCGAGTTGCTGCAGGTCATGAGCTACGAGCCCGCCGTTCTGCTGATGAGCGTGGGCCTGTACCTTGCCACCGATAGCTTTGATTCCATCGCCGTGACCGGACAGTCGGCGCCCATCATCGTGTACAGCGCGCCCATTTTCTTGGCGCTGCTTGCGGTGCTCACCATCAAGCTACGCAAGTCGCCGTTCGACCTTTCGTACTCGCATCACGCGCATCAGGAGATTGTCCAGGGCGTCGCCACCGAGATGAGCGGCGGCACGCTGGCCAAGATGACCCTTATGCACTGGTGTGAGACCGTGCTGTTTTTGATGTGGGTGGGCATGTTCTTTGTTTGGGACAACCCGGTGAGCTGGGTCGTAGCCCTGGTCGTGATGGCCGCGACGTATTTTGTCGAGGTGCTGATCGACAACACCTTCGCACGCAGCACCTGGCGCAGCTGCTTTAAGCTCGGCTGGGGCGTGGCGCTGGTGTTTGGCCTGCTCAACCTTATGCCCATCCTCGTCGACGTGTTTATTTAGGAGGCGGCATCCATGGATCATAAAATGTCGCGCTCGCCGTGGGTTATTCATTACGACGGCTCGAGCTGCAACGGATGCGATATCGAGGTGCTGGCCTCGCTCACGCCGCTGTTCGATGCGGAGCGCTTTGGCGTGGTCAACACCGGCAACCCCAAGCATGCGGATATCTTTTTGGTGACGGGGTCGGTCAATGCCCAGAACCTGCCCGTCGTGCGTCAGATTTACAACCAGATGCTCGAGCCCAAGTGCGTGGTGGCCTGCGGTATCTGCGCATGCTCGGGCGGCGTATTCCGCGATGCCTACAACGTGATCGGCGGCGTGGACCGCGCGATTCCCGTGGACGTGTACGCGCCCGGGTGCGCCATTCGCCCCGAGACGGTGATCGATGCCATCGTGGAGGCGTGCGGCATCCTGGACCAGAAGGAGACCGTGTTGCGCGCCGGTGGCGATCCGCTCACCGTGGGCGGTGCCGCTACCTGGGACGGTGGCGTTGAGCTGGGCGAGGACGGGTTTGTGGCTGCGGGGGCCGGGACTGACGGTGCCGGTGACGCGCCTGCCGGGAAGCCTGCTGCGCCCGCCGCTGGCGACGCACCTGCTGAGACGCCCGCCGCTGCAAAGGAGGCCGAGTAATGCAAAAGGCTATCTATACCACCGTCGGGATCGACAAGCTCCTGTCGCATGTCCAGGCGCTCAAGGGCGTCGGCGCGCGCTTTGTGCAAATGCATGCCGAGCGCAACGTCGACGACGGCTCGTATCGCTTGGTCTATACGTTTATCAACGTCCGTGCTGCTCAGGAGCATATTGCGCAGGACGGCAGCTATGCGATCGAGAACCTGGTGGTCGAGGGCATCGACCAGTACCAGGAGATTCCGTCCATCAGCTCGTATTACCCCGCGGTGTTCCCGTTTGAAAACGAAGCGCACGACCTGTTTGGTCTTGCCATCACCGACATGCAGATCGACTTTAAGGGCTTTTTCTACCAGGTCTCGACTGCCGAACCCATGAGCGTCATCACGCTCGAGGTGAAGGCTGCGCGCGAGAAGGCCATGAAGGTCCGCGCGGCTGCCGAGGCCAAGGCGCGCAAGGCCGCTGCCGAGAAGGCCGCTGCGGGGGAGGGTACCGCTGCTCAGCCCGCTGCGGCTGCCGGCTCCGATGCTCAGCACGATGAGGCTGCTGCGAAGGCCGCGCTCAAGGCCGCCGAGATGGAGGCAAAGCTCGCCGCCATGGATCCCGAGAAAGCGGCCAAGGTCCGCGCGGCGCTTGCCGCCAAGGCCGCCCGCGACAAGCAGAAAAAGGAGGCGTAAGGTCCATGGCACATCGCTCCGTTATTCCGTTTGGCCCGCAGCACCCGGTGCTGCCCGAGCCGCTTCATCTGGACCTGGTGATCGAGGACGACCGCGTCATCGAGGCAATTCCGCAGATCGGCTTTGTGCACCGCGGACTCGAGAAGCTCACCGAAAAGCGCGATATGCATCAGTTTGGCTACATCGCCGAGCGCATCTGCGGCATCTGCGCCGTGGGTCACAGCTACGGCTATGCCAGCGCCTGCGAGCGCATGCTTGACATCGAGGTGCCCGGCCGCGTGCAGTATATCCGCACCATTTTGCACGAGCTTTCGCGTATTCACTCGCACCTGCTGTGGCTGGGCCTGCTCGCCGATGCCTTTGGCTTCGAGGCGTTGTTCTATCGTTCGTGGACGCTGCGCGAGCAGATTCTCAAGATCTTTGAGAGCACGTGCGGTGGTCGCGTGATTCTGTCGATCAACGAGATCGGCGGCCTTAAGCACGACATTGAGGACTCCGAGCTGGCCGGCATTGTCCAGACGCTCGACGCCATGCGCCCCGACTACGAGGCCCTGGTGCATACGTTTTTGGACGACGACAGCTGCGGCGAGCGTCTGCATGGCGTGGGCGTGATCAGCAAGAAGGACGCGCTGGAGCTTTCGATGGTCGGCCCGTTTGGGCGCGCCTCGGGCGTGGACTATGACGTGCGCATGTTTGGCGACGGCGCCTATGCGGATCTGGCTGCGTTTGAGCCAATTGTCGCTACCGATGGCGACTGCTATGCCCGCTGCCAGGTGCGTTGCGCCGAGGTCACGCAGGCTATGGACATCATCAAGGAGCTTGTGGGCAAGATTCCGCACGACGGTATCGGTGGGCGCACCAAGCTTACGCCAGCCGACGGCGCGCGCGGCGAGGTTGTGATTGAGCAGCCGCGCGGCGAGGCGTATTACTATGTGCGCGGCAACGGCACCAAGAACTTGGACCGTTTTCGCGTGCGCACGCCGACGTCGCAAAATCTGGCGGGTCTGACGCATGCGCTGCAGGGCGTGCTCATTGCCAACGTGCCCATGATTATCCTGACCATCGACCCCTGCATTAGCTGCACGGAAAGGTAGGCACGGCATGAGTTTGCTGACATTTGCCAAGACGGCCTTGGGTTCTATGGTCAAGCAGCCGGTAACGGTGCGCTATCCGCAGGAGAAGCTCGCGGCACCCGAGCGCCTGCGCGGGCATATCGTCAACGATATGGACGTGTGCATCTGCTGCGGCATGTGCGCGCGCCGTTGCCCGGCGGGTGCACTTGCGGTCGATCGCAAGGGCGGAACGTGGTCGATTGACCCGTATGCCTGCGTGGTGTGCGGTGAGTGCATCGAGAGCTGCCCCAAGCACTGCCTGACTATGGACACCGCCCGCACTCCAGTCGCAGCGGACAAGACTCCCACAGTAGAAACCAAACCGGAATAGCGCTGGAATAGAACTGGAATAGGGGCCGGTGGGGCAAAAATGCCCCACCGGCCCCGCGCGTGAACGCGTGTGCGGGCCGCCACGCGACCCGTCCAGCCCGAAAATGACCCGCCTGCCACGAAATGGGCCCATTTACTACTTTTGGGCGCCAATCCCCAACCACGGCAAAAAATGTGAAAACAAAACCGCAGGTAGAACGCCTGCGGTTTTCCGGAAAACGGGGGTATGGTCGGGGGTATCGAGTCAAACGTAGTAGATGGGCAGGTTTCGTGGCGAGCGGTTCCAGCTGATCCCTTGGGAACGGAGGAAAACGGATCATTTTGGTCTCGCGAGGCTTGCGGAGGCGCTCGTGCAGGGCCGCCCGAACAAAACTATGCCGGTTTACTACGATGAACTCGACATTCCCGACCATGACTGCATTTTTCTAAATATCGCAAGCGTTCTACCTGCGGTTTTGGAAGCGCGCAATTTGCCGTGGTCGAAGGTGGGCGATTCATCGTAGTAAACCGACATAGTTTTGAAATGGCATTAAATCGATAGCAGCCATTTTGCTATGCCGGGGTGGTCGGTTGTTGGGTAATTACCCTCGCAGGTAGGCGATGGCGATCTGCGTGCGGTTGCGTAGGCCCATTTTGGCAAGGATCGAGCTGATGTGGTTGCGCACCGTGCCTTCGCCCATGTAAGCGGCGGCGGCAATCTCCTTGTTATCGAGGCCGCGGGCGATGAGCTCGGCGACTTCGAACTCACGGTCGGTCAGGCTGGCAAAGGCGGCGGGTCGGCGAGGCGTGCTGGCATCGGCGCCTGTCCCGTCAAAATCGATGTCCTCGATCGCCTTGCCCTCGAGCACGCGTTTGCCGTCCATGACCTGCGCCAACGCCGGTGGAATAGCGGCGACATCGGTTTTGATCAGGTAGCCGCGGGCGCCCAGCTTGAGCGCCGACACAATGTACTCGTCATCCGAGAATGTTGTCAGAAACACCACGCGCGCCGCAGGGTCGCGCTCGAGGATCTCGCGCGCCGCCGATAGGCCGTCGCGTCCCGGCATCTGAATGTCGAGCAGTGCAATATCGGGTGCGTGTTCGGCATAGAGCGAAACCGCGTCGTTGCCGTTGGCGCCGGTGCCCACTACCTCGATCTGCGGCTGGGCGCCCAGGATAATCTTGAGCGAATCGACCACTAGGCGGTCGTCGTCGACAACAATGAGCCTCATCGGGCCTCATCTCCTTGCTGTTTGGGGACGGTGGCAAACACGCGCCAGCCGCCGACGCCGGCGCGCGGGCCGGCGGTGAAGGTGCCGCCAAGCGCCTCGACGCGCTCGCGCATGGAGCCGAGCCCCATGCCCTCGGCGGCGCCGCGACCGCCCGTCTGGGTCCCGCCCATGCCATCGTCGGTAACGATGAGCTGGTAAAACGATGGATGCTCCATGCATCGCACAGCAACGTTTTGCGCGCGGGCGTGGCGCATGGTGTTGGATAGCGCCTCGCGCAGGACCGCCGCAAAGCAGTTGGCGACGTTTGCGGGCGCATGTTCGGTCATAACTTCAAGCTCAATCTGCGGGCCGCCGTCCGAGCGTGCGCCTTCAACAATGCGTTCGAGCTGCACGGAAAGATCGACGGCGTTGTCGTTGAGCGCGTGGACGCTGGTGCGCACAAGCTGGAGCGCCTCGTCAACGGTGTGCTTGACGTCGGCGAAATCGGCGGCGACGCCGGGTTCATCGGCGTGGACTATGCACAGGGCCTCGGTCTGCAGCGAGGTACGCGTGAGCTGGTGCCCGACGTTATCGTGGATCTCGCGCGCGATGCGGGCGCGTTCGGCGAGCGTCGCGAGCTCGACTTCGTAGTCCTGGCGATCGGCAAGATCGCGGTTGCGCGCTTCGAGCGCGAGGGCTCGTTCCTGCAGCTCGTCGCGGGTGCGGCGCATGCGCTGCTGCTCGCGTTCCAACTGGGCGGTGCGCAGCGATAGCAAGGTAGCGGCAACCGAAAGGATGGCAGTCAGCAGGAGCGTTCGGGCGGTGAGCGCGTCGGTGCGAAGGTCCGCGACAAGCGCAAAGACAAAGGTGGCGCCAATGCCCAGCGCGGCCCAGGCGTGCTCACGGCGCACCCGCCGCGCGATGTCATAGAGGGCGAGAGGCGCAAACGGCACAAACGGCGGCACGAAGACAGCCGCGATGATGTAAGCGCAGCTCGCGGTCTCGCTCGCGCGCCGGGCGCTTTTCCCCTGCGCGAGCTCAGCCAGCGAGGTGGCAATAACGCCAAGGCAAAACGCCGCGACCAGGCGAGCGTCCACAGCAAGGCCCAGAGCGGCTGCGATACAGCACGCCAGCACAATCGATTTGTCGAAAAGCCTGTTCATACGGGTATTGTACGCGAAGCCGCGCGTGGTGGAGGGGCCGCCCGGGGCAACCGTGACATTCCTCCCGCGCGGCAAATCGGCGTCGATCGCTCGCGCGAGCGGGGGTTTCGCCTCCGCCCCCCTCACTCGTGACAAAGCTCACTGGTGCGCGCCGCCCGCTCCTGCGATGATGAAATCGTACCGGGCCACGACCAACAGAAGGGCCGCCTCATGACAGACATCGTCCATGTCGAAAACCTCGTCAAGCGCTATGACGATCTTATTGCGCTCGACCACTTTAACCTGAGCATCGCCCCCGGCGAGATCTTTGGCCTGCTGGGCCCCAACGGCTCGGGCAAGACCACGTCCATCAACTGTATCCTGCAGCTGCTCGCCTACGACAAAGGCACCATCGAGCTGTTCGGCGAGCCCATGACGCCCGCCCGCTACGACCTCAAGCGCCGCATCGGCGTGGTGCCGCAGCAGGTGGCGGTGTTTGACGAGCTCACGGTGCGCGAGAACATCGACTATTTCTGCAGCCTCTACGTTAACGACCGCAAGCGCCGCCGCGCGCTGGTGGACGAGGCGATCGACTTTGTCGGGCTGGGCGACTTTACCAAGTTTCGTCCCGGCAAGCTTTCGGGCGGACTGGCGCGCCGCCTCAACATTGCCTGCGGCATCGCACACAAGCCCGAGCTCATCTTCTTTGACGAGCCCACGGTGGCGGTCGACCCCCAGAGCCGCAACGCCATCCTGGAGGGCATCTGCCGCCTGCGCGACGAGGGCGCTACGGTGGTGTATACCAGCCATTACATGGAGGAGGTCGAGCAGATCTGCAGCCGCATCATGATCATGGACGGCGGCCGCGTGCTGGCGCAGGGCACTAACGACGAGCTCAAGCGCATGATTCAGATGGGCGAGAAGATTGTAATCGAGGTCGGCGAGGTTCCGAGTGCGGCGCTCGGTGCCGTCGCAAGCCTGCCGCACGTTCTGGACCTTTCGGCAACGGCGGGACAGCTCACGTTTTCGTGCGAAGCGAGCCCGCACAACCTGACGGACATTCTCGATGCGCTGCGCTCGCATGACGTGCCGCTCGGCCGCATCTATTCCGAACCGCCGACCCTCAACGACGTGTTCCTCGAGATCACCGGCCGCGAGCTGCGCGACTAGGGGGCGGCCATGTTCAACACCATCATCACCACAGTCAAGACGTTGCTGCGCCGGCCGAGCACGTGGGTCTGGGGCGCTCTCTTTCCTATCGCGCTTTCCACGATGTTCATGTTTATGTTTGCGGACCTCAGCTCCGACGGCACGGTCGACCCGGTGCCGGTTGCCGTCGTGGCGGACGAGGGCTGGAATGCCTCGACCTTTAAGGATGTGGCAGCTTCGCTTGCCAAGGCAGGCGACGATCAGCTGCTCGATGTGAGCGAGTACGAAGACTTGGCTGCCGCGCGCAAAGCGCTCAAGGCCGGCGAGGTCGCGGGCATCTATACGGTTGATGCCGCGGGCACGCCCAGGCTCACGCTGCTATCGAGTTACGACAGCTCGCGCGCCTCGTCGGTGCTTACCGACCGCAGCATCCTTGAAACGGTGGCAAGCTCGTATACGCAAAATGCCGAGCTCATGTCCCAGATTGCCCAGGACAACCCGACGGCGCTCGCCGATCCGGCGACGGTTGCGCGCGCTCTGTCGCTCGAGGGCGGAACCCGCCGCGTGAGCCTGACTCGTGCCACGCCCGATGGCACGGTCATCTACTATTACGCGCTTTTTGGCCTGGTCGCGATGATGTCTGCCGAGTTTGCCGCCTTGAGCGTCGTCGATTTGCAGCCCAATCTGTCCGGCCTCGGCGCGCGCCGCTGCGTGGGCGGTCTTTCCAAGACGGCGTCGCTGGCCGGCATTTTTGTCGGCTCGTGGCTGGTTTCCTTTGCATCGATGGCGGTTGCGATCGGCTACGTGCGCCTGGTCGTGGGCGTCGACTTTGGCGGGCGCGAGGGGTTGTGCCTGCTGGGCGGCGCTGCTTCCGCGCTTGCCGCCACGGGCCTGGGGCTTTTTGTGGGCACGCTTCCCGTTAAGGGCGGCAAGGCATCCAAGTCGGGCATCCTCACGGGCTTTGCCACCACGTGCGCTTTGTTCGCCGGCCTCTACGGCGAGCCGGCGATGGCGCTTGCCGACGACGTCGCCCGCGCTTGTCCGGTCGAGTGCTGGCTCAACCCCGTCAAGCTCATCTGCGACATGTTCAATCGCCTGTATTTCTTTGAGGACCTGGGGCCCTTCGCTGTTCGCGCCGGCGCGCTCGTCCTGATGGCCCTGGTGTTTGTCGCCGCCGCTACGCTGATCTTTGGAAGGAGCCGCTATGGGCACCTTTAAGACTGCGCTTCGCATGGCGCTGGCGCACCCGTTCTACCTGCTCGTCTATACGGTGTTCATCTCGCTCATGGGCGTATTCATCGCGGCTTCGGTGAGCTGGAACTCGTCGCAGCTTACCGAGTACAAGCCCTACGACACCAACGTGATCGTGGTCGACCGCGACAATAGCGACCTTTCGCGGGCGCTTACCAAGCACCTGGGCTCACGCTTTGACCTGGTCACGGGCATCGGCGACGACGCGTACGACCTTGCCGATGCGCTCTCCAAGAGCAACAGCGCCAAGGGCAGTGCCGATTGCGTGTTCTTTATCCCGGAGGGGTTTGAGGACGATCTTGTTGCAGCCGCCCGTGCGGGGGAGGCCCTGCCCAAGCTCGATGTGACCTACGGCGCTGGCACCATGGCGGCTGCGCTTTCGTCTGCCGAGGCCTCGCGCTGGATCTCGCTCGCGGGCGCCGCGGCGGCGCTTGAACCCGCTGCCTCCAACGGCGACGTCGCAAGGGCCGCCGAGCACGCGGCCGCAAAGCGCGCGGAGGTCCAGATCGAGCAGGTCAAGGTCGACTCGACTGCTGCTACCACGCTCGAGTCGTACTTCAACTTTGGCGCGTACGCGATCATCTCGTCGGTCATCGTGTCGGTGGGACTGGTGTTCTCGGGCATGAACGAGCCCGAGCGCGTGCGCCGCATGGATGCCAGCCCGGTCTCTGAGCGCCAGCGTTCGCTCGCTGTGTTCGCGGCCGCCGCCGTGCTCACCGTCTGCATCTGGCTCGTGTCGAGCATGATGGGCGTCGTGGGCTTTGCCAGCGCGGTTGCCGAGGTCGGCGTGGGTCGCGTGTGCCTGGCGCTGGCGGCAACGTTTGCCCTGGCGTGCACGCCGCTGGCCGTTGGCTTTACGCTGTCGAGCCTGGGCGCGCGCGAGGAGCTGCTCAACGGTGTGGGCAACCTGCTCGGCATGCTCATGACGTTTTTGGGCGGCGCCTGGATGCCGCTGTCGCTGATGGGTTCGGCCGTGCAGACGGTGGCGCACTTTGTGCCGACGTTTTGGGTGAACGACGCGATCGGCAAGGCGCTTGCCTCTGATTTGACGTCCACCGTGCTGGGCGACATCGCCTGCGACCTGGGCGTCACGGTGCTCTTTGCCGCTGCCATCGCCGCCGTAGGCCTAGCCCTCGCGCACAACAAATCCCGCGCCTAACCGCCTAGCCATTGGGGACGTTCTTAAACGACTAGCTGTTGGGGGACAGTCTTTGCCGATTCGCCGGCTCGCCGGCCGGACGGGCAAGAGCTGTCCCCAATGACTAGGTTTGAAAAAAGTCGCACACGTCGCATAAAAATAGTTCACCTGGGTTTACTATTAGCCTAGAAAAGTAGCAGAAGGCTAACAGCGGGGGATAGCATGGCGACAAAGCGTGCCTACGTCCAGGTCAACGGGCTCAAGAAACACTACGGCGATGGAGATGCACGCCTGACGGTGCTCGACGGCATCAACACGTCTATCAACCGCGGCGAGATCTGCGTCATGCTGGGGCCCTCCGGCTCGGGCAAGTCGACCTTTCTCAACCTGATCGGCGGCCTGGAGGATGCCGACGGCGGCTCCATCATGGTGGACGGCTGCGACCTCACGGTGCTCAAGCCTGCCGACCTGGGCGAGTACCGCCGCCGCGAGCTGGGTTTTGTCTTCCAGTTCTACAACCTGGTGCCCGATCTCACCATCAAGGAGAACATCGAGGTCACGGCGCACCTGTCCAAAAACCCGCTCAACATCGACGACCTGCTGCGTTCGCTGGGCCTCTACGAGCACCGCAACAAGTTTCCGCGCCAGGTCTCGGGCGGCCAGCAGCAGCGCTGCGCCATCGGCCGTGCGCTCGTCAAAAATCCGGGCCTGCTGCTGTGCGACGAGCCCACGGGCGCGCTCGACTACAAGACATCCAAAGAAATTCTGCAGCTCATGGAGGACGTCAACCGCACCTACGGCTGCACCATCATCATCGTCACCCACAACGCCGCCATCGCGCGTATGGCCAACCGCGTGCTGCGCCTGCGCGACGGCCGCATTGTCGAGGACGAGCTCAACGCCGATCCCGTGCCCGCCGCCGAGCTCGATTGGTAGGCGGCGCCATGACACCTCTCGCAAAACGACTCCCGCGCGAGCTGCGCCGCAATATCGGCAAGTACCTGGGCATCTTTTTGCTTATGTGCGGAAGCATCGCCCTCACGTCGGGCTTTTTGCTCGCGGCGCATTCCATCGGCTGCCTCATCGACGACATGCGCGACGAGTACACGATTGAGGACGGCCGCGTGACTACCTCCTTCGAGGCCACCGACGAGCAGCTCAAGGCTGCCGAGGGCGCGGCAAAGGACGTCGGCGGCGTTACGCTCTACAAGAACTTCTCTATCGACGCCATCATCAAAAAGGCGTCCGGCGACGACGGCACCAAGCGCACCCTGCGCACCTATGCGCACCGCACCAAGGTCGATATCGCGTCCTACTGTGAGGGCAGGCAGCCCAGGGCGGACGATGAGGTGGCAATCGACCGTGTCTTCGCCACCAACAACGACCTCGCCGTGGGCGATAAGGTCGAGCTTGAGGGCCGCACCTACACCATCTGCGGCATCATGACCCAGCCCGATAGCCAGGCGCTGTTCCTCAACAATTCGGACTTTACGGTGAACACCATCACGTATGGCGTCGCCGAGGTCACCGACGCCGGTTTTACCGCGCTCGAGGATGCCGGTGGCGCGCCTGCCTACACCTACTCCTTCACCTTTGCCGATCGCGACCTCCCCACCGCGGACCGCGTCGATGCCGAGCAGGATATGGTCGAAGCGCTGGCGGATGCCGATGCGCGCGTCGACGATCTGATCGATGCCGATTCCAACCAGGGTATTGGCTATGCGCGCGATGACGTGGACGGCGATTCCATGATGTGGATGACGCTGCTCAACATTATCATCGTGATCATGGCATTCGTCTTTGTGGTCCTTACCGACGCCACCATCGAGGAGGAGAGCGCCATCATCGGCACGCTGCTCGCCAGCGGCTATCGCCGTCGCGAGATCGTGCTGCACTACCTGGCGCTTCCCGCCATCGTGGGCGTGCTCGCGGCGCTTTTGGGCACCGCACTCGGCGTCGCGTTCTTTACCGAGCCCATGCGCGGTCTCTACTACGGCTCGTACAGTCTGCCGCCCTTCCAGGTGTATTGGAGCTGGGAGATCTTTGTGAAGTGCGCCGTGGTCCCCGCCGCCGCGCTCATTCTCATCACGCTGGTGGGCCTGCTCCGCAAGATGGGCAAGACGCCGCTGCAGTTCCTTCGCCACGAGGCGAGCGGCAAATCGGGTACCAAGCGCGGTCTGCAGCTGCCGGAGCGCATGGGCTTTGTCTCGCGCTTCCGCCTGCGGGTCTTCCTGCGCAATCTGGGTAACTTCGCCACGCTCTTCGTGGGCATTGCGTTTGGGTCGCTGCTTTTGCTCTTTGGCCTGGCGATCCTGCCCACGATGACGCACTATGCGGACAACCTGGAGACGAGCCTGGTCGCCGAGCACCAGTACACACTCAAGGCTCCGCTAGAGCTCGAGGGCACTGCCGAGGAGCGCGAGCAGTGGTCGGCGCTCGAGCTCTTGCAGTCGGTTGACGGCGCGCTGCTTTCTGCCGCCCAGGATGCCGATGACGAGCTTGACGACGCGGCCGATGCGGCGCAGACGGCAGCCGATGCCGCGACCGCATCTCCGTCTGCCGAGAGCCTGGCCGCGGCGCAGGACGCGCCCGCCAAGGTCCAGGACAAGAAGGATGCGCTCTACGCGCGCCTTGACGATCTTGCCGATGCCCTTGGCTGCGACCGCGACGAGGCTATCGACCTGATCGACAAGGCCTCTAAGATCGACACTGACAACGACGATATCCACCCGGTCAATACGACCGACAACGGCGCGGGCGCAATCGCGCAGGCCGAGAAATATGCCGTTTACCAGCTGCAGTACGACCGTGGCGACGGTAATGGCGAGGAGACGATTTCTGTCTACGGCATCTCGTCCGATTCGCGCTACTGGAAGGGCCTCAACATCGGCGATGGCCGCGTCGTCTTTGGCGGCGGTCTGCTCGATAAGTTTGGCTGGAGCGAGGGCCAGAAGGTCACGCTCAGCGACAAGTACGAGGGCGAGCATTATTCCTTTGAGTACGCGGGCAAGGACTGTGCCTGGGGCTCCAGGTCGGACATGAACATCTATATGAGCATCGATGACTTTAACGAGCTGTTCGACAACGATGCCGCCTACTTTAACGGCTATGTGAGCAACGAGAAGCTCGACCTCGACGCGCGCTACTTTGCCGGCGACACCACGCCCGACGACATGCGCGCCGTGGGTGACCAGTTCATCGGCATGATGAGCAAAATGATCGGAATGATGATCGGGCTCGCGGTGTTTATCTTCCTGCTGTTTATGTACCTGCTGACCAAAGCGGTGATCGACCACAGCGCCCGTTCGATCAGCTACATGAAAGTCTTTGGCTATCGCGATAGTGAGATCTCGCATCTGTACATCCGCTCGATCACGCTGTGCGTGGCGGCGTCGCTCGTGCTGAGCCTGCCGGTCATTATTGGCTCGCTCACGGCCATCTTCCGCTCGATGCTGCTCGCCTACAACGGCAATATCGAGATCTACGTGCCCGCTTGGTCCATGGCTGCATGCGTCGGCATTGGCTTTGCGACCTACCTGGTCGTGGCGCTGCTACACACGCGCTCTATCAAGCGCGTCAGCCTGGCCGAAGCCCTCAAGGTGCAGGAGTAGTCATTGGGGACGTTCTTAAACGACTAGTCGTTGGGGACAGTCTTTGCCGGATCGCCGGCTCGCCGGCCGGGCGGCAAGCACTCATTTAAGTCTGTCCCCAATGAGTGCCTAACGACTCGGCGTTGCGCTTGACTTCGACCCTACTTCAACGGGTACCATCCTCTATGTCTGTAACGCCATATAGACCGAGGGGATATAACTATGACCGCAACTGCACCCACAGCACCCGCTAAGGTGTACTTTACCAACCTGCGCACGCATGCTCGCGAGAGCCAGCTCGACAAACTCAAGCGCCTCATTCGCCGCGCCGGCATTGAGCAGATCGACTTCGAGAACAAGTTTGTCGCCATCAAGATTCACTTTGGCGAGCTGGGCAACCTGAGCTTTTTGCGCCCCAACTACGCCCGCGCCGTCGCAGACGTCGTGAAGGAGCTGGGCGGCAAGCCCTTCCTCACCGACTGCAACACGCTCTACGTCGGTAGCCGCAAAAACGCGCTCGAGCACATCGATACCGCCTACCAGAACGGCTTTACCCCGTATGCCACGGGCTGCCAGATCATCATCGCCGACGGCCTCAAGGGTACCGACGAGGCGCTCGTCCCGGTCGAGGGCGGTGAGTACGTGCGCGAGGCAAAGATCGGTCAGGCGCTCATGGACGCCGACATCGTGATTAGCCTCACCCACTTTAAGGGCCATGAGCAGGCCGGCTTTGGCGGCGCCATGAAGAACCTGGGCATGGGCGGCGGCAGTCGTGCTGGCAAGATGGAACAACATGCCGCCGGCAAGCCGAGCGTCGATACCACCAACTGCGTAGGTTGCCGTGCCTGCGAAAAGATCTGTGCGCACAACGCCATCACGTTTGACGACACGCGCGAGCGCGAGCTTGCCAACGGCAGCACCCGCACGGTTCGCGTGGCTGCCATCGACCACGATCGCTGCGTGGGCTGCGGACGCTGCATTGCGGCGTGCAACCAGGACTGCATCAAGCCCGACTATGATGCCGCGGCCGACGTACTCAACTACAAGATCGCCGAGTACACCAAGGCCATCGTCGACGGCCGCCCGAGCTTCCACATCTCGCTCGCCATGGACATCAGCCCCAACTGCGACTGCCATCCCGAGAATGACACGCCCATCGTCAACGACATCGGCATGTTCGCGAGCTTCGACCCGGTCGCCATCGACCAGGCCTGCGCCGACGCCGTCCTGGCATCCGAGCCGCTGCCTAACACCGAGCTTACCGACAGCGCGGCCAAGATGGAGCATAATCACGAGCATCTGGAGGGCGAGCAGGCCAAGGATCCCTTCTGCATCACGCATCCCGACACCGACTGGCGCGCGTGCATCGCGCATGCCGAGAAGATCGGCCTGGGCACGAGCAAGTACGAGCTCATCGAGGTCAAGTAGCACCTAACTATTGGACATATCAAGCGCTTTTGTAGCGTTAGTTGAGCAAAAGCCGCCCGCGAGCACAAAGCTCGCGGGCGGCTTTTCGGAAGTGCTGGGGCGTCAGATAGATCAGTAAACCGTACTATTTGCCTAAAAATTCTCGTCGAGGAAGTCGTCGACCGTGTTCCAGTAGAGCTCGGGGTCAACTTGCGCACTCTTGGCGTGGGTGGCGCCATGGATGGTGAGCTTTTGCTTGGCCTTGCTGGCGCACGCGTCGTAGTTTTGGTCGAGCATACTGTACGGCACAAAGGTGTCCTGGTCGCCGTGGATAAACAGCATGGGAACCGTCGCGTGTTTGAGCTGCTCCACACTGCTCGCCTTATGGAAGTCGTAGCCCGCGCGCACGTTGCACACCAAGTTTGCTACATCGAGCAGGGGAAAGCTGGGCAGGCCGAACACGTCCTTGAGCTGTAGAGAAAACTCGTCCCAAACACTCGTATAACCACAGTCCTCGATAATGCATTTCACGTTTGTGGGCAGAGATTCCCCCGCGACGTTCATGGCGGTTGCCGCACCCATCGACTCGCCAAAGACCAGGATGCGCGCCTCGGGGTCAGCCTGAACGATTTGCTCGATCCATGCAACGACATCGAGCCGCTCGGGCCAGCCCATGCCGATATAGTCGCCGCCGGAGCGCTCGTGGGCGCGGGCGGCAGGCGCGAGCACGTTCATGCCGCGGTCGTGGAATCGCTTGGCGTATCGGGCCATGCCGATGGGCTCGTTGGTATATCCATGCAGGCAGACGGCATAATCGTGGGTGTTCTCCGAGGCGGCAAAATACCAAGCGGCGAGCTCGGTTCCGTCATCTGCGGTAAGGCTGCTGCTCTCGCGGTTCTCTTTAAACCATGCCCGCGCTTCGGTGTCCTCGGCATCCGGCTGCTCACCTTCTTTGTCGTTCTTGCTATCCTGCATCATCTTCATGGTGTACGGCGCTTGGGGGTTCAGCGCGAAGTCAAACAGAAAGTTGCCGGCAAATCCGAGCAGCGCAACGACAGCCACCAGTGCAACGATGCAGGCTATCTTGAGCTTTCGATGGGAATGTGCGTTTTGAGCCATGCGGTATTCTCCTATAAGATGTTAATGCATCAACATTTAATGCAAGCGCATTATGGACGTTCGCCGTTGATGCGTCAACAGGCAAAGAATGGGTAAACAAAGGGTCACGTATGGTGCAAATTTCGCACGCACCCAGACGCTTTGCTATAGTGTTGAGAACTCTTTACGTTGGAGGATGTAACCGGCATGTCCGATTCGAGCGACAGTTCCAAGCCGCGACCCAAGGCCGCGGCCGTTCCGCACTACACGGTGGGCGAGGAGATCATGAACTCCGTCACCCATGGTGTCGGCTGTCTGCTGGGTATCGCGGGCCTGGTGCTCCTGATTGTATTCGCTGCCCTGCGCGGCGGAGGCCCGGCCCACATGGCTGCGGCAATTGTCTATGGCGTCAGCATTATCCTCGAATACCTAGCCTCCACGCTCTACCACGCGATTCAGCCCGCGCGCGCCAAGCGCGTGTTTCGCATCATCGACCACAGCTGCATCTACTTGCTTATTGCCGGCAGCTATACGCCGTTTTGCCTCATCACGCTCGCAAACGACGGCGGCCCTGCGCTGTTCTTTGCCGTATGGGCCATCGCCATTATCGGCATCGCCCTCGAGTGCTTTATGCGCGAACGTCAACCGCACTGGGTAAGTGGCCTGGTCTACTTGCTGATGGGCTGGCTCGTTGTCTTTAAGCTGCCCGAACTTGTGGCACTGCTCAACCCCGTGGCACTTGCCCTGCTCGCCGTCGGCGGCGTGTGCTACACCGCGGGCGTGCCGTTCTATATCGCCAAAAACGTGCGCTATCTGCACAGTATTTTCCACTTGTGGGTGCTCGCCGGCAGCATCTTCCAGTTCATGGCGGTGATCCTCTTCGTAATCTAGCGACCGCGCCCATGCCCTCGCTTCCACGGGCGACCGGCGCAATTGCCCTATCCGTCACCTACGCTTACTACCCAACGTCCCGAATCTTGGAGGTTCGAGAAACTCCCGATGGACATAACCATCTCCCTTATCACCACCCTCGTTTTGACCCTCATCAACGGCTACTTCTCTATGTCCGAGATGGCGCTCACCACGGCCAAGCGCGCCGTGCTGGAGCATGAGGCCGAGGAAGGCGACAAGCGCGCCGAGCGTGCCATTAAGCTGGCTGCCGACTCCGACCAGCTGCTCGCCACCATCCAGGTCGCCATCACGCTCGTGGGCTTCGCCTCGTCCGCCGTTGCCTCGACGAGCCTGTCCGACCCGCTCGCCACGTGGCTCATGAGCTTTGGCATCGCGCCGCTCTCCGCCATCGCGCGCGGCCTGGCGCCGGTCATCATCACCGTCGCGGTCGCCTTCGTGTCCATCGTGATCGGCGAGCTCGTCCCCAAGCGCATCGGCCTGGCCAATGCCGAGGGCGTGTCCAAGCAGGTCGTGGGACCGTTGTCGTTTTTCCAAAAGATCGCCCGTCCGCTCGTGTGGCTGACTGGCGCTTGCTCCGATGGCCTGGCCCGCATTCTGCGCATCAAGAGCGCCGACGACCGGCAGAACGTCTCGGAAGAAGAGATCAAGTACATGGTCTCGGAGCAGGACGACCTGCTCGACGAGGAAAAGCGTATGATCCACGAGATCTTCGACCTGGGCGACACCGTTGCCCGCGAGGTCATGGTGCCGCGCGTGGACACCACCATGTGCGAGGACGACGAGACGGTCGCCGACGTGCTGTCTACCATGCGCCAGACCGGCTTTAGCCGCATCCCCGTCTATCACGAGGATCCCGACAACGTCGCGGGCATTGCGCACATCAAGGACCTGATCCAGCCCGCGCTCGACGGCAAGGGCGACCAGCCCATCGCCGGCTTTTTGCGCGACGCCACCTTTGTGCCCGACACCAAGGACATCCTGCCGCTGCTGTCCGAGATGCAGACCTCGCACGACCAGATCGTGGTCGTCGTGGATGAGTACGGCGGCACGGCCGGCATCATCACCATCGAGGACATCGTCGAGGAGATCGTGGGCGAGATCGAGGACGAGTTCGACCCCGACAACAAGTACCTCACGCGCCTTTCGCGCCGCGAGTGGCTCGTCGATGGGCGTTTTTCGTGCGATGACGCGATTGAGCTTGGTTGGCCGCTCGAGGAAAGCGATGATTATGAGACCATCGCCGGCTGGATTTTGGAGCTTTGCGACTCGGTGCCCGACATCGGAGAGGTGTTTGAGGTCGCGGGGTACAAGTTTAAAGTGCAGTCGATGCGTGGCCAGCGCATCTCGCTCATTCGCGTGATCGCTCCGGCCGAAACCGATAAGAAGGATTCCGAGTCTTCGGTAGACGAGCCGACGACGTCGGGTGCGGGTTCCGCGAATCCGCACGACGGCGACGAGTAGGACAAGGAAGAGTAGGGGAGAGTTATGGCAGGCCTGTTCAACATCCTTAAGGTCACCGTCAGCGAGGACAAGATCTGCGCGCACGTGCTGGTGAACCCCGGCATGCCGCTCATGACCTCGGAGGATATCGAGGCCACGGCGCGCGTGTACTACCTGGTGCCGGCGATTGCCAAGCACCTGTGCCTGGGCGATTCCGGCCGCGAGTTCCAGGACTGCATGGGTCAGACCGAGCTATGCCACCTGCTGGAGCATGTGACGGTTGAGCTCATGAACGAGACCGGTCTTGCCGGTAGCATCTCGTGCGGCCGCACGCGCGTAAGCGAGCATGACGAGCGTGTCTTTGAGGTCGAGCTTTCGTGCCCCGATGACGCACTGGCCATCGGTGCGCTGTCGTCGGCCACCTTTATGATGGACTGGGCGTACCTGCACGCCGACCAGCCTGCCCCCGACGTGGAAGGCACGGTCGCGGGCCTACGCAACCTGGTGCTGGGCATGCGCGCCGAGGCCGAGGGCAAGGATCCTCACGAGGCCGTCGCCGCTGCGAACGGCGAAGATACTGCCGAGGACGAGGGCGCTGACGAGGGCGATGTGCCGGTTGACGCCGAGCCCGTTGCCGATGCGACCGCCGAGCCCGTTTCCACCGAGCCCCAGGGCGTCCCCAACTTTGACGACGAGCCCCAGGTGGCGATTGATACCGAGGGCGCGGTTGCCGAGAACCACGAGGCCTCCGCTGCCGTCTTTGGCGGTGCGGCGACGGTTCCGGCGGGACCTGCGCATGAGGGCGGCCTGCCGCTCGTGGACGGCGCCGGCGAGGACCCGGGTGCCACGGTGGCCATGCCGGCTATGCCTCAGGAGTAGGCCTACGCGTTTATCACCATCACGTACCTGCGCCTTTGCCGTACGCAGATGAGCGGAGCGGCAAGTGATGCGCTGCGGGTATAATGGACAGCATTCAAACGGTGGGCACCGACGTGCCCGCAGGAGAGGAATGATCATGGGTAAGACTTTCAGCTTTGTCTCCGGCGCACTTTTTGGTGCTGCTGCTGGCGCTATTATCGGCGTTGCTCTGGCCCCGCGCTCGGGCGCCGAAACCCGCGCCATGGCTGCCGATATCGCCAACGACGCCTGGGACAATATGCGCGACACCTACGAGCACGGCGCCGAGGAGGCCCGTGCTGCGGTGAATGACTTTGGCCCGATGGTCGACGCCAAGACCGACGACCTGCGCGCCAAGGTCGACCTGGCCCGCGAGCGCATGGACCAGCTGCGCGAGCAGCTCAACGACGCCATTTCGGGCGGCAACGTGACGCCTGCCGCCGACGTCGTGGTCGAGAACGCCGTCGAGGCTGATACCGAGGCTGCGGAGCCCTCGACCGAGGCATAATGCGCGCTGGGGATTTTGTCGGCGCCAAGATCTATCGCAAGCCTACCGAGGACAAGCGCACCAAAAAGGACGGCACACCGCGCAGCCCTAAAAAGCTCGGAAAGATTCACTTTCCGGTCTTTACCCCGGGCGGTACGCGCGTGGTCGGCTTTATGGTCCGCCAGTCCGATATCGCGGGCATGATCGAGCGTCCCGATCGATTCGTAGCGCTCGACGCCATTGGTGTCTACGAGGGCGCCATTGCGGTCGATGACGTCAAGGACACGTACGATGCCGCCGCGGCCAAGCGCCTCGACATCAACCTGGACGATTGCATCATCTGGGTCGGTATGGACGTGCGCACGGAATCGGGCGACGTCGTGGGCTATTGCTCGGACGTTGAGTTCAAGCCGCGCTCGGGCATCGTGCAGGCATTCTATGTGACCGCCGGTGCTGCTTCGAGTGTTTTGGTTGGTGACACGCAGGTGCCGCCGACGATGCTGCGCGGCTACGAGAACGGCGCGATGGTCGTCTCGGACGAGGTCAAGTCGCTCGGGTATTCGGGCGGTGCGGCCGCCAAGGCCGCCGAGGCCAGCGTCGTGGTGGGCGACAAGGTCAAAAAGGGCGCCAAGGTGCTCGACGACAAGGGGTCGGTTGCCGTGGACAAGGGCAGTCGCGCACTGGGCAAGCAACTCGGCAAGACGCGCGGCATGTTCAAGGCCTTTAAGGACGAATACCAAAAGGCGAGCGGAGGCTCGTCTAAAGCTACAAAATAGCGACGTACCAAATGATGGGAGGCAAGCCGGAGACCTGTTGCTCCGGCTTGCTGTGTTTATGGGGGAGGGCACATGCGCCAAAACGGATCCAACTTAAACGGGCGTTCGGGTGCGCGTCCGACGGCGCGCCGCGACCTGGGGCAGCTGCCCAGCGGTCAGCGCCGTCGCCGCCGTAAGCCCGGCGCGATGTACCTCAACCATAGCCGCGGGTTTAGCGACCGCAGCGCGCGCATCGGCAACGGGCGCTCGCCGCGCCGACCGTCCCGTCTGCCCTATGCGCTCATCGCCGTGGGTTGCGCGCTCGTGCTGTTTATCGCTGCCGTCGTGGGCTACGTCAACCGCAGCGTGGACGTGGAGCTCAACGGCCAGAAGACAGCGGTGCGTGTGGGCTCTACGCTGCAGAATCTCATCGACGACCAGGAGTTGACTGACACCTACGACGCAGGCGACCTGCTGGCCGTCGATGACAGCGTGCTCAAGCGCCATGGGGGCGAAAAGCTGTCGGTGAAGGTCGACGGCAAGCGCGTGAAGCAGGGCAAATGGGATAGCCGCGAACTTGAGGGCGGCGAGAAGGTGACGGTCAAGGATGGCCGTAACACCTACGAGAAGCACGAGGTTCAGGCTACGGTTATCGAGCCCAAGCTCAAGGTCGAGGGTGCGGGCGCTATCGAGTATGTGCAGACGTGGGGTGTCCAGGGCCGCTCCGAGGTGTGGGTTGGTGAGCAGTCGGGCAAGACGCAAGACCGCGGCGAGGTTGTGCCCGCCACCGATTGCGTCGTTGCGTGCGCCAGCGTGGCGCCCAAGGGCAACAAAAAGTACGTGGCGCTGACGTTTGACGAGGGTCCGAGCGGCGCTACCAAGCAGATCTTGCAGGTACTCAAGGAAAAGGGCGTCACCGCGACGTTCTTCCTGTCGGGCGATGCGGTCGAGGCCTCGTCCGCCACGGCCAAGGCGATTGTCGATGCCGGGTGCGAAATCGGATCCAACAGCTACAGCGACGATTCGCTCAAGGGCCAGGACCGTGAGGCGGTACGCGAGCAGATCACGAAAGGCACCGATGCGATTAAGTCGGCGACCGGCGTGAAGACGATGCTGCTGCGTGCTCCCTATGCTGCCTTTGACGAGCAAAACTGGATTGATGCGATGGACCTGGTCTCCGCCGTGGTCTCGTGGAATATTGACTCGGGCGACTGGCTGCTCAACGGTGCCGACGAGCAGGTCTCAACGGTGCTCGATTCGGTGACGCCGGGCAATATCGTGCTGCTCACCGATAGAGACGAATGCGCCGAGCAGACGCTCGAGGCGCTGCCGCAGATTATCGACGGCCTTGTCGCCGACGGTTACAAGATCGTGACGCTTAGCGACCTGGTCAAGACGGACACGTCGCTGAGCAAAAAGCTCACCTCGCTGACGAAGGTCACCATGCCCAAGGACGCCGTGTACCCCCAACTTGCCGAGGGCGATGACACCGCAGAGTAGTTATTGGGTAGTCGTTTAAGAACGTCCCCAATGGCTATGTCACGGATGCGTCAGCGTTTGGTATGCCTGCAATGTGCAGCGCATAAATTCGATGCCGCAGGGCGATGCTGATGCTATAGTTACTGCGGTTAATGAGGGTCAAGAGAAAGGTTACAGGTGAAATCCAAACCTCGACCATACAGTCGGTGACCCCATGCAGGTGCTTTTTGCGCATGCACGGGGTGTAAGCGTCGAGCGGCGTGCCGCCCGCGCATGCGTATACATATCCAGAAGCCCCCGGACGCCGCACGCGCGGCCGCGTTCGGAGGAATAATGATGGGGAGCACCATTGAATTATCTGAGTGAGATGCTCAAATTGCCGGTCTTGGATGTCGACGGCGAAAAGCTCGGCGTGGTGAACGATTTTGGCATTGCTACCGGCGAAGTTTTTCCGCACGTGACGTCGCTTGCGTTCCGCGGTCCCGGCAAGACGCCGTTCATGATCAGCTGGCGCAAATGGGTCGACCGTATCGACGAGACGGGTGTACACCTTAAGACGTCGGCCACCGAAATCCGTTTTTCGTACCTGCAGCCGACCGAACTCTTGCTCGCCCGCGACGTGCTTAACAAGCAGATTGTCGACACGCAGGGCATGAAGGTCGTGCGCGTCAACGACATCAAGTTTTCCATGTCGGGCGAAAACCAGCTGCGCCTGCTGGGCGCCGAGGTCGGTGCCCGCGGTCTGCTACGCGCCATCAGCCCCGCGCTCGAGCATATCGTCGAAGGCTTTATGAAGCACCTGGGCAAGCCGCTCAGTGAGGACATCATCGCTTGGTCCTACATGGACCTGCTCGACCGCTCGACCAAGAACATTCAACTCTCGGTGTCGCACAAGACGCTCGGCGAGCTGCACCCTGCCGACATCGCCGACATTATCGAGCAGCTCGACCCGCGCCTGCGTGCGCAGGTGTTTGCGCAGCTCGATACTGCCCAGGCCGCCGAGGCCATCTCGGAATTCGATGACGACGAGCTTATGACCGAGATGCTCGAGGGCCTGTCCGACACCGACGCATCGTCGATGCTGGCCATGATGGACCCGGACGACGCTGCCGACCTGATCGACGAGCTTGATTACGAGAAGGCCGAGAAGCTCCTGCGCCTGATGGGCGTCAAGGAGGAGAAGGCGATTCGTAACCTGCTGGGGTATGAGGACAACACCGCCGGCCGCATTATGACCTCGGAGTTTGTCTCCCTGCCCGCTACGGCAACGGTCGGTGACGCCATCGAGGCGATTCGCGAGCTCGACGAGGACTTCGAGAGCGTCTATTACGTCTATACCGAGGATCCGAGTGGCATGCTGACCGGCGTGCTTTCGCTGCGCACGCTGATCGTAGCCGACCGCGACGCCACGCTGGGTCAGTTGGCCTATCGCGACCTGGTCTATGTGTCGCCCGACGAGGACCAGGAAGACGTGACGGACGAGATGACCAAGTACGACCTGGTCGCTATCCCCGTCTGCGACGAGAACCGCCACATCCTGGGCATCGTGACCTTCGACGACGCCATGGACGTTATCGCCGAGGAGCATCAGGAGGACCTGCAGATCGCCGGTGTCGGCTCGGGTGACAGCGCGTCCGACGACTCGACGAACGTGCTCAGCTGGTTCGTGCATCGCCAGTACTGGGTTGTTGTATGGGGCATCGCGTCGTGCATCATGGCGACCGTGCTGGGAACGGCGCTCGGCTCCGCGCATCTGGTGGTGTTCCCCATGTGCGCCATGCCGCTCGTGCTGCTGGCGGCCTCGCGCATGGTGTCGTTCGTCAAGAACTACTTCCTGGAGTATGACGGTCACGACGACGAGCCCAAGCCGTATCTGGGGTTCTTCTTCCAGAGCACGGGCATGGGCCTGATTCTGTCACTCGTGACCTACCTGTGCGCCCAGCTGGTGCGCACCGCTGCATTCCCCGATGCGCCCATGTTTGAGGAGCAACTCTTTACCGGGTGCTTTAATATCGCTGCCATCATTTGCCTGGTTGGCAACATGAGCGCCGTGATTTACCTGATGGTGCTGTTCTGGCGTGACGAGCATGACCTCAACACGTCGGGCACCGCCATGAACGTCATTGCCGTCATGATCTCGTGTGTGGCGTATTGCATCGCCGCGGTGCTGCTCGCCATGTCAGTCATGGGTTAGGTGGTCGCGTGCAAAATACCAAGCAAAAGTCGGGCACCAAGCAAAAGCTGACCATCGCGGCCATCTTTGGCGCTATGGGTCCCGGTCTGCTGGCGGCGCTTTCGGGCAATGACGCCGGCGGCATTGCAACGTATTCCAGCGCGGGCGCCAGCTATGGCTACAAGATGCTGTGGATGCTTCCTGTCATGACCGTGCTGCTCATCGTGACGCAGGAGACCGCGGCGCGCTGCGGCTGCGTCACGGGCAAGGGCCTGGCATCGCTCATTCGCGAGCGCTTTGGCGTGCGCAAGAGTGTACTTGCTATGGCGGCGCTGTTGATCGCCAACACGGCTGTGACCATTTCGGAGTTTGCGGGTATTGCGAGCGGCCTTGCCCTCTTTGGCGTGCCGGCGAGCATCTCGGTGCCGTTGGTGGCGCTGCTGGTGTGGATGCTTACCATGTCGGGGAGTTTCCAGCGCATCGAGAAGATTCTGCTGCTGGTGAGCTGCGTGTTCGTGACCTATATTGTCGCCGCGTTTATGGCTGGCCCCAACTGGGGTGAGGTCGCGGTCGACCTGGTCGTGCCCAACATTCAAAATGACCCCAGCTACGTGTCGCTCGTGGTCGCAACGATCGGTACCACCATCGCGCCGTGGATGATTTTCTTGGCGCAGAACAACGTGGTCGATAAGAACGCGGGCGAGGACGATATCGTGCTGCAGCGCATCGATACCGTGAGCGGCTCGCTTGCTGCCGATGTCATTGCCGGCTTTATTATCATCACGACCGGTACGGTGTTGTTCCCGGCGGGTATTCAGATTAGCGATGCCGCCGATGCTGCCCGCGCGCTGGAGCCCATCGCGGGCCAGTGGTCCACGGTGCTGTTTGCCTCGGGCCTGGTCGCGGCGAGCTTCTTGGCTGCCTGCGTGCTGCCGGGCGTTACGTCGAGCGCTATCTGCGAGGCATTTGGCTGGGAGCGCGGTGCCGACCGCAGCTGGGACGAGGCCCCGGTCTATCGCGGCATCATTACGGCCATCATCGGTATCTCTGCCGTGCTGGTGCTTATGCCCGGCGTCGATTTGTTCCAGATTATGATGACCTCGCAGGTCATCAATGGCGTGCTACTGCCCGTGGTTCTGGTGTTCCAGGTGGTTATCGCTGCCGACCGTCACATTATGGGCGCCAACCGCAATGGCCGCGTGTGGAATGTGCTCACTTGGGCGACTATCGCCGTGATTACGGTGTTGACGGTCGTCATGTTTGTGCTGCAAGCGATGGGCTACAGCGCTTAGCGCCCACTTTTGCTTCCGAACAGGCCGTAGCGATGGACTGCGGCCTGTTTTTTGCCCGCTATAGGGCATTAGTTATATGGCAGTGGACAAAAAATGCCAAATATGAGTACTGTTGCTAAGTGAATAGCATTTACATCCAAGAAGATAATGGACATAGCCGATAGTATGTTCATTAAAATTGGCTCCAATATGTCTTAAACCAGTCAGGTTGGCTGCTTTAGGGGGTTGTAGGGGCCGCTCGGACGTCATTTTGGGTGGTTTTGCCTGCTACTAAAATGGTAACAGTACTCATATTTGCCCCTTTTTGTCCACGATCCCTTGAAGCCGGCTCGAAAAGAGTGATTTTGGTTTGTTTGCTGCGGGTGTGGGCTTGGAAACAACGTTCGGGGTGGCGAGGCGCCCAGAATTCGGTCGCAAGGAGGGCGTTCCTCGGCTGTGTCAGGAGTGTCCCTAGGTGCCGGCACATAAGGAACGTTCCTAACTGCCGGAGGGGGTGTCTGCCGTGGCGGGCACCCCCTCCGGATGTGGGAAGTTTGCGCTGCAGGTTACTTATCGGTGCCCAGCTTGTGCGGCTTGAGAGCGAGCGCATTGACGAGCGCGTCGGTGGCAGACTTGACGGCCGCCGGCTGCGGATCGTTGACGTGATCCTCGGGATGCACGGGCAGGTCCTTCTTGACTGCATCGTGGATCAAGTTGAGGTACTCAGTCACGCCAGTGGTCGACAGGTGCGTGCCATCGCCATCGAACAGGTCGTTGCGATTGGCACTGTATCCGTACCAGTCGATAACGCGCACGTTCTTGTAGCGCGTAGCAGCGTTGGCGATGGCCTGGTTGGTAGAGCCAACCCACGGCTGCGGGCTGCGCGTGTTCACAAACACCACAATACGCTTATCTCCTGCATCGGTCATGATGGCGTCGATCTGGTCGTCGGTTACCAAGCCGTTGGTGCCCAGTGCAAAGACCACGATCTTGCCGGCAAGGTTCTGTTGGAGATAGCCCTCAAATGTCGCGCGGCCCGCATCAAACTGGCGGCCCTTTTCGGCATCGATATGGCTGTGCGGGAACACGCCGTCAAAGGAATCAACGGCGCGCAGCGACACGGAGTCACCGATCATCAACAGGTCGTAGGAGCCATCGGGGAAGCCGTCGTTGTCCTTGTCGGTGTCGTCGGCCGCCTGTTGGTCTGTGGGCGCGGTGTTTTTGGCTTCCTTGTTGAGGACTTCGGCGCCCTCACCGCTCAGTGCGGAGGTCTCCGGCACAAAGATCAGGCCGCCCAGTGCAACGACCAACACGACAGCGCAGGCTGCGCAGACAGGGACGTGCGCGCGCACCCAGTTGGCGGGCGCGGTGGTGCCGTCGCGGAACTCGGATACGGTGCGCCCAAAGGCGCCCTTTCTAAACGGCGTCTCGATAAAGCGATATGAACATTCGGCTACGGCGACCACCAACAACACCTGCAAAATGTACTGCCACCACGGCGTATCGTTGATGTTGGCGACCGGGTTCATGAGCAACAGTAGCGGATAGTGCCACAGGTAGATGCTGTACGAGCGCTTGCCAACCCACACGAGCGGCTCGGCGGACAGTGCGCGGGCAACCATTCCCTGGGGCTGCACGCAGGCCGCGATGACCATGAGCGTGAGGATGGAGCATAGCAGCGTGCCGCCGCGATACTGGAACGCGGTGTAGCCGTTGGTGAGCGCGACCATGGCGGCAAGGCCAACCAGACCCACGACGCCCAACACATCGATGGATGCGGGCGAGGACCAAAAGCGCACGAGGGCGCTCGGCTGTGCCGGGACGGTCTCGGCTGCGTTGTCGGCCTTCTCGCCAGGCTTGCCCTCGGCGTTCTTGCCGTGCTTGGCGGCGCCAGCCAGGCGATTGAGCCCCAAACGATGAGCGAGACGCACCGGCGCCAGGTCGCGATCGGGGATAAAGGCCATCCAGGCGCCCAGCAGCAGCGAGAAGACGCGGGTGTCGGTGCCGTAGTACACGCGGCTGGGGTCGGCGGCAGGGTTGTAGAGCACCATCATGGCAAGGGCGGATACCGCTGCGAGTCCCAGGACCATACGGCGCGTGTTGGGTTTGCTCACATGCATGGACACCATGGCAAACAGCAGCGGTGGCCAAACCAGGTAGAATTGTTCCTCGATGGCGAGCGACCAAAAGTGCGTAAGCGGCGAGGGGTCGCCCAGGGCGTTGAAGTACGAAACGTCCTGCATAATCTGCCACCAGTTGTTAAAGAACAGCAGCGACGGCAGAATGTCGGGACGCATCTTGGTGAGCATCACGTGGTTGAAGACGGTGCACAGCGCACAGGTTACAACCACAACGGTCACCACGGCGGGGACCAGGCGACGGATGCGGCGGATCCAGAAGCTCTTGAGGTCGATGCGGCCGGTCTTAGCGACTTCGTTGAGTAGCAGGCGTGTGATCAGATAGCCCGAAAGCACAAAGAAGATCGTGACGCCAAGCAGGCCGCCCTGAGCCCACGTGAGGTTGAGGTGATAGAGCACCACCGCGACGACGGCAAGCGTGCGCAGGCCGTCGAGCGCAGGGATGTAGCGGGACTTGGGGCGAGCAGGCGTCTGCTCCGCGGCGGGAGTGTTGGCGCGGCCAGCGTTGTTGGCAGAAGCGCGATGGGGGCTCGCGGTGCGTCGCGGCTCGTTGGCACGGCGCTCGCCCTTCACGCGTTCGTGCGGCGCCGGCTCGTTGCCCGTGCGGCGTCGACCGCGCGAGCCCGATTGCGAGAATTGTTCCATAAAACATCATCCAATGACGAGAATAATCAGCACGTATTCATTGTAGCTGCCTGCCCCTGTGAATGCTTGCTGCTGGCGCAAGCTCAAGCGCGCGTCCACATCAAAGTGGACTAAAGTTATAGGGGGTGCGAGAGTGCACAATCGTTGGTCGATGGTGGGCGCAAAGCCCGAAGACGAGGAGGTTTCCATGGCGGATCACAGCATCGTTGCGGTGTTCGGCAGCATGAACATGGACCTTTCGGTGGCGTGCGAGCGCATGCCGCGCGCGGGCGAGACGGTCGATGGCAGCGGTTTTATCACCAACGCCGGCGGTAAGGGAGCCAATCAGGCCGTTGCCGCTGCGCGCATGGGTGCGCGCACGTGCATGATCGGCGCTGTTGGGCGCGATACCTTTGGCGATGCGCTTGTGGCAGGGCTCCAAGATGCCGGCGTGGGCGTTGAGTCCGTGACACGTCTCGACGACGTGGAGACCGGTACTGCGACTATCATTCGCTGTGAGAGCGACAACCGCATCGTGCTGTCGCCGGGCGCCAACCATGCGCTTGCGGGCGAGGACGTTGCCCGCGCACTGAGGCGCTTGGTGGCCGACGAGCTCGACGGCGATGCCAGCGAGATTGCCCCGGCTGCTGGCGGCGTCTTTATCGCCCAGGGCGAATGTGACCTTGCGGCGACGGCCGGGGCGCTTGCTTGCGCTCACGAGCTGGGGTTCTATACGATCTTTAACCCGGCGCCCGCCTGCGACCTGCCGGCAGGAGCGTGGCCAGCGGTCGACCTGGTCTGCCCCAACGAGACCGAGTGCCAGGTACTGACGGGCATTCTGCCCACGGATGATGCGAGTTGCGTCGCCGCGCTCAATGCGCTGCTCGACAAGGGCGCCGGGGCTGCGGTCATCACGTTGGGCGGCGCCGGCTCGGTTACGCTCGGCGATGGCGGTGAGCCGCTGCGCATGCCGGCGCTTTCGAGCGCGGTGGTCGATACGACGGCCGCGGGCGATACGTTTATCGGCGCGTTGGCGGCGGCTCGTCTGGAGGGCCTGCCGCTCTTTGAGTGCATGGCGGCGGGTGCTCGCGCCTCGGCGGTGACGGTGTCGCGCCTGGGCGCTCAGCAATCAATTCCCACGCGTGCGGAAGTCGAGCACAAGTTTGGTTTAGACGGTTTGGATGTAGACGGAGAAGCGGAGTAGAACAATGGCAACCAAGAAGCTGATCCTTGATCTGGATATGGGTGTGGATGATGCGATGGCGCTTGCCTACGCCATCGCGAGCCCCGAGGTGGAGCTCGTCGGCATCACCACGTGCTTTGGCAACGTGCGCGTCGAGCAGTCGGCGCACAACTGCTTGGCGGTGCTCGACCTGTTGGGTCGTCCCGAGGTGCCGGTGTACCTGGGCGCCGATCGTCCCATGAAGGCGACCGAACCCTACACGCCGCCGGCGTCCACCACGCTTATCCACGGCAAGAACGGCATCGGCGGCGCAAGCGTGCCCGCCTCGCCGTACGAGCCGGTGGGCGCGACGTCGGCCGACGGCAATGCGGCGGTCGATTACCTGATTGATGCCGCGCGTACCTATGGTCCCGATCTGGTCTACGTTGCGACCGGCCCGCTCACCAATCTGGCGCTTGCCCTGGAGCGCGATGCGGCGGAGATGATGTCTATCGGTCGCGTGGTCGTGATGGGCGGTGCGCTTACCGTGCCCGGAAACGTGAGCGCCGGTGCCGAGGCCAACATGGCGAGCGACCCCGAGGCGGCCGATGCCGTGCTGCGTTCGGGCCGCAAGCTCACTATGGTGGGGCTGGATGTGACGCATCGCGTGGTGCTCACGCGCCGCGACGTTGCCGGCTGGACGGGCTCGGGCACTATGGCTGGCTGCGCGTTTGCGAGCATGGTCGAGCACTATATCGGTTCGTACGAAATGAACGCGCCCTACCTGGGCGGCTGCGCGCTGCACGATCCGCTGGCGGTTGCCGTGGCGATTGATCCCACGCTCGTGGGCGCGCTCGGCTGTAACCTGCGCGTTGACTTGCTGGGCGAGTATCGCGGCCGCACCATCTGCGACGAGCACTGTCTGTCCGATCCCGACAAGAGCGCGCTTGTGGCACTCACCGTGGACGCCCCGCGCTTTCTGTCCGAGTTCAAGGCGCGCATGGCCCGCATCCTAGGCTAGGCTCGGGATCGAAGCACGCCCATCTGCTCGATGTGGCCGCTGGCGGGCCGACATCTACCGTTCGCCAGCCCGATGGTCCCCGGGGCGGGGAGAGCGCTATAATGCATTCTGCATCTTGGATTGTTACTCCTGTGTGGAGGCATGCCCAAGAGCAATACAACACGGATTGTTACGTAAGGCATGACCGCAATAGCACTGCTATTGGCTATCATGCCTTTTTCTGTGAGTGTTCTTGAAAGGAGGTTCACCATGCTTGCAATTAAAAAGCTTAACAACAACGCGGTTCTTTGCCGTGACGGACAGGGGCGAGATGTCATCGCCATGGGCAGGGGCGTCGGTTTCGGCGGAGATTTTCCTCGAGAGCTCCCTCTTTCTAAAATCGAGCATACGTTTTACGACATTGATCCTAAAGGACAAGATGTCATGAGGGATCTTCCCTCGGATATCGTGATGTTTGCGGCGAAAGTTATGGACATCGTTGCCAACGAACTGCCCTACGACCTCTCGACCAATGCGACGCTGTTCATGGCTGATCACCTGTCGTTTGCCGTTGCGCGAGCCCAAAAGGGGGTCCGCATCGCGATGCCTCTTGCCTATGAAGTGCGGGAGACGTATCCGAAGGAATACAAGGCTGCCCAGTTTATCGTCATGCGACTCGAGAAGGAGCTCGGAGAGCGGCTTCCCAAGGATGAGATTGCCAGCATTGCCATGAATCTCGTCAATGCGCGGGTTGTTCAGGCCATCGAGACCGCGAGCAAACCCACCAAGCAGTTTGACGATATGCTAGAAGATGTCACTGAGATCGTCGAGAGTGATTTTCGCATCATCGTTGACCGCGATTCCTACGATTTCACTCGCTATGCCACGCATCTGCGGTACCTGTTCAAGCGCATTCAAGCCGGCGAGTCGCTGAACAGCGCCAACATGCAGATGTACAAGAACTTTCGTGAGGAGTTTCCGCAGTTGGCAGAGTGCGTGAAGCATATCGGTTCCTATTGTCGTGAAACGTGGGACGCCACGCTCTCCGAGGAGGAGGAACTCTATCTGATGATCCATCTCAACCGGATCATCTCCAAAAAAGGATTGTAACCCGTAGCCATTCGGGGCATGACCTTTGCCGATTCGAACAGTAAGCCAAGATTGTGCAAAGGAGCCAATGATGGCAAATTACAAAAAGGTGGCAGAGCAGATTCTCTCCACTGTGGGCGGGGCGGAAAACGTGGCTTCGGTTACGCATTGCATGACGCGCCTGCGCTTCAACCTCAAGGATGAAAGCCTCTCGAATGATGAGAAGCTTGAGGACATCTCGTCTATCATCAGCGTCGTGCACGCCGGAGGGCAGGTGCAGCTGGTGGTCGGGCCCACGGTCGACAAGGTCTACGACGAGGTTTGTAAGCAGGGCGGATTCGAGGTCACGGTATCGATTGACGAGGAACTCGATGGCCCTCAGCTTAGCTGGAAGGAGCGCTTGGCGCCCAAGCACCTCTTCAATCAGCTGCTCGATGCCGTGAGCGGCGCTATCACCCCGATCCTTCCGATCTTTTGTGTCGCCGGTATCTTCAAGATGCTCGTTATTCTGTTTGGGCCCGAAGGCGCCGGTTTTATGTCCGAAACGAGCGACCTGTATCGGATCCTTTCCCTGGTGGGCGATGCGGCGTATTACTACTTCCCGGTGTTTGCCGCCTATAGCTCGGCTAAGAAGTTCAAAACGAGTCCTGTGCTGGCACTGCTCATCGCTGTTGTGATGATTTATCCCGACATGCTCGTTATTGTTGAGGACGGAAAGCCTTTCAGCGTCTTCGGCATCCCCATGCAGCTCGTCAACTACACCCAGGCTGTTCTTCCGGTCATCTTGATCACCTGGGCCCAGTCCTATGTTGAGCGCTTCTTTAAGAAGATCTCGCCTGATATGTTGCGCATTCTGATCGTACCCGTGGGTACGGTGCTCGTGATGTTGCCGGTCGCGCTGTGCCTCTGCGGCCCTGCCGTCCAATTTGTCATGGGCCTTGTGGCCGATTTCATCATTTGGCTCGCCTCTGTTGCCGGTCCCGCTGCGACCGCGGTTATCGGCGCATTCTGGAATCTGATCATCGCCACCGGCATGCACGTGCCGATCTATACCGCCATATTGCCCGCCGCGCTCCAGAACGGTTACGACGCCATCTTATACCCCTGCACCGCGGTTGTAGCCTACACCACGCTTGCCATCGCGCTCGCCTATGGCCTGCGCACTAAGGACAAGGAGAGTCGAGCCACGGGCTGGAACTTGTTCATCACCTATGCCTTCGGTCGCGTGAGTGAGCCCATCATCTACGGCATCCTGTTTCGCGACAAGAAGGCTCTTGCCTGGAACATGATTGGTGGTGCTGTCGGTGGTCTGCTGGTAAGCCTTCTTCATGCCAACGTCTATATCTTCACTGGCGTTGGTTTCCCATGGATGAACGTGCTCATGTTTGCTCAGGATATCATCCCTGGCACCATCGGGTGTCTTGCTGGCGGTGCCGTGACGTTTGCGTTGGCGATGATTTTTGGATTTGAAGGACAGGAGAAGATGCCGTTGAAGTCCAAGAGCGGCGATTCTGAGGCCGTTGAATCCGTCGAGGCATAAGAGGCTACTACACAAATATGCTCCCCAGCCGTTGCGCGGTCCGACCCCTTGGCCGCGCAACGGTACTGTGCTGTTGCGCGGCACTTGCCGAGTCCGTTGCGTTCGACAGTGTGGGCCGGGAATTTGATAGAAAGGACGACACCATAATGTTTAGAGAAGATTTTTTATGGGGCGGGGCTCTGGCTGCAAACCAGTGCGAGGGAGGATGGAACGAAGGCGGTCGCGGTTTAGCCAATTCCGACATGCTGCCGTTTGGCGATCAACGCATGGACGTCATGCGGGGAGACCTTGATCCGCGTGCGTTGGCACCCGACAGCTTCTATCCCGCTCGCAAGGGCATTGATTTTTACCATAGGTACAAGCAGGATATTGAACTGTTTGCCCAGATGGGTTTTAAATGCCTGCGCTTATCAATCGCCTGGAGCCGCATTTTTCCCAAAGGAGACGAAGCCGAGCCCAATGAAGAAGGCCTTGCCTTTTACGAGGATGTTTTTAGGACGTGTCGCGCGCATGACATTGAGCCTTTGGTGACGCTCAACCACTATGATGTCCCCATGCATCTCGTCGATGCGTATGGCGGATGGCGCGATCGCAGGTTGGTCGACCTGTTCGAGCGATATTCGCGTACCGTGTTCGAGCGCTATCGGGGATTGGTCAATTATTGGCTGACCTTTAACGAGATCAACATCATGACGCAGGCGTGCTTTATGGCGGCGGGGATCATCTTCGAGCAAGGGGAGAATCGCTATGCAACGGTTCACACGGCCGTGCACCATGTATTGGTTGCGAGCGCCCGTGCGGTCGGGGCGTGTCATGAACTGTGCCCTGGGGCGAAGATCGGTTGCATGCTCAACGCAGGTGTCTTCTATCCGGCTACATGTGATCCGGACGATGTGCTGGCTGCGCAGGCTGAGAATCGCAGCCATTACATGTTTACCGACGTCCAGGTGCGCGGTGCGTACCCGAGCTATGTTCTCAAGGAATACGCCCGCCATGGTTTTGAGGTGCCCTATCGGGATGATGACCGCGAAGTACTGGCTGCAAACCTGGTCGATTTCGTCTCGTTTTCGTATTACTCGACGCGCGTCGCAAAAGCGCATGCGGAAGGTCAGTTCGATTCGAACCTTCTTCGCTCGGCGCCTAATCCGTATCTAAAACAGGAGCCTTGGGGGAGGTTTATCGACCCCAAAGGGCTGCGCGTCACCATGAATGAAATCTGGGATCGCTATCAAAAGCCGCTGTTCATCGTCGAAAACGGTTTGGGTGCTCCTGATGTGCCGGAAGATTCGGGTGAAATAGAAGACGACTATCGAGTTGAATACCTGCGGGCCCACATCGAGGCGATGAGGGAGACCGTCGAGCTCGACGGGGTGGAACTCATGGGATATACCTGTTGGGGCCCGATCGATTTGGTTTCGGTCGCCACAGGACAGATGCGTAAGCGCTACGGGTTTATCTATGTCGATCGAGACGATAGCGGTGCGGGCTCGTTTGAGAGACGTAAAAAGAAAAGCTTCGAATGGTACCGACGCGTAATAGCAAGCAATGGCGAAGACCTTGCGTAATAACGTTAAGATGGACAAATACGCCCGTTGGGGGAATAGTCGCGCCGCTTCGCTTGACAACAGGCTAAACTAGCTATTAAACATTTACTATTCTGTTTAGATTGAATTTGCGGTCGTTTAGTTGTCGAGTCACGGGGCGGTCAGGCCACGATGCTCGACCGCGACCGTTACTAGGGGGAACAATGGCCAAAGCAAGTGTCCGCGAGATCAGCCGCATCACCGGTTTTTCGCCCGCAACCGTGTCCAACGCGCTCAACCGCAAGCGCAGCGTGAGCGAGGAAACCGCCAAGGTCATCCTGGAGTGCGCGCAATCGCTCGGTTATCAGCAGTCGACGCAGCTCGAGAGCATTCAGTTTGTGCTCGCGCGCAAGACAGGCGCCATCCTGGACGAGAGCACCTTTCATCCCGCAGTCATCGAGGGCGTGGAGCGCCAGGCGCGTCGCCACGGCATGAGCATGAGCTTTGTCTCGCTCGACTTTAGCGACCTGGACGCCGTGCGCCCGCAGGTCGAGGGCCTGATCGCCGACCCGTCCGCCGCCATCGTGCTGATGGGTACCGAACTGGGCGAGGAAGACTACGCCCTGTTCGCTAACGCCGCCGCCCACCTGATTGTGCTCGATGGCTGGAGCGACCGCCAGTACTTCGATGCCGTGGTCATTGCCAATACCGATTCGGTGCTGCGTGCCGTGGACTACCTTATCGAGAAAGGTCACAAGCAAATCGGCTATCTGGCGGGCGACCTTCGTATCCGCAACTTTAAGGACCGCGAGCGCGGCTATCGCCAAGCGCTTGAGGATGCGGACCTCGAGGCAAACCCGGCATGGCGCGTCACGCTGGGCACCACGCTCGAGGGCGCTTATCGCGACATGGGCGCGTGGCTCGACAATGCCTCGCACGACGACCTGCCGACGGCTTTCTTTGCCGAGAACGACGTGCTCGCCGTGGGTGCCATGCGCGCGTTCAACGAGCACGGCATTCGCGTGCCCGAGGATGTCTCGATCATCGGCTTTGACGACCTATCTCTGGGCGCCTTCTCCAACCCGCCGCTCACCACGGTGCATGTTCCCAAGCACGAGGTGGGTGAGATCGCGGTGCGCCGCCTGGTGGGCAACATCCGCAACCCCAAGAGCTACACCTGCAAGACCGCCGTGTCGACCTATTTTGTCGAGCGCCAGAGCGTGCGCGAAATCTAGGCGAAGGCGGCATCGTCTGCGGCGTGCCAAAGCACACTAGGGCAGTAAACATAGCGTCATTCAGAAGAGGATCCTTCGGGGTCCTCTTTTTGTTTCCCTTGTATGTTCAGTTCGTTTACATACCGTTTAGGCTGATTTCTCTACCGCCTACGGGTATTTCGCGCTAAACTTCTAAACAGAAGAGTAAAACATCTAGTAAACAGAACAAAACGAAACATGCGTCTGTTTACTGAACATGTGACTAGGGGAGGACGTACATGGATAAGATCAAGCTTGGCTTTGTGCCCACGCGCCGCAGTATCTTTAGCGCGCCGGACGCGATCAAGTATCGCGGCCTTACGGCTGATCGCCTGCGCGAGATCGGCGTCGAGATCGTGGATATCGACGACATCAACGACGAGGGCCTGCTGTTCGACGACAGCCATATCGCGCCTATCGTCGAGAAGTTCCGCGCCGAGGGCGTCGACGGCATCATGCTCTGCCACGCCAACTTTGGTACCGAGTATGTCTGCGCCCGCCTTGCCCGCGAGCTCGGCTTGCCCGTGCTGCTGTGGGGCCCGCGCGACGAGCGCCCCGAGCCCGACGGCACCCGTCTGCGCGACAGCCAGTGCGGTCTGTTCGCGACCGGCAAGGTCCTGCGCCGCTTTCAGGTTCCCTTCACCTACATGACCAACTGCCGCCTGACCGATCCCGAGTTCGAGCGTGGCGTTTGGGACTTCTTGGCCGTGTGCAACGTGGTCAAGACCTTCAAGCACACCCGCATCCTGCAGATGGCCACCCGCCCGTTCGACTTCTGGTCGACCATGTGCAACGAGGGCGAGCTGCTCGAGAAGTTCAACATCCAGCTTTCGCCCATCCCCATGACCGAGCTTGTCCAGGCCGTGCGCGACGCCCAGGCAGACGAGCAAGCCATGGCAGCTATGCTCGCCCACATTGCCGACAGCTTTGAGATCTGCATCCCCGAGGACAAGGTCCCCGCGGTCGCCGGTCTTGCCATCGCCATGAAGCGCCTGGTAAAGAAGTACGGCTGCAACGCCGGCGCCATTCAGTGCTGGAACGCTCTGCAGGACGAGTTGGGCATTATGCCCTGCGCCGCCAATGCCATCCTCAACGAGATGGGTATCCCCATCGTATGCGAGACCGACATCCATGGTGCCATCACCGCGCTGATGGTCGAGGCCGCCGACCTGGGCCGTCACCGCGGCATGTTCGCCGACTGGACCGTGCGCCATCCCGATAACGAGAACGGCGAGCTGTTGCAGCACTGCGGCCCCTGGCCCTGCAGCTGCGCGGCCGTCAAGCCCAAGCTCACCTACCCGCTGGCCTTCGATCACCCCGGCGCGCTGACGGCCGAGGCCAAGCACGGCGACCTCACCCTTGCCCGCTTTGACGGCGACAACGGCGAGTACTCGCTGCTGCTGGGCAACGCCCGCGGCATCGACGGCCCGGCCGGCATGGGCACCTACCTGTGGGTCGAGGTCGAAAACCTCAAGCGCCTCGAGGCCAAGATCGTTGAGGGTCCCTACATCCACCACTGCGTCGCCATTCACGCCAACGTGGTGCCGGTGCTCTACGAGGCGTGCAAGTACATCGGCATTGTCCCCGACCTGTACGACCCCATCGAAGAAGACGTCAAAGCTTACCTGCGAGGAGAGTAGAAATGGCAACTATCGAAGAGCTTGAATCCCTGCGTTGGGACCTTCGCCGCGATTGCGTCGATATCATCATGGCCGGCGCCGGCGGCCACATCGGCGGCGACATGTCGGTGATCGACGCCCTCATGACGCTCTACGCCAACCACCTCAACATTTCGCCCGAGACCGTCGACGATCCCAACCGCGATCGCTTCGTGCTCTCCAAGGGCCATGCCATGGAGGCCTACTACGCGGTACTCTGCCACGAGGGCTATCTGGACCTCGACGACGTCAAGGCCCGTTTCTCCAAGTTCGGCAGCCCCTACATCGGCCACCCCAACAACAAGCTCAAGGGCATCGAGATGAACTCCGGTTCGCTGGGCCATGGTCTGCCCGTGGCCGTCGGCATGGCGCTTGCCGGCAAGATGGACGGCCGCGACTACCGCGTCTACACCATCATGGGCGACGGCGAGCTTGCCGAGGGCTCGGTTTGGGAGGGCGCCATGAGCGGCGGCAACTACCAGCTCGATAACCTGTGCGCGCTCGTGGACCGCAACCGCCTGCAGATCAGCGGCAGCACCGAGGACGTCATGAAGCAGGACTCGCAGGAGGAGCGCTGGGCCGCCTTCGGTTGGAACGTGCTCTCCATTCCGGGCAACGACATTCAGGCCATCGACGCCGCGCTGACGCTGGCCGCCGAGACCAAGGGTAAGCCCACGGTCATCATCCTCAACACGGTGAAGGGCTATGGCTCGCCCGTTATGGAGGACAAGGCCGCCTGGCATCATCACCTGCCCAACGATGAGGAATATGCCCAGATCATCGCCGATTTCGCTGCCCATAAGGAGGCTATCAATGGCTAACAAGATCGCCAACCGCAAGGCTATCTGCGACGCGCTGCTCGAGGCCGCCGCAACCGATAAAGACATCGTCGTCCTGTGCTCCGACTCCCGCGGCTCCGCATCGCTCACGCCGTTCTTCGATCAGTATCCCCAGCAGTCTATTGAGGTCGGCATCGCCGAGCAGGACCTGGTGAGTATCGCCGCCGGTATGGCCTCGTGCGGCAAGAAGGCCTGGGCCGCCTCGCCGGCGTCCTTTGTGACCACGCGCTCGTATGAGCAGTGCAAGGTCGACGTTTCGTACTCCAACACCAACGTCAAGCTCATCGGCATCTCGGGTGGCGTGTCCTACGGCGCTCTTGGCATGAGCCATCACTCCGTGCAGGATATCGCCGCCATGAGCGCGATTCCCAACATGCGCGTGTATCTGCCGAGCGATCGCTTCCAGACCGCCGAGCTCGTGCGTGCCCTGGTCGCCGACAACAAGCCGGCCTACATCCGCGTGGGCCGCAACCCGGTGGAGGACGTGTACACTGAGGACGAGTGCCCGTTCCAGATGGATCGCGCCACCTGGGTGCGCCGCGGCACCGATGTGACGATCGTCGCTACCGGTGAGATGGTCCGCCACGCCGTGGACGCCGCCGATCTGCTGGCCGAGCAGGGCATCTCGGCGACGGTGCTCGATATGTACTGCGTCAAACCGCTCGATGCCGAGGCCGTGATCGAGGCCGCCGGTGCCACGCGCGCCGTCGTGACCGTCGAGGAGCACAGTCCCTTCGGCGGCCTGGGTTCCATGGTCGCGCAGGTCGTGGGTGAGCACTGCCCGCGTCCGGTCAAGTGCCTCTCCCTGCCCGATGCGCCGGTCATCACCGGCACGAGCCCCGAGGTCTTCGCGCACTACGGCCTGACGGGCGAGGGAATCGCCAAGACGGTCGCCGAGGTCCTTCCCGCAGAGTAATTGGTGCATCGGGGACAGGTTTGCACCAATCCTTTTAGGTTGAATTCTGAGCAGGCCGGCTGCGCTCTCATGAGCCGGTCGGCCACTCGCTCCTTGTCCGTCGGGTTTTAGTTTTGAATCGACGGGGGAGACAGGAGAGTACATGAGCAAATACATCATCGGAATCGATCAGTCCACACAGGGTACTAAGGCGCTGCTGGTGGACGAGGGCGGCCATCTGATCCATCGCGCCGACCGCTCACATCGCCAGATTGTCAACGAGGCCGGCTGGGTGAGCCACGACCCGGCCGAGATCGCCGCCAACGTGCTGGCTGTGGCACGCACCGTGGTGGAGGAGACCGGGGTCGATCCGGCAGACATCGCCGGCGTTGGCATTTCCAACCAGCGCGAGACCACCGTTGCCTGGAGCCGCACGACGGGCGAGCCGCTGTGCGATGCCGTGGTGTGGCAGTGCGCCCGCGCCCGCGAGCTGTGCGACGAGCTGGCTGCGCGCGAAGGCGTGGCCGAGCTGGTGCGTGACACGACGGGTCTGGTGCTCTCGCCCTACTATCCGGCGGGCAAGATGGCCTGGATCCTCGCGAACGTTCCCGCGGCTGCCGAGGCCGCGGCGGCGGGCGAGCTGTGCCTGGGCACCATCGATGCCTGGGTGGTCTGGACGCTCACGGGCGGCGCGGAGTTCCGCTGCGACTGGTCCAATGCCAGCCGCACGCAGCTTTTTGACCTGCGCCGTGGCTGCTGGAGCGAGCCGGTGTGCGAGGCCTTTGGTGTCAATCCGGCGTGCCTGCCGCAGGTGACCGATTCCGATGGCCTGTTCGGTACAACGGACCTGGGCGGCTTTTTGCCGGCGCCCGTGCCCATCCACGGCGTGCTCGGCGACAGCCATGCCGCCTTGTTTGCCCAGGGCTGCCATAGCCGCGGCATGGCCAAGGCGACCTATGGCACCGGCAGCTCGGTCATGATGAACGTCGGCGACGAGTTTGTCGCCAGCTCGCACGGGCTTTCGAGCTCGCTTGCGTGGCGTATGGACGGTGTGACCGAGTATGTTCTCGAGGGCAACGTGAGCTACGCCGGCGCCGTCAAGACGTGGCTGCGCGACGACCTGGAGCTCATCAACAATCCCGAGGAAGTCACCGACCTGTGCTACGCCGCCAATCCGGCGAGCCGCGTCTACTTTGTGCCGGCGTTCACTGGCCTGGGCGCGCCGCACTGGGCGAGCGATGCCGAGGGCTGCGTCTTTGGCATGACGCGCACCACGGGCCGTGCGGAGTTCGTAAAGGCCGCCGACGAGTCGATCGCCTATCAGATCTTCGACGTGATCGATGCGATGGTCGAGGATTCGGGCGCGGCACTGGCCGAGCTTCGTGTTGACGGCGGTCCCACGCGCGACGCGTACCTGATGCAGTTTGAGAGCGACCTGGTCGGCTCGCCCATCCGCATTGCGAGCAACGACGAGATGAGCGGTCTGGGTGCGGCTTGGGCCTGCGGCATTGCGCTGGGCATGTACACGCGCGATGTCGTTGACGTCTACGGCGCCCGCGGCATCGTGGAGCCTGCCATGCCTGCCGACGAGCGAGCCAAAAAGATCGCCGGCTGGCGTCACGCCGTCGACGCGACCATCGCCTACACTGCCTAGGCGGCTGCGCGGCGCCCGCAGGCTATTCCCGGGTAGCTCATTTGGGACGGGGCTTTTTTGACTGGTATGATTGGTGCGATCATTCGAACCAGCTAAAAGAGCCCCGTCCTAAATTGACTACCGAGAGGAACTGCCATGGAGCGTATCGCGAGTTTTTCCGTTGACCATCTGCTGCTCGAGCCCGGCGTGTATGTGAGCCGCATCGACCGCGATCCGGCGACCGGCGCCGCCGTCACCACCTTTGATCTGCGCCTGACCACGCCCAACAAGGAGCCGGTCATGAACACGGCCGAGTGCCACACCATCGAGCACCTGGGCGCGACGTTCCTTCGCAACCATGCCGAGTGGTCGAGCCGCATTGTCTACTTTGGTCCCATGGGCTGCCGCACGGGCTTTTACCTCGTCGTGTTTGGCGAGGTGACGAGCGAGGAGATCCTGCCGCTCGTGCGTGAGCTGTTCGAGTTTGTCGCCGGCTTTGAGGGCGATGTCCCCGGTGCCGCTCCCGAGGAGTGCGGTAACTATCTGGACCAGAACCTCCCCATGGCAAACTGGCTCGCGCGTCGCTATCTCGACCGCGACCTGGCCGATATCGATGAGAAGCACCTGCATTATCAGCAGGCGTAAGGGCTTTATCGCCCAAAGCGCGCGCATTGGGCGCCTTCGCTTATGCGGGGGCGCCTTTTTGTTGAGTGGTCGGGACGAGCGTTCAAAATCGCTCATGTTTGTTCTAGAATGTTCATATAGTCACATTTACGAACAGGAGCGAACATGCACATCTATTCTGTCAACGATCCCGAGTTCAAATCCTATGGCAACGTTTGGGATGACGTTCCGTCCGAGCTCACGTCGCCCGTGCTCGAGGCGCTCTCTGCCACGCCCATCCCCGAAGGCAGCAAGTACGTAGCAAGCGCGCCGGAGCTCGAGAGCGTCAAGGGTGCCGATAAACTGGGCTTTCTCATGTTTGGCGGCCGCTCCTTCCAGCTCGGCTGGTGCAACGGGCACAACACACGCCTCAACTGCCTGGAGTATCACCGCACCAGCGAGTTTAACCTGGGCGCCCGCGACTTTATCCTGCTCGTGGCACATCGCTGGGAGATTGAGGGCGGCAAGCTCGACACCGCGTGCGTCAAGGCGTTCCGCGTGCCGGCGGGCAAGGTCGTCGAGGTCTTCAACACCACGCTCCACTACACGCCCTGCATGGTCGACGACGGCGGCTTCCAGGTGATGGTGGCGCTGCCGGCGGGCACCAATGGCCCGCGCCCCGAGGCCGCAGCCGACATGCCTGCCGCCGGTGACAGCTACTGCTACTGGAAGGCCGACAAGTGGGTTCTCTGCCACGCAGATAGTCCCAAGGCTGCCGAGGGCGGCTACGTGGGCCTCGTCGGCAAGAACCTCGACATCGCCTGTGACTAGCATCTTCCGTCTCGATTTGTAACATCTAGCGGGCTAAATCGTCTCTACCTGTTACAGATTTAGACAAACTGCGGGGGGCTGCCCGAAAATCTCGATCTGTAACACCAAGCCCGGTTTTGGCTGCCTACCTGTTACAGATCGAGACAAACCGTCCCCAAACCACCACAAAGGTGCCTGTCCCCTTTGTGGTGGTTTGGGGCGGCGGTATCAGAAAGTGTCAGGCAGGGGCGGCTGCCGGGCCGCCGTGTGCGAAAAGAAGTGTCGGCCTGCGCCGTTGCCGTTGAGCGACGCGTTGTTTGCAGGGATACTGAGCCTATGACAACAGCGTGCGAAAGGATTGATGCATGGCTTTCCGTAAAGACTTCCTGTGGGGCGGCGCGACGGCTGCCAACCAGTGCGAGGGCGCTTACGACGTGGATGGCCGCGGCCTAGCCAACGTGGATGTGGCACCGCACGGCCCCGAGCGCTATGCGGTGGTCTCCGGCCAGCGCAAGATGCTCGACTTCGAGGACGGCTATTACTACCCCGCGCAGACTGGCATCGATTTCTATCACCATTACAAGGAGGACATCGCCCTCTTTGCCGAGATGGGCTTTAAGACCTTCCGCATGAGCCTGGCGTGGACCCGCATCTTCCCCAACGGTGACGAGACTGAGCCCAACGAGGCCGGCTTGGCCTTCTACGAGGACGTGTTCCGCGAGTGTCAGGCGCACGGCATTGAGCCGCTCGTGACCATCACGCACTTCGACTGCCCGATTCACCTCATCAAGGAGTACGGCGGCTGGCGCAACCGCAAGCTCATCGACTTCTACAAGAACCTCGCGACCACGATCTTCACCCGCTACAAGGGTCTGGTGAAGTACTGGCTTACCTTCAACGAGATCAATATGATCTTGCACCTGCCGTTTATGGGTGCCGGTCTGGTCTTTGAGGAGGGCGAGAACAAGGAGGCCGTCGAGTACCTGGCCGCCCACAACGAGCTCGTCGCCAGCGCTTGGGCAACCAAGATCGCTCACGAGATCGACCCTGAGGTCAAGATCGGTTGCATGCTTGCCGCAGGTAGCTACTACCCCTACAGCTGCCGTCCGGGCGATGTGCGCCAAGCGCAGATTGACAACCAGAGCAACTATTTCTTCGTCGACGTTCAGAGCCGCGGCTACTACCCGGCCTATGCCGTCAAGAAGCTCGAGCGTTTGGGCATCGATGTGGGCATGACGGATGAGGACCGCGAGATCCTGGCCGCCAACACCGTCGACTTCATCAGCTTTAGCTATTACAGCACCCGTTGCTCCGCCGGTGCCGATAACCCCGATGTCGAGCGCACCCAGGGCAACGCCTTCGCCGGCGCCAAGAACCCCTACCTGCAGGAGAGCCAGTGGGGCTGGGCCATCGATCCGCTGGGCTTCCGCATCACCCTCAACGACCTGTACGACCGTTATCAGAAGCCGCTGTTTGTGGTTGAGAACGGTCTGGGTGCCAAGGATGTTGTCGGGGAGGACGGCTCCATCAACGACGACTACCGTATTGACTACCTGCGCCAGCACATCGCCGTCATGCGCGACGCGGTGACCGAGGACAGCGTGGACCTTTTGGGCTACACCACCTGGGGCCCGATCGACCTCGTCTCGGCCGGCACCGGCGAGATGTCCAAGCGCTACGGCTTTATCTACGTCGACCGCGACGACGCGGGCAACGGTACCATCAAGCGTTCCAAGAAGAAGAGCTTTGACTGGCACAAGAAGGTAATCGCCTCCAGCGGCGAAGATCTGGCCTAGGATTTTCCAACAACCATCGCTTCCTAACCAAGGCGCCCGGCGAGCAACTTAGTGCTCGTCGGGTGCCTTGTTAAAAGAAGTGAAAACTTGCAATTGCACTACGGCGCGAGCACATCCAGCGGAACAACTTGGACGCCGCGGTCAGTGACATAGGCTTGTGAACCAAATCCAATGATTACGACTTTCGAAACTGGCGGGTTGTTTCCGGCGGCAACCATACGCTTCTCGACAGCAATAAGGCTGTCAGACGCCTCTTCGATTTGGGCGGAGCTGAGCTTGATTTCGACCGGGATCCACGTTCCACCGGGAGCCGCAATGACTGCATCGACTTCTAGATCGCGAGAATCGTGATAGTGATAGAGGCCCATTCCATTTGCCTGCGCATAAACCCACAAATCATGAAGGGCCAACGATTCGAAAAGCAGCCCAAGCGTCTTGAAATCTAGCAGCAATGTCGCCGGGGTCGCTCCGAGCGCAGCGGCCGCCAGTGACGGATCGGCGAGATGATGCTTCTTCGATTCTCTTAAGTGCACGGGAGATCTCATTGCGGGGTTCCATGCGGGAATATCGCGAACGAAACTAACCCGAGCGAGAAGGGATATATATGATGCCGCCGTTTGTCTCGACACCTCTCCGCCAAGATCGGCTACGAGTGTCTTGAGTGTCGCCAAAGTGGATTCATTGCGCGCAAGCGATTCGATGACAGCTTTGACCTTTTCAGGGTCGCGGCGAGAGCCGTCGACGCGGGACAAATCTTCTTCGGCAACTATGCCGATGTAACGTTTGGCCATCGCGGACGCAGCCAGCGCATCGCGACCGACCGCCGCGGGCCATCCACCGCGAACAACGCACTCGGCAATCGAGGCGGAATCCAGCGATCCGAAAGCGCCATTGAACTTTTCGCCAGAAATAATGCCCGATAGCTTAACTGCACCGCTGGATTTCCCGAGTTCGAAAAGCGTCATGGTATCCATACGCAGTTTGGCGAATCTTCCAGCGCCGCTGTGCATCGGCCGTTCGTCGTCTCGCGGTGTTGCCGATCCCGTAAATATGAACTGACCAGGCTCGCCGCCGCGGTTGTCGCACTCAAACCGTGCCGCGTCCCAAAGTTTCGGAACCTCCTGCCACTCGTCAATCAGCCGCGGCGCCTCGCCGGAAACGGCAAGAGCCGGGTCAGTCTCGGCACGTAAGCGATTCTCGAAGTTGCGGGACGGGTCCATGAGAAGGAGTCTGGACGCTGCACGGGTCTCGGCCGTGGTCGTCTTTCCGCACCATTTCGGTCCTTCGATGAGAACGGCGCCGAATATACCCAGCAGCTGGTCAAGCTCATTTTCGATAATTCTAGTGTAGTACTTCTTTGGCATAATTATCACCATTGTTTACCAGTACATTTAACCAAATATACAGTTACCATTTAACCAAATTTCAATTCTTTGATTAACCAAATTTACACATTTCAATTAACGAAACAGATTAACATGTACTGTTTGAGTTGGCACTTGGGAAATCTCTCGCTGGGCAATCCGTTGCTACGGCTGAGGCTTCTTCGTCGAACCGAGGCGCCTGGCGAGCAGCTATGCCCGCCGGGCGCTTTGTTAAAAGAAGTGAAAGAAAGCAAAAGATGTTAAAACTTGCAAAAGAAATTAAAGCGGGGGTGAGGGGCGTTTTTAGCTGTTTTGGGCCGCCGCGGCCAGCGGGGGCGGGTCGCGGCGGCCCAAACATCCTTGACGAGGGTGCCGGTGAAGTTACAGCAGCTCGCCGTGGCGGGCGATGTAGCGGCGCTTGGCCAGTTGGGTGAGCGCGATGTAGGCGGCGACAATGCCGATGAGCAGCGCGAAGAAGATTGGCGGCAGCGGCATGAGACCCAGCGCATCGGCGATGGGGCTTGCCGGCAGCCAGGTGACGAGCACCAGGCCCAGCACGGTGAGGAGGCACAGCGCGGGCGCGGCGTGGTCGCGCGGGCGTGGCAGGCGCGGGGAGCGCAGCATGTGGACCACGAGCGTCTGCGACCACATGGACTCGACAAACCAACCGCTCTGGAAGAGCGCCGTAAAGGCCGCCATGCCTGCGACGTCGCCTATAGCGGCAAGCTCTGCCCAGCTTGCGCCCACGGCGGCGGGGCACACCACAAAGAAGAGCGCGGCGAAAGTCGCGATATCAAACAGTGAGCTCACGGGGCCCAGCTCGAGCATAAAGCCCTTGATGGACGCGGCGTCCCAAGCACGCGGACGGGCAGTCCAGGCGTCGTCGACGGTGTCCCACGGCAGCGCGATGCACACGATCTCGTAGACCAGCGACAGCAGCACCAACTGCAGAGCGCTCATGGGCAAGAATGGCAAGAACAGGCTCGCGACGGTCACGGATAGCACGTTGCCAAAGTTGGAGCTCACCGTGGTCTTGAGGTACTTGAGCAGGTTGCCGTAGGTGCGGCGGCCTTCGATGATGCCGCGCTCGAGCACGCCCAGGTCTTTCTGGAGCAAGATGATATCGGCGGATTCCTTGGCGATGTCGACGGCCGAATCGACCGAGATGCCGCAGTCGCTCGCACGCATGGCGGCGGCGTCGTTGATGCCGTCGCCCATAAAGCCCACGGTGTGGTCGAGCAGCTCACGCATGACGCGCACCAGACGCGCCTTCTGCAGCGGCGAGAGCTTGGCGAAGAGGTGGGTGTTCTCGGCGCGTTCGGCAAGCTCGGCGTCGTCGAGCGCATCGATCTCGGAGCCGAGCAAGACGTTGCTCGCGCCGATGCCGATCTGCTCGCAAACGGTGGCGGCGACACGGTCGTTGTCGCCGGTCAGAACCTTGACCGCCACGCCCTTGGCTTCGAGGGTAGCGACGGCGCCCGCGGCACTTGCTTTGGGCGGATCGAGGAAGGCCAAAAAGCCCATCAGCACCATGTCGCACTCGTCAGCGATGCCAAACTCGCCCACGCAGCGCGGATCGGTCTTCTGCGCCACGGCAATCACGCGCAGGCCCTCGGCGTTGAGCCCGGCGACCTGCTTGCGAATCTGGGCGAGCTTGTCTTCGGTGAGCGGCTGGGCGGCGCCATCGACCTCGATAAAGGAGCAGATCTCGAGCATTTCCTCGGCAGCTCCCTTGGTAACCATCTGGGTTTTGCCCTGGGCGTCGGCGACAACGACGCTCAGGCGACGGCGCGAGAAATCGAAGGGCACCTCGTCGATCTTGGTATAGCGGTCGCGCAGGCTCTGGCCCAGCATGGAGCCGGGTGCTGTGGCCGAGGGCGTCACGTCGGCGCGGTCGATGACGGCCAGGTCGATAAGGTTCTTGAGGCCGGTCTGGAAGAAGCTGTTCAAAAACGCATGGCGCAGTACGCGCACGTCCTCGTTGCCGTCGGTGTTGAGGTAGCGCTCGAGCACGATGCGGTCTTCGGTGAGGGTGCCGGTCTTGTCGCAGCACAGGACGTCCATCGCGCCGAGGTTTTGGATCGCCGGCAGTTCCTTGACGATAACCTGGCGACGGGCGAGGTCCTTGGCGCCCTGCGACAGGCTCGTGGTCACGATGACGGGAAGCATCTGCGGCGTGATGCCCACGGCCACGCTCGTGGCGAATAGCAGCGCGTCGATGACGTTGCCCTTGGTGGCGGCGTTGATGGCAAAGACGGCCGGCGCCATAACGAGCATGAGGCGTACGAGCAGCATGGAGACGCTCGAGACGCCGCGGTCAAACGCGCTCTTCTCGCCGTGCCCGTTGAGCATCTTGGCGATGCCGCCCAGGTAGGTGTCCGAGCCGGTGGCAACGACAAGCGCCATTGCAGTGCCGTTTTGCACGGAGGTGCCGGTAAAGACGATGTTCTTGCAGGCGGAGAGTGGCAGCGCGGAGCCGTTGGCACCCTCGACGACCGCGGCGGAAGCGGTCTTCTCGACGGCGTTGCTCTCGCCGGTGAGTGCGGACTCGATCGCAAACAGATCGCGCGCGGTGATGATACGGGCGTCGGCCGGCACCATATCGCCGGCAGAGAGGCGGACCACATCGCCGGGGACGAGCTCGTCGAAGGGGATCTCGAGGCGCTCGCCGTCGCGCAGAGCGCAGCAGGTGTTGGAGACCAGGTCCTTGAGGGCCTCGGCCGCATTGCCGCTGCGGGCTTCCTGGATAAACTTCATGCCGCCCGATACCAGCAGCATGATGCCGATGACGATGACCGTGGAGGGGTCGCGCTGCGGCTCGGGCACGGCGAGCACGTCGATATAGAGCGAGACCAGTGCGAGCGCGGCGAGGATGCCGGCGAAGGGATCGATGAATGCGTCGGCGATGCGGCGGGCGAGCGTCTTGGTCGGCGCCTCGATGGTGTTGGGGCCGACCGCGCTCAGGCGCTCGGCGGCGTGCTCGGCGGTGAGTCCGCCAGCCGTGGCGTCGAGCAGCACGAGGGCGTCCTCGGCGCTATGGGTGGCGGCGAATATGGTGTTCTTGGACAGGCCGGCGTGAGCGGCAGGGCGCGCCGTGCGGCGGCGCTTGGAGATAGCTTCGAGTACCGTGGCGGTTTTGAGCATCAGCATAGGGTCCTCCTTGTTGAAGGGAGTTAGCGTACGTGTCGTATGTGCTTCAAAAAACCTAGATGTCGCTCACGTCATGCTTGCGAGCTACCACAAAGGGGACGGGCACCTTTGTGGTGGTTTTGACGGTCGGCTGTTGGCGCTTATGCGCGTGCGGAATCATCGCGGCGTGCCGAGGGCGACATGCAGGTTTTTCGACTATGACTGCCTTCCATGGCACACCTCCTTAAGGCCGGGCGCGATGCGCTTCAGGTATCACGTACCCGTTACAATCCGCCCGTATTCTTGATGAGGGGGTTTGTCGTGTCAACCCCTTTGTTCGGAAAACCATCGCCCCTGACAAAGCCTTTACAGAATGCCGCGGCCCCAAAGCGCGCCCCGCAATGCGCCCTGCCTGCGCTAAACTGGAAGGCACGTACGCGATTACGAGAGGAGCCCGCATGGAGGCTTACAAGCAAGAGTTCATCAAGTTTATGGTTGAGTCCGACGTTCTTAAGTTCGGCAGCTTTACGCTCAAGAGCGGCCGTCAGTCCCCGTTCTTTATGAACGCCGGCGCCTACGTGACGGGCTATCAGCTCAAGAAACTGGGCGAGTATTATGCCCAGGCCATTCACGATAACTTTGGCGACGACTTTGACGTGCTGTTTGGACCGGCCTACAAGGGTATTCCGCTGGCCGTCGTGACCGCAATTGCCTACCACGAGCTGTACGGCAAGGAGGTCAAGTACTGCTGCGACCGCAAGGAGGCCAAGGACCACGGTGCCGATAAGGGCAACCTGCTGGGTTATGAACCCAAGGACGGCGACCGTGTGGTCATGGTCGAGGACGTCACCACCAGCGGCAAGTCCATCGACGAGACCTATCCCAAGGTCAAGGCTGCTGCCGATGTCGAGATTAAGGGCCTGATCGTGTCCCTCAACCGCATGGAGGTCGGCAAGGGTGGCGTGACCACCGCGCAGAAGGAGATCGAGGCCAAGTACGGTTTCCCCGTCGCGAGCATCGTTTCCATGGCCGAGGTCGTCGAGACCCTCTACAACCACGAGATCGACGGTAAGGTCGTCATCGATGACGAGCTCAAGGCCGCCATCGACGCCTACTACGAGCAGTACGGAGCTCGGGAGTAGGTAGTTACGCGGGTTTACCAACCCGCGTAACCAGTTGACGCTGCAAACCCGCCAGAGCGGCAATCTGCCTTTCAACTTCGGCGGCATGACCAGAAGGTCAATGCCGCCTCGTTTCAAGGCACCTTGCTCGCCCTGGCGGGCTTTCGCTCATATGACCCAATCC
>DXMY01000015.1 GCA_019413925.1 Collinsella sp.
CTGACTATTGCAGCGCTTTTGCTACACCGTTCCACGCTCCACTGCTACAGCGCTCCATGGCAGACTGCCACACCCTAACAATCTAAATTGCCACGCGCCCCGAAAGGGGCGCTTCCTTTTCCGCCACAATTCCGATGGGCACAAAAGTGCCCATCGGACCATTGCGAGAAAGGAAGAAAAAATGGTCAAGTACAGAGAAATACTTCGGCAAAGGGCGATGGGGGTGAGTGTCAGGAACACAGCGTTCTCGTGCAGGTGCTCCACCGCAACGGTAAGGGCGGTGACCACCCGCGCGAAGGCGCACGGCCTCGAGTGGCCCTTGCCGGAGGAGATGAACGATGCGGCGATTCGAGCCGTCATCTATCCGGCAAAGGAGCGATCCGATATGTCGAAGGCGGAGATCGACCATCCCCGCATCGACAAGGAGATGAACCGTCCCGGCATGACCATGCTGACGCTTTGGAGGGAGTACTGCGAGGACGCCCTGGCATCGGGCATGGAACCCTACCTGTACTCCGCCTTCTGCCAGAAGCACCGCGCCTGGGCGGCCGCCAACAAGGTCTCCATGCGCATCGAGCGCAAACCCGCCCAGGAGATGCAGGTCGACTACGTCGGCGACACCATGGAGGTGCTCGACGCCGACACCGGCGAGGCGCGCAAAGTCTACGTCTTCGTGGCGTGCTTGCCCTATTCGGGCGAGATGTTCGCCGAGGGCGCCTACAACATGAGAGCGGAGTCCTGGGTCGAGGCCCACGTCCACGCCTTCGCCTTCTTCGGCGGCAGCGTGCCGATAGTGGTTCCCGACAACCTCAAGCAGGGCGTCGTCAAGAACACCGTCGAAGAGCTCGTGATCAACGAGCAGTACCGCAGGATGGCCGAGTACTACGGGTGCGCCGTCGTGCCCGCGCGCCCCAGGAGGCCGAGGGACAAGGGGGCGGTGGAGATGAGCGTGAGGGTCATCGAGCAGCGCGCCATCGCGCCCCTTCGCAACCAGCTGTTCACCTCTCTCCGGCAGCTGAACGAGGCTCTTTTGGAGAAGGTGCGCGAGATCAACGCCCGTCCGTTCCAGAAGCGCGAGGGCAGCAGGGATGAGGTCTTCGTCCGCCAAGAGAAGCCGCTGCTCATCCCGCTGCCGGGCAAGCCCTACGAGATGGTTACCCGCAAGGTTGTCACTGTTAATTTTAACTACCACGTCTCGTTTGACGGATGCTGGTACTCGGTTCCGTTCAGCTACGTCAAGCGCGAGGTGGAGCTATGCGCCACCAGATCCGCTGTTTGGGTGGCCTGCGACGGCGAGCGAATCGCCATGCACGAGCGCATCTACGGCCCTAGGGGAAGCTACCGCACCAACCCCGACCACATGCCCGATTCCCATCGCGACTTTGTGGAGTGGGACGCGAAGCGCTTCCGTAAATGGGCGGCCGGGATCGGCCCGTCCTGCGGGGAAGCCGTCGATGCCATCTTGAGGTCGCGCAAGATCGAGCAGCAGTCCTACCGCTCGTGCCGCGCGGTGCTGGCGCTCGCGAAGAAGCACGGAAGGGAGATGCTCGAGCAGGCGTGCGCCAAGGCCTGCTCTCTAACGCCCAGGCCGAGCTACAAGACGATCAAATCGATTATCTCGGAGATGGGGGCCGCAGGGCCCGAGGACCAAAACGCCGGAGCGTATCTGCGCGGAGGCGACTACTACCGGAACTTGAGCGAGGGGGACGATGAATAATGACGGCGAGCCAGACGACGATGGACAAACTCTATGGCATGAGGATGTCGGTGATGGCGCAAGCGTATCGCGACCAGGAGGAATCGCAAGGAGTGGCAGAGATGACCTTCGACGAGAGGTTCGCCATGATAGTCGATGCCGAATGGGACGCGCGCCGCATCAACAGGAGGACGAGGCTGTTGCGCCAGGCCGGCTTCTCCGATCCCGAGGCGAACATTGCCGATGTCCGCTACGACGCGGATCGCAAGCTCGACCGCACGAAACTGATAGAGCTGTCCAACTGCACATGGATAAGAGGCCACCGCAACGTCGTGATCACGGGCGCGTCGGGCGCCGGCAAGAGCTGGATTGCCTGCGCGCTCGGGGTGGCGGCCTGCAACGCCTTCTTCAGCGTAAGGTACGTCCGGTTGCCCGAAATGCTCGACGAGCTGAACGTGAGCAAGAACGAGGATTGGCTCAAGGCGAAGAAGCGCTACACGAAATGCGACTTGCTGATACTGGACGATTGGCTTTTGGAAAAGCTCGAGGGGAAGGCGGCGCGCGAGCTTTTAGAGATAGTCGAGGCGCGCTTGCGCAGCGGGTCCTTATTGATTTGCTCGCAGTTCTCGCCAGCAGGCTGGCATTCAAAGCTCGGGGAAGGAGCAATCGCAGATGCCGTCATCGACCGCATAGTCTATCGGTCGGACGTCATCCATATTGAAGGCGACGAGTCAATGCGCAAGCGCATCGGCTAAGAGCATAACCGGCCGTATTGGCCAAGAGGGGCGCTTGCGCGCCCCTCGCAATCAGAGCAACCCGCATTGCTACGTGGCAGTCTGCCATGGAACGCTGTAGCAGTGGAGCGTGGAACGGTGTAGCAAAAACGGCGCAATAAGCA
>DXMY01000016.1 GCA_019413925.1 Collinsella sp.
CCAGCGCCCCACCGCTTCATCTTTTTCGCTAGCTTCGGCAGCTGCTCGATAAAACTCAGCAATCAGGACGTCCGTCGGCATTTCCTTCAGGATCTCTTTCGGGCTTGCACGGGCTTCAAGGTCCATATAGCACCACCAGAACGCCGCCTTGACGCGCCTCGTCAGCCTCAATCCCCGATGCTCTCGCAGCATGTGGCGGATCTGGGCGTTCACGCCGCCTTCGATCCTGTTCGTAGTCGCCGGAACAGGTCCTCCCTCGAGCAAGCCTTCGTCGAGATAGGTGAATAGGGTACCGGCCCTACAAAGCTTCAGAAGCCCGCCGCGCGCAGTGCGCAGCCTCTCGTGCTTGTAGCGGATCCGCCCGTCAACCACCTCTTTTTCCTTTAGGAATCCTTCCCATGCCGTGCACCAATTAGAGAAGCCCGCAAGCCACTCCGCAGCTTCGTTGAGGCTACCTATGCGCATGAGCTTCTTGGCGATGCCATAGAGCTCAACGCCCGCCTGGAGCCGCGGCCTGGTCGTGGTCTGGCGCTTCACCTGACAGAACGCATGGAAGACGCAGCGCTGCACGCGTGTGTTCGGCCACACGGCGCGTCTCGCCTTCTCGAACCCCTTTCCGCCATCGGTAATCACGACGTCGGGAGGGGCTATGCGCGCCATGAGCGCCGCCCACGCCTGCGCGTTCTCGCTTCTCGCTAGATGCCAGCCGATCACGTGCTTCTCGGTGCAGGCGATCATAATCACGACGTCGCGCCCCAGCCAAAGGCCATCCACCTCCACCACGTGGTGGACCTCGTCACAGACAGGAGCCACGGGCCACAGGTCCCAGAACTTATTCGTGAGATGCCGGAAGGTGCGTCCGGGCATGCCGAACTCGCCTTGGGTCTTTTTCGAGAGCAGCCACCTCAGGAACAGCTCTAGCAGTTTAGGCTCGTTGTCGTAACGTTGCGTGGTGGATGCGCCGCATGCCTTGCAGCGCCAACGAGTCGCCCCCGACGAGGTCTTCCCGTTGCGTTTCGTGTCGCCCCCGCACGCAGGGCACAGTATCTTCTTCATCCCGTGATTGAACCACGGAATTTAAGAGGGCGGTTTACGGCCTCTGACCTGCGGTGTCAAGTCGAAAGCGGACACACATTCTTGCCAGGCACTTAAACCTGCCTCCGAAATTTAAACGATGGTTTATCGAGGGTTTGACCTGCCCTTACACCCCTAAAACGGACACACTTTCTTGCCTATAACCC
>DXMY01000017.1 GCA_019413925.1 Collinsella sp.
TCCGAGGCCTCGGCCGCCGAGGGCTTCGCCGAGCCCGCGGACAGGCCGGCCCCGACAGAGGGGAGGCGCCGCGCGCTCGGGCGGCGCGCCAGGGAGATAGTGGACGAGATAGTCGAGAGGCGCGGTCTCAAGAAGGAGTAACATCGGGACTTGCAGCGACGGACCTCAGGACGCTCTTACACCACGTCTGCGCGCGCCACCCAAAACGGGCTCCGGATCGCCAAATCATGCCGCATATGACACACCCAGCAGTCCGGAACCCGGTCCAAATTGAGTTATTACGCTGCGTTAGCCCAAGACACCCGACAGGATCTCGATCAGGCTGTCCACGTCGGCTTCCTCGCAGACGAGTGGCGGCAGGAAACGCAGCGTATGGGCACCCGTAGCGTTGATTACGGCACCGGCCCCCAATGCACGGGCCACAACGTCGTGTGCATCACCCGCAGCATCGTCCAGATCGCAGCCGAGCATCAGGCCACGGCCACGCACCTCTACCACATGCGGAAGCTTAGCCAGCGCCTGCTCCATATAGGCGCCAACCTTGGCGGCATGCTCGCCATAATCGCCGCGTACAAGCGCGGAGAGCGTCGCGGCACAGGCCGCGATGGCCAAGCAGCTACCACCGAAGGTCGAACCATGATCGCCGGGCTTAAAGACGTCAGCGATTTCCTTCTTTGCCACCACGGCACCCATGGGCACGCCGTCGGCGATACCCTTGGCAAGGCTCATGATGTCGGGCTCCACGCCATAGGTCTGGAACGCAAACGGCTTACCCGTGCGGAAGATACCGCACTGGACCTCGTCGGCGATAAGCACGGCACCCACATCGTGCGCCAAGTCGCGCGCCGTAGCCATAAACTCCTCGGTCATGGGATGCACACCGCTCTCGCCCTGGATCGGCTCGAGCATCACGGCGCAAATCTCGCTTCTCAGCTGCTTAAAGATTGCACGCAGTTCATCTACATCGTTGGGTGTGCAGGCCACAAAGCCACCCGGCAGCGGGCGGAAACTGTCCTGCAGCCAATCCTGCATGGTCGCGGCAATGGTCTCGAGCGTTCTGCCATGGAAGCCGCCGCGCATACACACGATGGTGTTGCCGCCGTTGCCGGCACGCTTGGCGTACAGACGTGCGAGCTTCATCGAACCCTCGTTGGCCTCGGCACCAGAATTGGCAAAGAACGTCTCCCATACCTGCTCGCCCGCCGTCGGGGCGCCGAGCGCAGCTGCCGTGGTCTCGTCGCCGGCGACAATGGCATCGGCAATCACGCGTGCACTGTCCACGTCGTCGTTAGCGAGCTTGGACAGCAGCGCCGCGACCTGGCCACGCTGCTCGATGTAAAAGTAGTTAGACACATGCAGAAGCTTTTTGGTCTGAGCCTCGAGCGCCGAGAGCACTGCCGGATTGCCGTGGCCAAGGCTGCACACACCGATACCAGCGAGAAAGTCGAGATACTCACGACCATCGTCACCGATGAGCTTCATACCGTGACCTTCGACAAACTCTACCGGCGAGCGACCAAAGGTATGCATAACGTAATGGGATTCGAGTGATTGCTGAGTTGCAAGTGACATGAGATGCCTTTCGTTGGGCGCCGTACGGCGCAGGGCTATGGGTGCAGGGACGCGACGACCGCGGGTCGGCTAGACCGTCTGGAGCTTCTCGACCTCGTCGAGGTTCTCGGTCAGACGCGCCGCAAACGTCGAAAGCGGATGCGGATGCGTATCGAACTCGTAGGCCGTCTCGGTGGAGTGGATCACGGTACCGACGCCAGCATCGGTCAGCAACTCCAGCAGCAGCGAGTGCGGCGTCGTGCCGTTGATGATGTGGGCTCGGAACACGCCAGCAGCAAGCGCATCAACGGCGGCGCGCAGCTTGGGAATCATACCCTTGTCGACTTCTCCGCCGTAGAGCATCTCGTTGACCTCGTCGAGCGTCAGGTTGGAGATAAGCGAGTCCTTGTCGCTAAAATCCTTGTACAGGCCGTCGACATCGGTCAAAAAAATCGCCTTATGCGCGTGAAGCGCCGCCGCAACGGCACCGGCAGCGGTGTCGGCATTGATGTTGAAGAATCCGCCGTCCTCCCCTGCCGCGACGGTAGCGATGACGGGGATGTACTCGCTATCGAGCAAGCGCTCGATATAGTCGGTGTTGACGTGCGTCACTTTGCCCACGCGACCGAGCTCGGGGTCGAGCGGCTCGGCGATGAGCGTGCCAGCATCGCTACCCGACACGCCTACGGCCAAATTGCCGTGGTGGTTGATGGCAGCGACCAGCTCCTGGTTAACCTTGCCGCCCAGCACCTCGCGCACGATATCCAAGGTCGCCGGCGTAGTCACGCGCTGGCCGTTCTTAAACTCGACGGGAATATCGTAATGGCTCAACGCCTCGTTGATGGCCTTGCCGCCGCCATGCACGATGACGGGGCGCGTGCCGATAATCTTGAGCAAAACGATGTCGCTCATCACGTCGCGGCGCAGTTGCTCATCGACCATGGCGGCTCCGCCATATTTGATAACGACCGTCTTGCCGGTCAGGTTTTTAATCCACGGCAGCGCTTCGAACAGCAGCTGCGCGGTTGCTTCGTTGGATTCGCTCGAACGACAGTCGCGTGCGAATTTCATAATCTGCCTCATCTTTCGTATCGTTATCACGCCGTGCTTCGCTGTCCGCAATGCGGCAAGATGCGCAGCGTGCCTGGAATCTAGGAACGGTAGTCGCCGTTGATGGAGATGTACTCGTGCGTGAGGTCGCAGGTCCACACGGTCGTTGCCGCATCGCCTGCGCCCAGGTCGGCCGAGATCACGATCTCGGGCGCCTCAAAACGTCGCAGAGCCTCGTCCTCGTCAAAGGGAACGGTCAGACCATCGCGACAGACGGGCATGTCCATCATGTCGATGGAAACGTCTTCCTGATTAAACTTCACGCCGCACTTGCCAAGCGCCATGGCGACGCGGCCCCAGTTGCAGTCGTGGCCGGCGATGCAGGTCTTGACGAGCGGCGAATTGGCGACGGCGCGGGCGGCGATATCGGCTTCCTCGTCGTTGGCGGCACCGGCAACGTTAACCGTCACGAGCTTTGACGCACCCTCGCCATCGGCCGCGATGTTGCGCGCCAGGCTCTCGCACACCTCGTGCACGGCAAAGGCCAACTCGTCAAAGGCGTCAGTGCCCTCGGCGATGGCCTCGGCATCTGCGGCAGCAGCGCCGGAAGCGAGCATAATGCAGGTGTCGTTGGTCGAGGTATCGGAATCGACCGTCACCTTATTAAAGGTCTGCTTAACGGTCGAGAGCAACAGGGTGTGGAGCGCCGCCGGCTCGACGGGAGCATCGGTAGTAATGACCGCGATCATGGTGGCCATATTGGGCATGATCATGCCCGAGCCCTTGCACATGCCGCCCACCGTATAGGCGTTGCCCGCATGGCCCGCAGCCTCACTGCGGTAGCGAACGGCATACTCCTTGGAGTGTGTATCGGTCGTCATGATGGCACGGGCTGCATCGGCACCGCCATGGGCAGAGAGCGCCTCGTAGGCGGACGGAACGGCCGTCTCAAACGTATCGATCGGCAGAATCTGTCCAATCACACCCGTGGAGGCAACCAGGATCTGCTGGGGTTCACAGCCGATGACCTGCGACGCGATGTTGCACGTCTCGCGCGCACAGGCCAGGCCGGTCTCGCCCGTGGCGGCGTTCGCGTTGCCGGAGTTGATTGAAACACCGGCGACGATTCCATAGCCCTTGTCCGCACCGCCCAGGTTGGCACGACTCACCTGCACGGGCGCCGCGCAAAAGCGGTTGGTCGTAAACACGCCGGCGCCGGGACAGGGCTTATCGGGCACGACGAGCGCATAGTCCAAGCGCTCGGGATTCTTCCGGAATCCCGCATGAATGCCTGCGGCCTTAAAGCCGGCAGCCGCCGTAACGCCACCCTCGACGGCGCGAATCTTGATATCAATCAGGTCGGTATTCATCGTCCCCTACGACTCCTTATATCAGACAAAAAAGCGGGCATCGGCTGGCACGCCATACCGGTCGAAACTACTAGACCAGCTTAAAAGTGGCGCCCAACTCGATACCCGACTACCAAATCGCTAACAATCGAATGTGCTACACCGGGCACGCCACTGTGGGCAAGCCTCGTCGCTCGTCAAAGCCAAAAACGATGTTGGCGCACTGGACCGCCTGTCCCGCAGCACCCTTGCACAGATTGTCGATAGCACCCGTCGCCACCAGCACGCCCGCGCGCTTGTTGAGCGCAAGACCGATCTGGGCAGCATTGGTGCCGACGACCGAAGCCGTCTTGGGCTGCTGGCCGGCATCGAGCACGCGCACAAAGGTGCGACCGGCGTAGAACTTCTTGTAATGGTCGGCGACGTCCTCAAGGGCCAACGCGTCGAGAGCCTGCGGCGCGAGCGGCATCGTCACCGTGGAAAGCAGGCCGCGCTTGAGCGGTGCCAAGTGCGGAGTAAAGACGACGCGATCGGTCAGGTCCAGGATCTGCTCAATCTCGGGCGTATGGCGATGTTTGCCTACGCCATAGGCCTCCAGGTTCTCGTCCGCGCTACAAAAATGGGTGCGAGCGTTGCAGGACTTACCGGCGCCCGTCACGCCACTAATGGCATCGACGATTACGGGGCCGTTCTCTGCCACCCAGCCCGCACGCACGGCAGGAGCGGCAGCAAGGCTCGTTGCGGTGGGATAGCAACCGGCGCAGGCGACCAGCACGGGTTTGCCGTCGGCATGGTCGGATGCGGCGGTCTCCAAGTCCCGGCAGAATAGCTCGGGCAGGCCAAAGGCACGGGTCTTGAGCAGCTCGGGGCTCGTATGCTCGGCGGCATACCACGTCTCAAAGACGGACGCGTCGTTCAGGCGGTAGTCGGCCGAAAGATCAAAGCAGGAGACGCCCGATGCAAGCAGCGCGGGCACCTGTGCCATGGCAGCCGTGTGCGGCACGGCAAGAAAAACCGCATCGCAGCTCTTGAGCTCGGGGGCGTCATGCGTGGTGAAAACCAGATCGCTCACGCCAGCAAAGCTCGGATACACCGCGGACAGCGGCTGGCCGGCATCGGCGTTGGACGTAATGGCAACAAGTTCAAACTCGGGATGGCCGAGTACGAGGCGAATGAGCTCGGCTCCGGCATATCCAGCCGCGCCGACGATTCCAACCTTCAAAGACATATCAGACTCCTTGTCTGCGATTTATGCACCGATGCGCATTTCGCAGCGGTCGTTATGAAGTGGGTTGAAACTTTAGCACCAAAAGATGCATTTATACGTAAATAGCTTGCATGTTCATGCATTGAAACATTCCCGACACATTCACTTGAAGGAATTGACAAATAGAGCGGGCCCCGTATTGACCGGCACTCCTTACGGCGCCGGGCAACACGGGACCCGCCCATGCGAAAACTAAGTTGTTAGGATGAGCCAGCTGGCTAGAGCTCGACCGGCACCCATTCGTCGTGATTGCAGATAAAAGCCTCGGGATCCTCAACGCTAAAGAAGACGAGCGCGGGGTCGTTAGGCCCCTCATAGTGCTCGCTCAAGCGCTCAAGATGTTTCCATCCGGCCTCGCGCATTTCGCTCGAAGCCCGGTCTTCCAGCCCTGCACGCCCGCGCAGGATCAACCAACCATGGCCCGGCCACCAACTCGTGGCCTCAAAGCGCTGGTTTTGCAGCAGCTCCTGCCACACATCTTTGGTGCGCGCTGTCACAAACCACAGCTTGCCGTCCTGAATCTGCGCAAACGAGAACGGACGCACATGCGGCTGCCCGCCCACGCTCGTCGCCAGATACCACGCCGGCACCGACGTCAGATACTCCAACACCGTATTCAATCCGTCCATGTGTCCTCCTGACGCCTGACCAGTCTTTTTGGAATGGGTAGCCAATTTGGGAAATTAGAGCTCGAGGCGCTCTTCGCTGCCGTCGATATCGCAGAACCGTGCGGCGATGTTGCGGACCGAGAAGAATGCAAGGCGGCCATCGTTGGCGCTATCGTGTTGCTCGCCAATGCCCACCATGTGCTTAAAGCCCGCTTGGCGCACCTTGTCGCTCACGAATGCATCGTCCTCGAGCGCGGCCTCGCCAGTTAACACGATCCAGCACTCCCCCGGCTTCCAGCCCGATACCTCAAACTTGGGATTCGCGCTCAACTCCGCCCACACGTCCTTGTCGCGCGACGTGCAAAACCACAGCTTGCCATCATCGACCATGGCAAAGGAAAACGGCCTCACGCGGGGCTGATGCCCGTCGCTCGCATCGGTCGTGGCAAGATACCACGCCGGAATGCGCCTGAGATACGAGCAGGCACGCTCGAGCTGAGCCGTGCGATCGATGTCGGTCATAGAGACCCCTTTCTTGCGCTCGAATCGAGCTTAGACGAGTTGAAGATTGATAACGACAACGCATGTCACCAGCAGCGCCATCGCCAGCGCTGCCAGTGCATCCCCGCGGCCAAACGCAAGCGCATGCAGACGCGTGCGTCCCTGCTCGCCGTGATAACAGCGCGCATCCATGGCGGCCGAAAGCGTCTCGGCATGACGGAACACGCCGGTGAACAGCGGAATCGCCACACTGCCGAGCATGCGCACACCGCCGAGCGGACCGCCCGTCACGCGCGCGCCGCGACTTGCCTGTGCATCGGCCGTCTGCTTCATCTCGGTGGCAAATTGCGGCATAAAGCGCAGCGCGATGCCCATGATCATACCGAGCTCGTATGCCGGAAGCCCCAGACGCGCAAGCGGTGCGAGCAAACGCTCAAAGCCCGCAGTGAGATCGAGCGTGGGCGTGGTGAGTGTAATGGCGCTCATGCCGGCCATCATCAGGGTCAGACGGCATGTCATAAACGTCGCAGAACGCAGCGAGCCCTCGCTCACCTGCAAAAAGCCAAGCCGCCACAGGATGCGGCCACTCTGGTCGGAAAACAGGTTGAGCACCGCGACCACCACGACAATCGCCAGCAATGGTGCCATCGATGATAGGACCCGGCGCAACGGCACCCGGGCTGCGAGATAGACCAGCACGACAAAAAATGCGACCGGAACCAGCCCGCAAAAGCTTCCGACGGTGAGCACGGTGATCAGAAATGCGAAACCTAGGAGCAACTTAGTACGCGGATCCAGGCGATGCACCGCGCTATCCCCAGGATAGTAGCTGCCAAATGAGAACGCCTCCATTAGCAGCCCTCCTCTCGCGTGGGCGCCTTGGAACCAGCCTGACACGGAACCCTCAAAGGCACGTCCGCGCAGCCCAGCAGCAAGCCGGCCAACTCGTCGGCTAGCGCCTCAACCGTATAAAGCTTGTCGCAGCGGAGCGGCACACCGGCTTGCGCAAGCGCCAGCGCCATGCGCTGGGCGGCAGGAACGCCCAGGCCGATCGATTTGAGCTCGTTCGCGCGCGCAAACACCTGCGCGGGCGTTCCCTCGGCAAACACGGCGCCCTCGTTCATCACAACGATACGGTCACAGCAATTTGCCAGGTCATCCATGCTATGCGAAACCATGACAACAGTCAGGCCCTCGCGATGGAGTCGATCGATGAGCCCCAGGAAATCCCCGCGCGCAGCCGGATCGAGCCCCGCCATGGGCTCGTCGAGCACCAGCACCTCGGGCTCCATGGCGAGCACGCCGGCAAACGCCACGCGGCGCTGCTGGCCGCCCGAAAGCTCAAAGGGGTTCTTGTCGCCTATCGCGGCAAGGTCGAGGCCCACGCGCGCAAGCGATGATGCGACACGGCGTGCAACCTCGTCTTCTGGCAGGCCAAGGTTGCGCGGGCCAAACGCCACGTCCTGCGCCACGGTCTCGGCAAATAGCTGGCGCTCGGGATACTGAAACACCACGCCGACCTTGGCCTTAACCGCGGCGGCGTCTTTCTTGCTTGATAGGTCGAGCCCCAGCGCGCAAACGCTTCCCTCCTGCGGACGAATCAACCCGTTGAGATGCTGAACCAGCGTCGATTTACCCGAGCCGGTATGACCCGCCAATCCCAGAAACTCGCCGCGGCGCACCGTCAGCGAAACATCACGTAGCGCCCAGGGGCTGTTTGGATCGTTGCCCCAAAGAGCTTGTTTGCTCGATGCGTCCGCAGTGGTCGAGCGCTTGCGCCATCGACGGCGCTCGCGGGCGCTCAGCGAGTAACTATGCGAGAGGTGCGAAATCTCGATAACGGGCTCCGACGCGGCTATCCCGTCGGCCGCAGAGGATCCATTGTCAAGCACATGAGAATCGGATGCGGAAGGCTGCCCCGCGGTGCCTGCCCCACTTCGCTCGGCATAAGCCTGCGCAATCTCGGCGACCATATCCGCCTCACGTACCTGCGCGCAAACGGGCACGCCCTTCGCACGAAGCGACCTGCCCAGACGACACGACTCCGGCATATCCAGGTTGAGCTGCGCAAGTTCGTCCGCCCGCGTCAAGATTTCCTCGGGCGTGCCCAGCATGGCAACTCGTCCCGTCTGAAACACGGCGACACGATCGGCCTCGGCGGCCTCCTCCATAAAGTGCGTAATCATCACGATGGCCATGCCGCGATCGTGCAACGCGCGGCAAGCCTTCATGAGGCCCTTGCGTCCACGCGGATCGAGCATCGAGGAAGCCTCGTCCAATATGAGCACGCGCGGTTCCATGGCAAGCACGCCGGCAAGCGCCACGCGCTGCTTTTGGCCGCCCGAAAGCGCATGGGTCTCGTGGTGCTCAAAGCCCACCAGGCCCACGCCTTTCAGCGCCTCGCGTACGCGCTGCGCAATTTGCGCCGATGGCACGCCTAGGTTTTCGGGACCAAACGCAATGTCATCTTCGACAAGCGTTGCCACCAGCTGGTCGTCGGGATTCTGGAATACCATGCCCGCGGTCGAACGAATGTCGTAGACCAGCTCGGGGTCGGACGCATCCATGCCGTTGATGCGTACCGTGCCCGCATCGGGCTGCAACAGCGCATTCAGATGCTTGGCAAACGTCGACTTGCCCGACCCATTGCCACCGAGGATGCAGAAAAACTCGCCGTCCTCAATGTTCAGATCGACGCCGTCGAGCGCCGGTGCGGCACCGTCATAACTAAAGGAAACGCCCCGACACTCAATCATGCGCGGCCTTTGACCTGGTCCTTTTTAGGCGTGATGAGGTTGGAAACCGCCTTGTACACCGCAAGCGTCAATACCGAGTTAAGCACGGTCTTGATAAGGTTGAACGGCAGTACGGCAGGAATCATGAGCGGGGCGATCACATCGACCGAGCCATACCAGAACCATACGCCAATGGTAAGGTTTGCGACCATAGACAGCGCTGTAGCGGCAATGACGCCGAGCACCAGGCCAATCACGGCACCCTTATAGGTGTGCATCTTCTGGTAAACGATAGCCGCGGGCAGAATATAGCCCAGCGTGGCAACCAAGTTCATAAGCGCGCCGACCCAGTCACCCGTAGTGAGCGCATGGATAACGATAGCCATGGCGGCAACAGCGGTACCGGCGCCGGGACCATACGCAAACCCGCACACCATCGCCGGCACCAGCGACGGATCATACGTCAAAAACGGCGCCGAGGGAAGGATGGGCAGCTGAACGTACATAAACAGGGCGCCCAAGGCGCACATCAACGCCATGGTAACGAGCTGTTTGGTGCTCCACCTATTCGTGTTCTCAAAATGGATATGCTGCGACTGTTCAGACATAAGATCACCTGCCTCTTTCATCCGGACTCTAACCGTTGGTACTGGGATCTCACCAGTTCAGCCGGCATGCGAACCAACGCACACACGGGTCGCGGACTCATCGGCTCGGTCGCAGACACCTCGCCTGCGCCACGGCGTCCCTTTGACACCGCCCGACTTACCGCCAGTGGGGAATTCCACCCCGCCCTGAAACAGCAAGGAAAAGTGTAGCACGAGGGAAGACAGGTGCAAGTATGCCGAGGATAATTTATGACGGGGATCAGTTACCGCAACAACCACGTTCCCCACCCATCCCAAAGTAACGCGCCTTTCGCGCAAAGCGCGAAACAGCGATCGGGACACGTACCCCTATCAACCACGTCCTCCGCCCACGCCGACCCCAAGGCCGTAAACGCAGGGGATCCGGGGGCGTGACGGGGTTTCTCTCCGGAACATTCCGCAGGACGCAAAGAGGCTCCGCAGCGCGAAGCGCGATGCGGAGCCTCTTTGCATGTCCGAGGACGTTCCGGAGAGAAACCCCGTCACGCCCCCGGATCCCCGGTGGGAGTTCTAGACCTTGTCGGCCTTAGTACATACCGCCGCCCTGCTGACCAGCAGTGGCAGCAGCGATAGCGTCCTCAAGCTGAGTGTTCTTGGGCACATCGGAGACGGTAGCCTCGGTGATGAGGATCAGGCTGGCGACAGAAGCAGCGTTCTGCAGGGTGACGCGGCTGACCTTGACGGGGTCGAGGACGCCCATCTCGATCATGTCGCCCCACTCGCCGTTGGCAGAGTTGAGACCCTGGCCAGCAGGCAGCTCGGCAACCTTGTCGACCACGACAGCGCCCTCAAAGCCAGCGTTCTTGGCGATGGTGGCGACCGGAGCGGTCAAAGCCTTCTTGACGATATCGACGCCGATCTTCTCCTCGGGGTCGTCGATCTCGACAGCATCGAGCGCAGGAGCAGCGTCCATGAAGGCGACGCCGCCGCCGGCGACGATGCCCTCCTCGACAGCAGCGCGGGTAGCCTGCAGGGCATCCTCAACGCGGTGCTTGATCTCCTTGAGCTCGGACTCGGTAGCAGCGCCGACCTTGATGACGGCAACGCCACCGGAGAGCTTGGCCAGGCGCTCCTGGAGCTTCTCACGATCGAAGTCAGAGGTGGTGTTCTCCATCTCGCCCTTAATCTGAGCGATACGGGCGTCAATGGCCTCCTTGGAGCCAGCGCCGCCGACGACGACGGTGTTGTCCTTGGAGATGGTGACGGACTTAGCAGTACCGAGCATATCGGCGGTGATGTCAGCGACCTTCACGCCCAGCTCGTCCAGAGCGGCCTGGCCACCGGTGAGGACGGCGATGTCCTCGAGGATGCGCTTGCGGCGATCGCCGTAGCCCGGGGCCTTGACGGCGCAGACGTTGAGAGCGCCACGAATCTTGTTGAGGACGAGGGTGGGCAGAGCCTCGCCGTCGATGTCCTCAGCGATGATGAGCAGGCCACGGCCGGCGCGCTGGACAGCCTCGAGAACAGGCATGATGTCCTGAACGCTGGAGATCTTCTGGTCGGTGATGAGGATGTACGGATCCTTCATCACGGCCTCCATGCGGTCGTTATCCGTGACGAAGTAAGCGGAGACGTAGCCCTTGTCGAACTGCATGCCCTCGACGGTGTCGATGGTGATGTCGAACGTCTGGGAATCCTCGACGGTGATGACGCCGTCCTTGCCCACGACCTCCATGGCCTCGGCGATCTTCTCGCCAACCTCGGGGTCACCGGCGGAGATGGTACCGACGGAAGCAATCTGCTCCTTGGTCTCGACCGGCTTGGCCTGCTTCTTCATCTCGGCGACGGCGGCGTTGACGGCCTTGTCGATGCCGCGACGGATGGCCAGCGGATTGGCGCCGGCGGCGACGTTGCGCAGACCGTCGTTGACGATAGCCTGAGCGAGCAGGGTTGCGGTGGTGGTGCCGTCGCCCACGGTGTCGTTGGTCTTGGTGGCGACCTCCTTCACCAGCTGGGCACCCATGTTCTCGATGTTGTCCTCGAGCTCGATCTCCTTGGCGACGGAAACGCCGTCGTTGGTGATGGTCGGGGCACCGAACGTGCGCTGCAGAGCGACGTAACGGCCCTTGGGGCCCATGGTGACGGTAACGGCGTCGGCCAGAGTGTTGACGCCCTTGGCGAGCTTAGCGCGGGCATCGGTGTTGAACGTAATGTTCTTTGCCATGGTAGGTAATCCTCCAAAAGAAATGTGACTCGCGTCGCCGCTTCCGAGTCCTATGCGGCGGGCGCGTTCAAAGACGAATCAGAGATTCTGACGAGACTAGGCCTCGACGACAGCGTAGATGTCGTCGGCGCGCATCAGCAGATACTTCTCGCCGTCGACCTTGACCTCGTTGCCACCGAACTTACCATAGATGACAACGTCACCGACCTTGACGTCCATGGGGATGCGCTCACCCTTGTCGTTGACCTTGCCGGCGCCAACGGCAACGATGGTGCCGCGCTGCGGCTTCTCCTGGGCGTTGCTGGCGATATACAGACCAGAAGCGGTCTTCTGCTCGGCCTCGTCGGGCTTGACCAGAACACGATCTGCAAGCGGCTTCAAAGACGACATGCTTGTCTCCTCCTTTTTGGGCCGCGTGGTTATGCCACGCGAATTAACCCTTTTTGTTTGCGTACGCGTTGAATGGTACCCACGAATGGCGGGTTATACAACACGGAGTCAAAAAATCTTATTTTTTGGCACTTAGATTTTCTGAATGCCGGGGGATAACTTAGCGGTGGCTCCCGTGTGGCTCCGGAGGGGCGGGGCATAAGGTTTCCTGCTCGGGCAGTCCTGCTCGCACGAAGGCCACATTAAGTGGCCTTCGGCTCGTGCGGAACTCACGATAAACCTTATGCCCCGCCCCTCCGGAGCCACACGGGAGCCAGGTTAACTAATTCGGTCCCGGCATTCAGAAAAGTCAGTGCAGCAAAATGGCGATGCGGACAGCGACTTGGGCATGGTTTTCGCCGCTCGCACGGGTCCCCTGGGGAGCAGCGTGCATTTTTGGGAGTTTTCAGCAGGCCAGGACGGCTGCATACGCGCCGGACACACCATATTGGTCCCAAGAACGCCTTTGACCGGCGATTTGGGTCGACGGGCAAACCCCGTCAGGACAAAAAAGCGTGCCTCGCGCCGCACCGGACCCCAAAATGACGTCGATCTCCGCAATGCCACCCGACTGCAGCGGCACAGGCAGAGCTCGCGGTGCTGAATACTCCGTTTTTTGCACGGCGCGGACGGGGGTACATCAGGATCCGGAAGAACATTCCAGCCTTTTTATGCAATTCGTAATGGAAAGTACGCAAAACACCTAGAGATAGCATTGCTGCTGTCCAAATTGGGCGCGGGGCGGCGGCGCCTCCGCCCCGCGCCCAAATCAAGCAGAGCGGGGACGCTCCTAACGAACCCCCCATTTGCAAACAAACGCGGCTCGAGCGCCATCCCAAAATAGGCTGCACGAGCCGCGTTTAACGGTACGACATGAATATTAGCGCTCGTAGACCAGGTTGCCGGCTAGGTAGGTGGCTTGGACTTTGGTGGCTTGGAGTTCTTGGGGGTCGATGGTGAGTGGGTTTTGGTCCAGGACTACCAGGTCGGCGTATTTGCCGGGTTCTAGGCTGCCGAGGTTTTGCTCGTCGCCCGCTGCATAGGCGCTGCCCAGGGTGTAGTTGCGCAGAGCCGTTGCCGCATCGATACGCTCGCTCGGCAGCCAACCGCCCTCGGGCCAGTGGCTTTTGGGGTCCTGGCGCGTGATGGCCGTGTAGAGCACGTTCATGCTGGTAACGGCCGTGATAGGGCTGTCAGTACCGAAGGCTTGGCGGATGCCGCGCTGCTTATAGGTCGCAAACGGCCACATGATGCGGCTACGCTCCAAGCCCAGGTCGCGCTCCGGACCACCCGGGTCGAGTGTGATATGACAGGGCTGGCTCGAGGCGACCACGTTGAGCTTGCGCAGGCGATCGATATCCTCGGGCAAGAGGTTCTCCAGATGCTCGAGCGTGTTATGACCGTGCTGGGGCAGGCCGTACAGCTCTACCGCCTCCTCAAAGATATCGAGCGCAGCATGGATGGCGCCGTCGCCGATAACGTGGATGCGCACGGTGTGGCCGCGCTCGGCTGCCGCCAGGACCAGCTTGCGCATGCGCTCGACGGGAACCGTCAGGCGACCTTGATCGCCCGGGAAGCGCGGGTTGGTATAGGGATCGGTGAGATAGGCCGTGTGTTCGCTCGAGACGCCGTCGAAGAACTGCTTAAAACCAGGCGCCGAGAGCAGCGCGTTGTTCGCGTAGCGGGTCTGCAGTTCTTCTAAGCGCGATTGGTCATCCAGCAACGTGGGGAACAGATGGGCACGGATGCCCAGTTTGCCAGCTGCCTGCAGTTTGTCGTAGACGTCATCGCGGATAAAATCGCAGCCCGGCATGGGCATGAGCGACATATCGCATATCGAGGTGATGCCTTGCTCGGCCATACGCTTCATCTGGTCGGCGTAAGCGCTCGCGATGCGGTCCTCGCCCAGCCACTCCAGGCAGCGCGGCAGCAGCTGCATAGCAGCCGCCTCGTGAGCGATACCCGTGAGCTCGCCGTTTGCATCCTTGTCGTAGCTACCACCCGCCGGAGGCTCGCTGTCGCGTGTCACGCCGAGGGCTTCGAGTGCGCGGCTGTTGAGCCACAGCGTGTGCCCGTCGCCCGAATACATAACGCAGGGGCGATCGGGGAATGCCGCATCGAGCGACGCCTTGGTAGGATGCGCGGGCGGGTCCCAACGGTAGTCGCGCCAGCCCTGCGTCACAACCCAAGCGTCATCGGGCAGGTCCTGGGAAAACTCGAGCGCGTGCTGCACCAGCGCCGCCTCGGACGTGCCCATATCCATGAGCATGTACGGCGAGGAACCGACCGAGGTATGGAAGAAGTGCAGATGAGCGTCATGGAAACCGGGGCAGACAAACTGCTCGCCGTAGTCGATAACCGGCGTGGCGGCGGGAGCGGCGGCGATCACGTCATCGGGCTTGCCGACTGCGACGATACGGTCGCCTGCGATGGCAATCGCCAGCTCGCGGGCAGTATCGATGCCGTCTTGCGCGGTAAAGACGTTCTTGGAGCGGATAATCCGATCGATATGTTGCATGGGCATCCCCATCTCTGGCAGGAAATTCAACACCCCCGAGTGTACTCCCCCGCCCTTGCAACAAAACCCCAAGCGGCAAACGGCAACTTTACCAGCCCTAGCGGCAGGTGGCATACTGGAGAGAGCCTGTACGATTTTGCGATCAACCCAGCAAGGAGCAAATCGACCATGACGAAGACCAAGGCACAGCAGATTATGGCGGCGACCGAGGCTCGTGCGGCTGACGACGTCACCGCAGCCATCAAAGATATCGCTACCGAGTTTGAACCCTATATCATCAAGCAGCGCCGCCACTTCCATAAGCACCCGGAGCTGAGCCTTGCCGAGGAGCGCACGACTTCTGACATCGCCAACCAGCTCGACGCCATGAATATCCCCTACGAGCGTCCCCTTAAGACGGGCCTTGTGGCAACCCTTCGCGGCACCGCGCCCGACGCCTATCGCGAGGACGGCACGCCACGCCGCCGCATCCTGCTGCGCGCCGACATCGACGCCCTGCCCGTCACCGAGCAGACCGGCGAAGAGTTCGCCAGCGTCAACGAGGGCTGCATGCACGCCTGCGGCCACGACTGCCACATCGCCATGATGCTCGGCACGCTGCAAATCCTGCGCCATATAACCGACGACATCCACGGCGAAATCCGCATCGTCTTCCAGCCCAGCGAGGAAAACGGCCAGGGCGCCAAGCTCATGATCGGCACGGGTGTGCTCGACGGCGTCGATGGCGCCTACGCCGCACACATCTGGAGCGAGGTCGATGCCGGCACCGTGAGCTGCGAGCCCGGACCGCGCATGGCCAATACCGACTGGTTCCGCATCGACGTCCGCGGCACCTCATGCCACGGCGCCATGCCCCAGCGCGGCCACGACGCCGTTATGGTTGCCGCCGAGATCGTCAACGCCCTGCAGACCATCGTTTCGCGCGAGATCAGCCCCTATGAGCCGGCTGTCATCACCGTCGGCGAGCTGCACGGCGGCACCGCGCGCAACGTTATCGCCGGCACGGCCTACCTCGCCGGCACGGTGCGCACCTACGGCGATTCGACCCACGAGGAAATGCCGGAGCTTATGCGCCGCATCGTGGAGCATACTGCGGCGGCCTTGGGCGCCGAGGCAGAGCTCACCGACTACACCATCGCCAACTACAAGGTCGAAAACGATGCCGCCTCGAGCGAGCGTTGTCGTCAGGCCGTGGTCAAGTGCCTGGGCGCAGCCGGCGAAGGCCGTTATCGCGGTACACTTTCGGGCGAGGATTTCTCGGAGTACCTGCGCCGCGTGCCGGGCGTGCTCGCCTTTGTTGGCACGCGCAACCCCAAGATTGGCGCCACGTACGCCCAGCATTCCTGCTTTTATAAGATTGACGAGACCGTACTGGCCAAGGGTTCCATGGTGGCCGCCCAGTATGCCATCGACTTTTTGGCCGAGCCCACGCAAGAGGAGCTCGACGGGCCCGCTATCGCTGCGGTTGCCGAGACCAACCCCGATCTGGCAGCCAAGTTGCGCTCTGCCAAGGCGACGACTGCCGAGGCCCGTGACGCCATCCACGATGCCCGCACGGCTCGTCATGCCGCGATCAAGGGCATCCACGAAGCTCGCGCCGCCGCTCGCCGCGAGGAGAAGCACGACGAGTAATCGATTCGCTGGCATCTCGCAGTCATAGCCACATCGCGATGTCAAAGCGGGAGCGGACGTTTCGACACGTCCGCCCCCGCTCATTTGTCATGCGCTATTTCTAGCCCGTCCCCAAATAGCAGACGGCATGGCTACTCGTCCTGAGGCTCCTCGTCGGAGCTTGGCTCGGACGCGGATTCCGGGTCCGTCATGGGCGCAGGCTCAGGCGCAGGCTCGGGCTCAGATGCCGTCTCAGACTCGGGCGCCGGCTCAGGCTCGGGCACCGGTTCAGGCTCGGTCGCGGGAGCGGGTGCAGGTGCCGGCTCAGGCTTGGGCTCGGACTCAGGCGCGACATCTGGAGCGCTGTAACCCGAGGGAGCGGACTTCTTCTCGAAGGGCAATACAAAAGTCAGGACGTCGTCCTTGTCCTCGTCGACCCACTCGCTTGCATAACGTGCAACCCAATAGCCAACGGCACGGTGCTTGAGCATCTTGCCAAAGACCGTAAGAAATACGGTGACAAAAGCGACCAGCACCAGGAACAGCACGAGTGTGATGCCACCGCCGGTAACAAGCGCCTCAATAACCGTAGGACGATAGTAGTAGCTATACATACCGACAGAGGCAATGGCGCCAAAGACGAGCGTCAGGATCCATGTGACAACGTTGGCGACCAGACCCGTCAAAAACTCGGGAAGGAACGAAGCGCAGAACAGCTTGGTCTTGTTGTGCTTAAACGCCGCCCAGACCTTGTCGAGCGAAAACGCGCTCTCGACACGACCGGTCACCGCAAAGTGCATCACGGCAATGTCGGCGAACATCTTAAAGAAGACCCCCAAGACCGCCGTGGCAATCATAGCCAGGACAAGCAGGCCAAGCGAGCCAAACAGCGCTGCCTCGAGTGCATAGGAGCCGTAATACGAATACGAGCCCGCGGCGCCAATTACCACGCTCTCCACCAGCGAAAGCACTACACCGATAACGGGAATGGCAGCGATAACCTCGAGCACGACCGAGATAACGCTCGAAAAGACTCCGAGGCCAAACGACGTGGAACGCATGAGTGGACGATCCATACCGCCATCAACCTTGAGCGACAGATCGCGACCCCACTCAATACCAAAGCCGGAACCACACACGCTCGCAATGCAAGCTGCCAAAAAGCCGATGGCAGCTGCAATGCCGCCAATAACGGGAATAAACAGCACGAGTACCGACACAACACAAATCAGCGCCGGTAAAAAGGCAATCTGGCACACGCGCTGCAGCACGCCCGGAGTCTTGGTCATATCCTCAAACGCCTGAGCCACACAGCCCTTGGACGCATTCGCCACGGGCGGTTGCGGAACAAACTGCTGGGGCTGACCCTGAGGGGCAGAGGCTGCGGCACCGGCATTGGGGGCACCACACGCACCACAGAACTTATCGTTGTCGCCCATGGGGGCACCACACTGCGAACAGAACATCGAGATCATCCCTTCGTATCTTGAGCGAATCATCTGGATCGCAAACGATGTCTTTAGCATCATTATCACCCAATGTGGGGACAAATACTCCAACATGACGCATTTGCAATGCGCAGGGCGCTATTCGATTGTTTGATGAGCTCGACCGCGTTAGTTCGTTCCGCGGAAACCCTTGCCGACGATCTCGGAGCTGTCGACAATCGTGATAAAGGCACCCGGATCGACTTCGCGCGCATAGCGGCGCAGTTGCACGGCCTCGCGACGGCTTAGCACGCTCATGATCACCGTCACGCACTTGCCCGAGAAAGCACCGTAGCCGCGGCTGATAGTCGCCGTACGGTTGAGATGCTTGACGATAAACTCCTCGACCTTAAGGGGCTCGGAACAAATGACCGTGCAGACTTTGCGCAGGTGAATGCTCTCGATGGCCTTGTCGACCACAAGCGTCTTGGCAAACAGGCCGAGCACGCAGTACAGACCGACGCGCGGACCGTACAAGAAGGCCGCGATGGTCACGATGCCGATATCGACCAACAGCAGCGCACGGCCGATCTCAAGCGTGGTGCGGCGTTTGAGAATCATGGCGAGGATGTCCGTGCCGCCCGTCGAGGCGCCAATATCAAAGACGATGGCGCTGCCGAGCGCCGGCAGAATCACGGCAAAGCACAGGTCGAGCCACATATCGCCCGTCATCGAGACATCGGTCGGAATAAAGAGCTCAAACAGCGAAACATAGGCGGACAGCGCAAACGAGGCGAAGACGCTCCACAGGATTGCCTTGCGCTCCAAAAAGATAAAGCCCAGAACGACCAGGACCGCATTGATAATCCACATAAAAACGCCGACGGGCAGGGTCGGGAACAGCGTGGACAGAATGACCGACACGCCCGAGGTGCCGCCAAAAGCAAAGTGATTAGGGGTTTTAAACGCAACGATGGCAAAGGCCGTGAGGATCAGGCCCAAATTGAGCTCGGCAAAAAAGCGCGGAAAGCCCGGCTCCTGACTGCGCTTGCGACCAGCGCGCTCGCCCCGCTCGATAACATCGCGATCGACCACGCGCTCCATCGGCACTACGGGAGGACGATGCACCTCCTCGGCAGCACGCGACGCCGCCTCTGCCGCAGCGGCCTCAATCGCCCATGCCTTGCTTTCTGTTTCGTGCTCGTCGGCCATTACGGCAACCCCTCGTTAACAATTTGGAAACAATGCGCCCATTAGAGTAACGCGGAACGTGGGGATTGCAACCCTTAGTTAGACGAGCGGTATGACTATATCGGGAGCGTACAAAAACGGCCGGCCACGCTTTTGCTTGCGCGGTCGGCCGTTTAATGTTTTCGCAGATAAAACCTGCCAAAACAAACCTGTCCCTTTTTGGAAGGTTATTCGTGCTGGCTGGTGCGGTGCTCGTACTCCTCGGGGGTGATGACATCCTCGATGCGCAGGTTGACGCCCGCCACCTCAAGGCCAGTCATCGCGGCAAGGCGCTCGGTGACACGTGCCTTAACATCGTCGAAGATCGCGGGCGCATAGGCGCCGTACTCGATGATGACGGAGATGTTGACGACCACGCGATTATCGTCGGTGACCTCGACCGTCACGCCCTTGGTCAGATTCTCGGCACCAAACTGCTCCTGCACAAAGTGCATGAGGTTACCCTTCATGCCCAGAACGTGCGGAACCTCGCGGGTGGCCATGGCAACGATCTTCTCGATCACGCCGTTGGAATAGGTCAGCGAGTCCTCGGACTCATCCGCTTCCTCGTCGTCCTCATCCGTATCGGACTCGGCCTCGACGAGAGCCTCATCCTCGAGCGTCACATCCTCAGCTTCGGCGACGACCGCCTCGTTCTCCTCGAGCTCGGTATCGGCTACATCGACCTTCGTATTAAAAGCCATGGTTCCTCCTTATGCCTGCCGCGGATGCGACAGTCGAATACATATTAGCGGCCGCTAAACAGACGGCCGAAGAAGTTGACGATCCCGTTCTCGCCGTCGCGAATTTGGCCGATCACAGCGCCGATCAGCACGAAGAATGCAATGACGAGCGTGTCCCACAGGCCCAACGTGAGCACCAACACGGCGAGGATAAAGCCGGCGACGGCGCCGAGCGTGGTGTTGGGATGACGCACAGCATAGCTCCAGACGGCAGCGCCCGTACCCTTGATGAGACCCATAGCCTCGTCAAAATCCGCGGCTGCCGCGTCTTGTAACTCGGTTGCCTCTGCTTTGGAATCAACAGGTTCGCTCGCCGACGTGGCGCTCTGGTCAATCGTCAGGCGCGGCGTACGAGCGGTCTTATCTTGATTGGTATCACTCACCGGAAACCTCCACGGTCTGGACGGTAGTCTTGGACGGCAAAAAACGGACGCGCGCGGTCGTACCCGGCGCGCCGAGCATGGTATCGCAGGCTTCTTCGATGCGCTGCTGCATCGCGGCCGCAAGGGAGGCCACATCCCGGTCGTCGAGCGCGATGGCGTCGACCTTAAAACGGACGCGCGATTCGTCGGAGCCCTGCACGCGCGCCTCGACATGCTCGACCATCACGCGGTCGTCGCGCTCTGCCGCGGTGCGAGCACACGAGGAGAGGGCAGCGAGCGTGACCTCGATATTACGCTCCCCCGCCGGATGCACGCAGGACGGCTCGCGACGAGCAAACATCAGGCGGAAGAAACACACGAGCACGCCGAGCGCCACAACACCGCCGCACGCCGTAACAACGATGCGAGGCAGCGGATCGCGCATCAGCAGCATAAAGCGATAGGTATATGGCCCCCAAAACTGGCAGACCAACGTACCCAGCGCCACAACGGCGGCGACAAGATACACGATCGCCAGGGCTCGTTTGAGCACGCGCATGCGGCGCTCCCTTCAAATCTCGATCCAAGGAATGCAAAACGATTCGCATCATTATAAAAGAGCCGGGTCCGGTGCCTCATTGCACGCGGATCCGGCTCATCTATTCCACGAGGCTTGCATGCTCGCTTCATTATGCCCAGATATGCACGGCTCAATCCGTGCGGGCGCTACTCCTCCTCGAGGGCAGCGATGACCTCGTCGGTCATGTCCATGGTGCTGTAGACGTCCTGGACGTCGTCGAGCTCCTCAAGACGGTCGATGAGGCGCTGAACCTTCTTGGCGTCGGCACCGGAGACCTCGGTCGGGGTGGTCGGGACCATGGTGGTCTCGGAGCCCTTGACCTGGACGCCCTGCTCCTCGAGCGCCTTGGAGACAGCCATGACCTCGTTGGCAGTAGTCCAGACGATCCACTCCTCGCCGGCGTCCTCGTAGTCCTCGCCACCGGCCTCGGCGATGGCCATCATGAACTCATCCTCGTCACCGGCAGCACCGTTGGCGATCATGGTCTCCTTCTTGGCGTTCTCGTCCAGGATCTCCTTGGCGACGACGATCTGGCCCTTGCGCTCAAACTGGAAGGCGACGGAGCCGGAGGTGCCCAGGTTGCCACCAGCGTGGGAAAAGGCGGAACGGACGTCGGCAGCGGTGCGGTTGCGGTTGTCGGTCAGGCAGTCGACGTAGACGGCGACACCGGCGGGACCGTAGCCCTCGTACACGATGTTCTCGTAGACGGCGGCGTCGGCACCCGAACCAAAGGCCTTATCGATAGCGGACTTGATCTTGTCCTTAGGCATGGACTGAGCCTTGGCCTTAGCGACGGCAGCGGCGAGGCTGGCGTTGTTCTCGGGCAGCGGGTCACCGCCGAGACGGGCAGCAACGGTGATGTTGCGGCTGAGCTTGGAGAAGAGGGCGGAACGCTTGGCGTCCTGCGCGCCCTTACGATGCTTGGTTGTGGCCCACTTAGAGTGTCCGGACATACGTGTCTCCTATCGGTTTCGACCTAAAGCCCAGCGTGGATGCTCGGGCAATATAAACAAACGTCGTTATGATATACCTACCGGCCTGCAAGATAAACCCCAAAATGAAGGCGTCGTGATGATGCCCCCTTTGGTGCAAAGAAACCTGACCCCAATGCATCAAGTTAGGACCAGAGGAAGTCGCTGCGGGTGACGGTGGCGCCGATGGCGAAGGGCATACAGGCGATGACCGGATACAGGTAGCGCATGTAGGTCGAGCCGTTGCAGGGACCGATCAGGCACACGGCGAGCACGCCCAGCAGCGGCACCCAGATCGCCAGCGCACGCCATGAATGACGACGCAGCAAGTAGACCACCACGGCGATCATGATCCACACATAGGTGGCCGAGCTCATGGTGAGCGAAATAAACGGGATGCGCTGCACCGCCACGCGATACAGGTTGATCAGGTGGTCGCACCAGCGCACAACCTTGCTATCAACCGGATGGAAGTCGAAGTACTTGAGGTTGTCGGGCTTCGCCATGATCTCGGCACTGCGTGCCGTGCTGTAGACCCATGCATCGCGAGCACTCGGATAAAAATAACCATAGTAGTTATTGATAAGCGCCGAAATATAGCACTCGGGATCCTTCTTAAACATCTGGGCCCATACCTCAAAATAGGCCTTGATGTCCTCCTGCGAGGCGTATTCGTTAAAGCAATTTTTGACGGCATCCGACTTATCCGGGTTGTAGCGGCGGCCCAGATTCTCGTACTTGAGCACCCGGTCAATCACGGCACGCTCTTCGTCGGTCACCAAGCCGTCGCAAGGAGCCTCCACGATGGTGCCGTCCTCCTTAACCGTGGGGTTGACGCCCGAGTTAAGACCGTCGTGCTTTTGGACAAAGCGTGCGGTCTGCTGGAACGGAATCGAGAGGATTTCGCGCTTGGAGCCCGGCGTGATATCGTGCGCCGGCATAAATACCTTGGTGAAATACATGTTGGAGACAAGGCAGAGCGCGAGCACCGCGAGCACGCCGGCCCAGCGGAGGCGCGGCGCGGCGCATGAGGGCGCGGCGCCAGACTGCTTGGCCACGCGACGGGCCACATGCGCGTCCCAGGCGCAAAACGCCGCCGCAATCACGCAGGCCGCCAACGGAAAGATCAGGCCGCCATTGCGCAAAAACGTGGAACCCATGGCACCCAGCACGAGCAACAGCCAGTCGTGGCGTGCAAAGAGCACAGGCGCCTGTTCTCCCGCGCGCTCGGCATTGGCATCGCGACGGGGTAGGCCACATGCCACGAGCTTGACGGTCTGAACGAGCAGCACCAAAAACGCATCGGCAAACAGTACGTCTTTGGTCAGCAGCGCCGCATAGTTGGAGAACATCGGCATAAACGCAAAGAACAGCAAGGTGACGCCACGGACCGGCAGGCTCACGCCCAGTTTGCGCAGCGACGAAATGGAATAGGCCATGCAGGCAGCCGTGATGACAAATTGAACGCAGGTGTAGATGATGAGGCCCGCGTTAGCGCTGTTGAACAGCGAAAGCCCCAGCTGAACGCACGAGCCGATAATGGCCGTGTGCACTACGGGATGATGCCCGTTGAGCAGCACGCTGGGGTTGAGCAGGCGCAGGTAGTCGCTCGTGCCGTTGGGATAGTTGAACCACTGGCGAATCTGCGCGCCCGTATCTCCCATAAAAAGGCCAGGCAGCGAAGCGATGAGCGTGGGCGCCCAGGCGATCATAAGCACCAGGAAGGGCCCGGCAAAGGGATGGACCGAGAGTACGGCGTGAGCCACACGCCATATGCGGCCAAAGCGCGCCTCCGAAAACGGAATGCGGCGCGTGCTCAGCCAATCCAGGCACTCAAACGCAAGGTAGAAGGCCACAATCGCCAGAAGCATCCAGCCCGCGCCGCCAATCCAGGCGCAGATAACGCGTGCCTTGTCGCCCAGCACAATCTCGGCCGAATCGGTAAGGTCGTAGCTACGGCCGAACACCATGCAGACGGCAAAGAACAGCGATGGCAGCACGACCGACGGGCGCCAAGCGTCACCGCGGCCAAAGAACACATAGCGAAACGGCAGCGTGAGCAGGCAGGCAAGCGCGAGCAGCATCACTGCGTCGGTATGGCCGGCAAACGAGAGAAGTACCTCGTAACACACATAGAGCGCGCCCGTCGCCTTGGGGTCGATCGACAGCACCGCGTTGCTCGACACCGGGGCGGGATCGATGGAAAACGCCGTGGTCGCCAACAGCGCGAGCAAAAATGCGATGAGCGTCTGCTTGGCGGGGTAGCGCTTAAACCAGACGATGCGAGCGGCATCGCGCGCAGCCGTTGTGGAGAGGTCGGAATCCTTCACAGTCCGAATAGCCTTTCTAGAAACCTGCCAAAAAGGGACAGGTTTATTTTGGCAGGTTTTATCTGGGGAAACGTTACGGTTCTGTCATCGTTGCCCAGCAAACCACCACAAAAGTGCCTGTCCCCTTTGTGGTGGTTAGGAGTCGAGGTAGATGCGCTGGGGACGGTTGCGGCGGAGGGCAAAGATGACGAGCGCCAGGCCCGCAATCACGAGCGGAAGGCTCAGCAGCTGACCCATCGTGATGACGCCGCCCAGCAGATAGCCCAGCTGGGCATCGGGCACGCGCACGAACTCGACGAGGAAGCGGACGATGCCGTAACCCATCACAAACACGCCCATAAACGTGCCCTGGGGCAGCAACGGCTTTTTGCGGCTGAGCACCTGCAGGATGCAGAAGAGCACAATGCCCTCAAGAAATGCCTCGTAGAGTTGGGAGGGGTGACGCGGCATATCGCCCGCAGTCCCGCCAAAGACTACACCCCAGGGCAGATCGGTCGGCTTGCCCCACAGCTCACCGTTGACAAAGTTGGCACAACGGCCCAGACACAAGGCCAGCGGCGCGCCGATGACAGCAAGGTCTGCCAGAGTCCATGCGTCGAGCTTATACATGCGGCAAACGATGATGCCGCCGATAATGCCGCCGACCAGGCCACCGTGGAAGCTCATGCCGCCTTCGTTGGTGGCAAAGATCTCGAGCGGATGTGCCCAGTAGTAGCCGTCGCCGTAAAAGATGACGTAGAACAGGCGGGCGCCGATGATAAGGCCAAAGACCACACCGACCACGACGCTCGTCAGGTCGTCAATCGTGATGCTAAAGCCCCAGCGACGCTGCGTGCGATACATGACGACCGCCGTGAGCAGAGCTCCGACCACATAGGCCAGACCATACCAGTAAATCGTGATGGGCCCCGCCGAAATCGCGACGGGATCAAGCATATGGTAGAAGTCGTTGAGCATGTCGACCCTCCTACTCCCTACATACAAATGCGGCCGCGGGCCTTGCGCTCGCAGCCGCACATTTGGACGTAACGTCTATGCGGAGCACACAGTCCGCAGTTTTCGCTTCTTAGAACGGCGCGTACTCGTCGTACAGGTCCTCGGCCTCACCGGAGGCATTGACCTGCTCGACGCGGGTAACGCCGGGCACATGCTCCTTCAGGATGCGCTCGATACCCATGGAAAGGGTTAGCGAGCTCATGGGGCAGCCGGCGCAGGCGCCCTGCAGCTCCAGCTTGACAACACCCTCGTCGTCGACGCCCACATACTCCATATCGCCGCCATCGGCCTGCAGGTTGGGGCGAATCTCTTCAAGAACCTTCTTAAGCAGCTCTTCGTTAACAGCCACAGGGGCTCCTTTCTCACAATAACGCGGGCACGCCCGCGGACAGGGGCTATGTTACTACAGCCATGTACCCGCTTAGGCGCCAGCCATGCGTGCGGACACGACTTTCACGAGCAGTCAATTTGGGACGGGGCTCTTTTGGCTGTTTTGCCGCCAGCTGGCGTTGGCACGCGCTACTGCCGAGCCTGTCCCCCGGTACCAATCTGGACATCGACGATGACCTGGCGGTAGCTGATGCCGCAGGAGTCGAGAATACGGCGGCTGATACGGCCGTCATCGGTGTCGGCATACTTATTGTCCAGGTAGACGACCTCGCCCACGCCCACCTGAGCCAGGATCTTGGCGCAGTCGTGGCACGGGAACAGCGTGACGTAGACCGTGGAACCCTCAAGGTCTTTGAGCGAGCCGCGGTAGTTGAGCACGGCGTTGGCCTCGGCATGCACTACGTAGTTGTGCTTATCCTGCAACGGGTCATCGCTCGTGCCCCACGGGAAAAAGTCGTCGTTGAGCGCCGAGGGCGTACCGTTGTAGCCCACCGAAAGGATGCGGTGGTTGGTGTTGGCGATGCACGCGCCCACCTGCGTGTTGGGGTCCTTACTGCGGCGCTGCGCGGCGATGGCCACGCTCATAAAGAACTCATCCCAGCTAATAACGTCGCGGCGCTTGCCCGACGCGGTTTGATGAAGATCGTCCGACATGGCAGACACCTCCGCAATCGCAATAGTTTGGCCCATTGTAGCAGGTGAAAGGTAGGGGCGCTTATCCCACCAGCCCCTCGCCCTACGCGCGGCGGGGCTTTTGGTTGATGCGGTAGAGCTCGGCGAGACCCCGCAACGTCAGCGCGTCGTCTACCGTCAGGCTATGGCCGACCAGCGCCGCAAGTGCCTCGGCATCGTCGCCGGTAATGACGATGGGCACATCGCCCTCCCCCGCGGCCTTGGTCGCGCGCATCTCGGCAAGCACCATGTCGAGCATTCCGTCGATGCGGGCTACCTCGCCCAAAACCACACCCGAGCGCATGGCCTCACGCGTGTTGCGTCCGATGACGTGCGTTGGCGCCGAGGGCTCAACCTGGGGTAGGCGCGCTGCTGCCGCCGAAAGCGAACGGGCGCCGAGGGCCAGGCCTGGCGCGATAACGCCGCCCACAAAGGTACCGTGCGCGTCGATGACCTCGATATTGGTCGTCGTGCCCAGGTCGATCACGATGCACGGAGAGCCGTAGACGGCACGGGCCGCCACGGCGTCGGCGATGCGGTCGGGACCGATCTCGGCCGGGTCATCGTAGTGCACAGGCATGCCGGTCTTAAGTCCCGGCCCCACGGTGAGCACGCGCCCCGTGCAGGTGCGGGAAAGTGCCGCCTTCCACGGGCGCTCGAGCGCCGGGACTACACAGCTCAGCACGGCCGCGGCGGGTGCAAGCACCCCGGGCACACCTGCATCGGCGGCGAGCGCGCCCATGACCTGCATAAGTCGCATGCGCGCTTCGTCGGCCGTAATGCTCGACGGCGTCGTGATCTCGCATGTCGCAAGCGGACATTCCTGCGCCGCGGCCGAATCCTCTGCAAACAGGCCAAAGCGAATGAACGTGTTGCCCACGTCGACCGTCAATATATATGCGCACCCATTAAGCATCGTCGGCGCTCCTTTCGTCTGCCCAGCAGTATATCGCCTACCTAAACCAGTCATCCCAAAATGACTAGCTTGCGGCTATACTGGTGCGCGGTCGTTTGCGAGCTCACGCGGCGGCCCTTGGTAACCCGACTTCCCGCGCCGTATCCGTAACGGCGCTCCCGGGGGAAGCGGATATACGCAAAGGAGTTTTATATGAGCAATCCCTCGAACCGCGCTTCGATGCGCGGGCAACTCACGCTGCGCGGCGTCGTCATCGGCGTCCTTGGCTGCGTGATCATCACGGCAAGCTCGGCCTACACGGCCCTCAAGATGGGTGCACTCCCCTGGCCGATTATTTTCGCTGCCGTCATCTCGCTGTTCTTCCTGAAGCTCATGGGCAACGCCAGCCTCAACGAGGCCAACGTCACCCACACCATCATGTCCGCGGGCGCCATGGTCGCCGGCGGCCTGGCGTTTACCATCCCGGGCGCCTGGATGCTGGGCTATGCCGACCAGATCAGCTGGCTCGACATGTTTATCGTGGCACTCGTCGGCACCATCTTGGGCCTGCTGGCAACGGCGCTCATCCACCGCCACTTTATCGTGGACGCCGCGCTGGAGTTTCCCACCGGCAATGCCGCAGCTCAGACACTGCGCGCCACCGAGGCCGGCGGCAAGACCGGCAAGCAGCTCTTTGGCTCCATGGCCATCGCAGGCATCTACAGCGTGCTTCGCGACGCTCTGGGCGTGGTGCCCAGCATGCTGTGCACGCTCAATATCCCCGGCGTGACCTTTGCCATCTATAACTCGCCCATGCTGCTCTCCATCGGCTTTTTGGTTGGCTTCGCCCCGGTTGCCTTCTGGTTTGCCGGCGCGCTGCTAGGTAACTTTGGCATCATCGTGGGCGGCACCGCTGCCGGTCTATTCGACGTTGTGACTGCGCAGGGCATCGTCAAATCGCTCGGCATGGGCCTCATGATGGGCTTTGGCGTCGCCGTCGTCCTCAAGGACATCCTGCCGCAGGTCGCCGGCATCGCCCGCGGCCTCGCCGCCGACAGCTCCAGCGACACCGACGAGCAGTCGCTCATCTCGGGCTCGCTTAAGCTCGACGCCGGCATCATCGGCCTGGGTACTGCCGCCATCGCCGTGATCGTCGCCATCGCGCTCGACCTTGGCCCCGTCCCGGCCGTCATCGTCACGCTGTTCACCTTTGTCACCACCATCATGAGCGCGCAGAGCTGCGGCCAGACGGGCATCGACCCCATGGAGATCTTCGGCCTCATCGTCATGCTCATCGTGGCTGCCTTCGCACAGATCGCCCAGGTCAAGCTGTTCTTTATCGCCGGCATCGTGGCCGTGGCATGCGGCCTTGCGGGCGACGTCATGAACGACTTTAAGGCCGGCGCCATGCTGGGCACCAATCCGCGTGCGCAGTGGATCGGCCAGGCCATCGGCGGCATCGTGGGCGCCCTGGTCGCCGCTGCCGTCATGGTCGCGCTCGTCACCGCCTATGGTCCGGATGCTTTCGGCCCCGACAAGAGCTTTGTGGCCGCGCAGGCAAGCGTCGTCGCCACCATGGTCTCGGGCATCCCGAGCGTGCCGTGGTTCGCAGGCGGCTTTATCGCCGGCATCGTCATGTACTGGCTCGGCATTCCGGCCATGATGATCGGCTTGGGCGTGTACCTGCCGTTCTACATGTCGCTCACGGCCTTCTTGGGCTCCTGTGTCAAGCTCGCCTACGACAAGTGGGCAGCACGCCGCGACGCCGCCGCCGGTCTTTCGGACGAGGAGAAGGCCGCCAAGGATGCCGCCTTCCAGGAGCAGGGCCTGGTCGTTGCCAGCGGCCTGCTGGGCGGCGAGTCCATCGTCGGCGTTATCCTAGCGTTTGTCTCCGTGGGCTTAAGCCTGCTGGGCTAAGCTGAGCAGCTGCTCGACGGCAACCATATTGCCTACGACTTGCCCGGTCGGTAGCTTTTGCGGCTGCCGACCGGGCTTTTTATACCAACGCAAAGAAAGGCCGGCGCGCTGCATTTAACAGCGCGCCGGCCTTATCGTTTGGCTAACGAGACGGTCCCGTTATGAATTGAAGTTCGTTGCAGAAACTACGCTCGAAACGCTACATCTGCTTGCGACGACGATCGCCGAGCGTCACACCCGCGGCAACGAGCGTAATGCCGCCGATGACGAAGACCTCACCTGCAAGCGCGGAGGTATCGCCCGTCTGAGCAAGTGCACCGTCCGTGGCCTTCTTCTTGGCGACAGGAGCCTTTGCGGCAGCCTGCGCAACCTGAGGCTTGGCCTGCGGCTCAGCCTTGGGATGATACTTGTCGTACTCGGCCTGCGCGGCAGCCAGGGCATCCTTGGCATCGCCAAGCTCGGCAAGCGCGGCGGCATAGGCGTCGTTGGCATCGGACAGCTTGGCATCGGCATCGCTCAGAGCAGCCTTGAGACCAGCGGCGGCATCGACGGCAGCCTTATAGCGAGCGTAGGCAGCGTTCAGCTTAACCAGCTTCTCGTTGCCCGTCGTGCCCGCGGCAAGGGATGCCTTGTGGTCGACAGCCTCAAGATCGGCCTTGAGCGCCTCGTCGTTGGCAAGCTCGGCCTTGGCCTTGACGATCTCGAGGTTCGCATCGACGACGGCTTCGTTGGCGGACTCGAGCTGCTTCTGGGCATCGGCGACACCGGCGACGGCAGCGTCATAGGCGACCTTGGCGTCGTCGACCGCCTTCTGGGCGCCGGCGAAGCGCTCGAAGGCCTTGTTTGCGGTGGCCAGCTCGCCCTCGGCGGCCTTGGCCTTCGCCTGTGCGTCGGACAGGGCCTGCGTCTTGGCGGCAACTGCCTGCTTGGCGTCCGAAAGAGCGGTCGCGGCATGCGCGTCTGCGGCCTGAGCCTTGTCAACGCCAGCTTGGGCAGCACCGTCGGCCTTCTTGGCCTCGCCTAGCGTGCCCTGTTTGTTCGCAAGGTCCGTATTGGCGGCATCGCGCTTGGCGGTAAGGTCCTTGACCGAAGCAGTGGCGTTGTCATACGCCTCATTGGCCTGATCGGACTTTGCCTTGGCGGCATCGAGATTCTGCTTGAGGGACTCGATGTCGATTCCGCCGAGTGCGTCCTTCGCGGCGTCGTATGC
>DXMY01000018.1 GCA_019413925.1 Collinsella sp.
GCGGAGAAGATGGGCACCGACGTCACCGAGCTCAAGCAGCCCTGGGGCAAGGCCTACTTCGCGCCGGTCTACGACTTCGGCAGCAAGGAGATCGTCGCCTGGTCCACGTCGCTGCATCCCAACATGGCCAACAGCACGAGCTGCTCGACCAGCTCGTGTCCAAGATGCCCGAGGGCTCCAGGCCGGTCCTGCACTCGGACATGGGCTGGCAGTACCAGCAGGCCGGGTGGTGCAAGCGGCTGGAGGAGGCCGGCGTGGTGCAGAGCATGTCCCGGAAGGGCAACTGCATCGACAACGGCGCGACGGAGCAGGTGTTCGGCCATATGAAGGACGAGTTCTTTCGCGGAAGAAAATGGCCTTGCTTCGAAGACTTCAAGAGAGACCTGGACGAATACATCATCCATTGGAACACGAGAAGGAGGCAGGTTAAACTGAAGGGACTGACCCCGGAGGAATTCCGGAATCAGTCCCTATGTGCGGCGTAGGCCGCTTATTAGCCCGTCCAAGAATTGGGGCGCAGTTCACGAAGTGCGCAGCGGGGGTTCTTTCATGTCCGAGGACGCGCTGGGAAGTTACCCCATGCGGCCAGCGGACAACTATGTAGCCTTGGACTAGAACATGCCCAAGAAACCATGCACAAACAGCGCGGCCACAATAGCACCGACAAACGGCGCGATGCCAGGAACAAGCAGACCATACTTCCAGTTGTTGTCGGCCTTGTTCTTGATCGGCAGCACCTGATAGGCCATGCGAGGACCAAGGTCACGAGCCTGGTTCATGGCGAAGCCGGTGATGCCGCCCATGCCCATGCCAACGGCCCAAACGATCAGGCCGACGCAGATTGCGAGCATCAGAACGTTCTCGCCGGCGCGGCTAGCGGCAGCAAGGATGGCGCTGATGAACACGAAGGTGCAGATAGCCTCGCAGAAGAAGTTACGAGCATAGTTCGTGCCCTCGGTGGTGGGGTTGGTCGAGAAGATGTTGCGCTGGGCAATGGGGTCGACGACGTCCTCGGAAGCCTTGAACTCATCGGCATACATAAACCAAGCGATCACGGCACCCACAAAGCCGCCGAGCATATCGGCAAGCATGAAGGGGATGCAGTTGCCCCACGGCACCAGGCCGACGATGCACTGGGCAAGCACCATGGCGGGGTTCATGCACACAGCGCCACCAAAGACAAACAGGCAGACCGAGATGCCAAAGGACCAGGTGGTGATGGCAAACATATGGCCGGAGCCCTGATACTTGGTGCCCTTGAGCACGGTATCGCAGTGAACACCCACGCCAAAGACGATCATGAGGGCCGTTGCGCCGAATTCGCAGAGGAGTTTGGTAAGCATAAAACCTTATCTTTCTTGTCGGTTATAAACGATTCGTTTAAGCCGCGCACTAGTGCTGTGCGACAACAACACCCAGGCCATCGGGGATGACGGCGACCTTGGCATCGGCACCCTTCATCTCAAAGGCGAGCTTGAGCGCTTCCTCGATAGTGTTGACCGGCGTCATGTGCATATCCTTGAGCATCTGGTGATCGCACAGGTCGGTGACCATGATCACAGGGTGATGCGCCAGGATGCGGGCAAAGATCTGGCTCGTCCACTGATCGGGCAGGGTCTCGTCCTTAGGACGATCGATGCAGGCGCGCTCAAACTCTGCCGGATCGTTGTCGGCGATGTTGTGATAGAAGCCCTCGCCGCCGTGACCGTCGGCACAACCGGCGACGTCGATGATCACGCCGCCCTCGGGAAGCGTGGCCTCGGCAGCGCACATGCCCTTCACAGCCTGATAGATGTTCTGATCGAGGGGGTAGCCGCCGTTAGTGGTAATGGCGATCTCGCACTCGACGGGCTCAACGCCGGCAAGGCTCTTCACGAACTCGCAGCCAGCCTCGTGCGCCTTGTGGATGTCGCCGGCAAAGGAGCCAATGACCTCGTGCTTGCCGTTGAGCACCACGTTGAGCACAAAGGCAAGGTGAGCCATCTCGGCGGCGGCAAACATGTCCTCGCTCACGTGGTTGTGGCACAGGTTGCCGGCACGCGAGTGGGAATCGTTCACAAACTGACCGTTGTGGTTGTACATGATGGTCTTGTAGCTGGCGATGCCAGGCAGGACGGACTTGCGGCTACCAGAGAAACCGGCAAAGAAGTGCGGCTCAATAAAGCCCTCGGCGAGCAGCAGGTCGCAGTCGGCAGCGATTTTGTTGATGATGCACTCGCCACCAGAAGGCAGGGTGCCGATCTTTTTCATCATGCTGTCGTCGGTCGCGACATGCATGACGATCTCCTCGTTCGCAACAATCTCCTCGCCGTACTTGTTGACGAGCTCTTCGTGCGTCGACGGACGGTGCATGCCAGTTGCAACCAGAATACGAACGCGCGCCTCGGGCGCAGCGGCATGAATGTGATGCAGCAGAATGGGCATCGTCACACGCGAAGGAACGGGACGCGTATGGTCGGAGCTAATGATGACGATATCCTTCTTGCCAGCACAAAGCTCCTCGAGCGAAGGCGAGCCATAAGGGTTGACAAGTGACTCCTCTACCAGCTCTTCCTGAGATTTTGTAGTCTTAAACTCGTTTTGATGACCTTCCATCACACCCGCGAAGTTCTTATCCGCAAGCTCCAGATGCAACGTCTTGTGGTCAAACGGCAGTTCACATTTAAACAATGACGAGCGCCCTCTTCCTTTCAACTGACACACTAGATAAACCGTTGGAAGGATACGCCGCTCACCGAAAAACACCACCGTCCACCGACTCATTAACACAACGTTCATATTGACCCACAACAAAACAACCGCGATCCCAAACGGGACCGCGGCCGCTACAGTCATAAGTCGAGAAGCGCCACATGCATCTCAAACCCGATCGATAAGACGCGAGGCGCAAAGCGCACTTTAATCTCTTCAGCCCCAATCCCAGAAGACCGAGGACAAAGAGGCCCGACGGGTTTCCCTCTGAATGCATTCCGCAGCACGAAGCCCCTTCCAAACGCGCGAAGCGCACTATATTCCCTCAGCCAGTATTCCGCCGAAGACAGGACATCGCAGGGGCTGCCGTATGTTTACTTTCCGGCGCACTCCGCAGGACGCAAGAAGCCCTCGCCGCACGAAGTGCGCAGCGAGGGCTTCTTGCATGTCCGAGGACGCGCCGGAAAGTAAACATACGGCAGCCCCGGACAGCGACTACAGGGCTATCGATTACCCCGTGTTTTGCAAACCTGCCGAGACGCCGGTCACAGTCGAAAGAATCAGGCTCATGTACTCGGCCTTCTTCTCCTCCGCCATCTCGTCCTGGTTCATACGCACCTCGCGAAGGGCGCGAACCTGGGCGATGGATAGGGCGTCAACATAGGGGTTACGCACGCGGACGGCGCAGCCGAGCACGCGGCGACGCTGCAGCGGCCACTCGTCACCGACGATGGCAAGGACCCACTTACGGGTGAGCTGCATCTCGGTGAAGACCTTCTCGGACAGATCCTGGCGATCGCCCAGGTGCAGGTACATCTTGGCGATGCGCTGATCGGTCTTAGCGATCGACATCTCGATGTTGTCGATGAACGTGCGGAAGAACGGCCACTCCTGGTAGGCAGCCTTGAGCTGGTCAAGGTCGCCCAACTGCTCGCAGGCGGTGCCCAGGCCGTACCAAGCGGCCAGATTGATGCGTGCCTGGCTCCAGCTAAAGATCCACGGAATGGTACGCAGGTCGTCGAGCGACTTGGCGCCCAGGCCGCGCTTGGCGGGACGCGAGCCGATTGGCAGCAGACCGACCTCGGTCAACGGCGTCACGGTCGAGAACCACGGTGTAAAGTCCTCGGTGTTCAGCAGGTCCAGATAGCGCTCATGGCTTACTGCGTTGAGCTTCTCCGCCATATCCCAGAACTTCTGCGTGGTCTCGGTGTTGGTCTTCTCGACGCTCGGGGCCGACTGCAAAAGCGTTGCGGCGGCAACGGACTCAACATGGCGCTGAGCCAGCGTGCGGTTGCCGTAACGGGCAAAGATGACCTCGCCCTGCTCGGTGAGCTTAAAGAAGCAGTTGACCGAACCCTTGGGCTGCGCCAGCACGGCCTTGTTGGCCGGACCGCCGCCACGGCCCACGGCACCGCCGCGACCGTGCATGAGCACCAGGTCGATATCGTTCTTCTCGGCCCACTTGGCAATGCGCTCCTGCGCGGAGTGCAGCGCGAGCATGGCCGTGGTAGGACCGGCATCCTTGGAGGAGTCGGAATAGCCCAGCATGACCTCCATGCGGCGGTTGGTCTGGGCAAGGCGCTTTTGCACCACGGGCAGCGTAAGCATCTGGTCGAGCACGTCGACGCAGCCCTCGAGGTCCTCGAGCTGCTCGAACAGCGGGATCACGTCGAGCTCGGGGACATCCTCCTCGTGTGCAAAGGACAGGTGGGCAAGTTCAAAGACGTCGGCCACATGCTGGGCGCTCTTAGTAAACGAGATGATGTAGCGGTGCGCCATCTTCTTGCCGTAGCGCTTTTGGATGGAACCGATAGCGCGGAAGGTGTCGATGACCTCGCGCGTCATAGGCTGCAGGTCGCCATGGATACCGTTCTCGTGGATATCCTTGAGGGCGCGGGCGTGCACCACGGAGTGCTGACGGAACTCCATCTCGACCATATGGAAGCCGAAGGACTCGACCTGCCAGATGATGGTCTGGACCGGGCCATAGGCAGCACGGACGGCACCGCAGGCAGCCAGCGAGCGCTGGACGACGCGCAGGTCCTCCAGAAACTCATCGGCGCTGTGGTACATGGTGTCGGTGATGCGACGCACGGTGGCGTTGAGGCGGTCGGCCATGACGAGCATGACGGCGCGATGCGGCTCGTGCTCGGAGATCAGCTCGGCGCGTGCCGTGTACTGAGCGCTCATCTCGACCTGATGGTTCCACAGGTTGATGAGCTCGGCAGACGGCTTGCTGTAGGTGGCCTCGAGCGTAAGGTTGCGGCCGATGCGGCGGCACTTGTCCTCGAGCTTGAGCACCATGTGGGTGAAGTACTTGGCGGCGACCTCGCGGCTCACCTTGGCGGTAACGTTGGGGTTGCCGTCGCGGTCGGAACCGATCCAGCTGCCGGGATGGAAGAACGCCGGACACAGCGGCGGCACGGTACCGGCCTTGTCGCCCAGCACCCAGTCGTCAAAACGACGGTAGATGACGGGGATGACGTCGAACAGCGTGTTATCGAAGATGTCGATGATGGTATCGGCTTCCTCGACCGGCGTGGGCTTCTTGAGCGCGATGGGGCTCGTACGCACCAGAGCGTCGATCTCCTGCAGCATATGGCGCTCGTTCTCCACCAGGTCGGAGCCGCCCAGGCGCGGACGCTCCTCCAGCAGGTTGGAGATACGGCGAATCTTGCCCTCGACGGCCTTACGACGGGCCTCGGTGGGATGTGCGGTAAAGACAGGGTGGAACTCGAGCTTGTCGAGCAGCTCGTTGGCGCCCTCGACACCCATCTCGTTTACCAACTGGTGATAGGCGACGGTGAGTTCGTTGGCGGGATCGACCTCGGTATCGGTCGACGCACCTGCCTCGCGCTCGCGCAGCTGCGCCACGCGGTAGTTCTCCTCCGACAGGTTTGCCAGATGGAAGAAGCTCGTAAAGGCGCGAACGATGACCTGTTGCTTATCGAGCGGCAGACTGTCAATCAGATCGACGACCTCACGAAACGCCACAGCAGTAGGCTCGTCGGCGGTGGGCACGCCCTGCTCGTCGACGGACTCGTCGGCAGCACGGGCGCCGGGGTTTCCGGCATTGGCCACAATCTCGGCCGTCAGGATCTTGTCGAACAGGTCCGCGATCTCGGGATCATACTCGCTAAGCACACGGCGCTCCAGGCGCAGGAACAGCGCCAAGTTGTCGCGCAACTCCTCGGGGATCTCGATCTCGGCGAGACGCTCCCTGGACTCGGCATTCGAGCCGATTCGGTTAACGAGGCGGTTGACCACGGCAGCGACGCGCGCCGCGGCTTCGGGTACAGACTGGTTGCTTAGGTTCTCAGCCACGTTTCCTCCCATTCCTCCTTCTATGCACGTAACATGCGGTATTCATTATAGGCGCTTGAGAAATACTTTCGACACTGATTGCGCTTTACCACACAAAAGTATTTTCTGCATTGCAAGGGTTTTTGCTCTAAATGGTCGTATTTCTCGGTGGACGGCATACACAAACGGGGGCATTCCGCATAAATGCGAAACACCCCCGTAACAATCGCTCGCAATGAACGGGACACCAAAGCGGGTCCGCAGCTCAAAAAGATGCGCTACAGGCGCTCGCGAACCGCCTCGACCACGTTGGCCAGATCGACCAGTACCTCGTCATGGCTCTCCATGTCGCGTACCTTGACCTTGCCGGCGGCAAGCTCGTCGCCGCCCAGGACCAGGATGAGTTTGGCGCCCACCTTATCGGCCTGCTTGAACTGGGCCTTGAGCGAACGGCCCTGATAGTCGGCCTCGGTCACGATACCTGCGGCGCGAAGCTCCTGCGTAATGGCAAAGATGTTCTGGCGCAGCTCCTTGCCGGCGTTGGCGACATAGACGCACGGGACCTCATCGGCACCCAAGTCGTTACCAAAGGCCTGAAGGGCCAGCAGCGCACGCTCAAAACCGACAGCGAAGCCGACGCCCGCCGTGGGCTTGCCACCCTCGAGCTCGACCAAGCCATTGTAGCGGCCGCCGCCGCCGATGGAGCCGACGCCGGCGCCAGGAGCCTCGACCTCAAAGACAGTACGGGTGTAGTAGTCCAGGCCGCGCACCAAGGTGGGATCCTCGACATACTCGATACCGGCGGCATCCAGATAGCGCTTGACCTGCTCGTAGTGCTCGCGGCACTCGTCGCACAGGTTGTCACCCATCAGCGGCGCGTCGGCCATGATCTCGCGGCAATGGTCGTTCTTGCAGTCGAAGGCACGCAGCGGGTTGAGCTCGGCGCGCTCACGGCACTCATCGCACATCTCGTCGGCGTGATCGAGGATGAACTGCTTAACCTGCTCGCGATAAGCCGGACGGCACTGGGCGTCACCCATCGAGTTGATGAGCAGACGAAGCTTGGAAAGATCGAAGCCCAGGCGCTTGTAGAACTCCATGAGCATAATGATGCACTCGGCGTCTGCCGCCGGATCGGGAGCACCGAGCCACTCGATGCCCACCTGGTGGAACTGACGCAGACGACCCTTCTGGGGACGCTCGCCGCGGAACATGGCCTCGGCATAGTAGGCCTTAAACGGCGTGGAGCCCTGAGGCACCAGGTTGTTCTCCACGACGGCGCGCACCACACCGGCCGTGCCCTCGGGGCGAAGCGCCAGGCGCTGCTTGGGCTTGAGCTTGGTATCGGTACCCTCGGTAAAGACGCGCTCAAGGTTGGCGCCGCTAAACACGCGGAACATCTCCTTGCGAACGACGTCGGTCGACTGGCCGATACCGTGGACAAACACGTCCACCTGCTCGATCGCGGGCGTCTCGATGGGCTTAAAGCCAAACGGCTCGAATACGCCGGCAGCGGTCTGCTGCATCTTTTGCCAGGCGCGCATCTCGGCGCCGATAAGGTCGCGGGTTCCCTCCGCCTTCTGTGCCTGCATGGGCAAACACCTTTCTTTTGTATCGCGTCATAGGTAGTGGTCATTATACGGCACAAACACAAACCGCGGCGGTGCATCTGACCGAACGAGGGTATGGGGGCTCGTTCGGCCAGATGCGCCGCCGCGACAGCTGATTCGCTTTCCTCCGTCCCCTTCGGATCACGTGATCTGTTGGGGACGGAGGAAAACGGATCATTTCGTAGGCCCGTAGCCGCCTTGGAAACCGAATGATGGTACGAGCATCCATTCGGCTTCCAGGGCAGCCACAGACAGAACGGAGCGAACAGAAAAGAGCACGTAGACCTGCCACAGCTCACCGACAAAGCTCATGCCGGCAAGAACGGCAGAGGTGGCGATTACAGTGAGGGGAACCCAAAACGCGGCCGCTTACTTTATCGGCAACATGGCCAATGACAAGTGAGCCGATAACGCTCACCACGGTGGAGATGGCATTGGAGATGTTGTACTGCGCAAGCGTGATCCCGAGGTCGCTGACGATGAGCGGCTGAAACAGGCTCATGCAGTTAACGAAAATCGTGTAACACGTGGCCATGATGACAAAGCCAGGCGCCGGTAGTGCCCAAGATTGCCTTGAAAGACAAGGGCATAGGCCTTATGGCCATGCCCGCAGGCTTGAAAGGCAAGGTTGGGTACTACCGGTGGTCGGCGATATAGCCCAAAGCGACCGCCGTGTAAGCCGCGGCACCAAGTGGCAGCTCGGCATCGCTAAAGCGCGCCTTGGGATGATGCTGGGCAAAGTGTTCGTCCGTATCGGTCACAGCCGCGCCGATCGTAAAGTACGCGCTCGGTATCTCACTCGAGACAAGCGCAAAGTCCTCGCTGGCCATGGCATGGAACAGCGGCAGGAAGACGGCCTTGGGCAGCGTCGCACCCACGTAGCCAAGCGAAGCCTGGGTCACGTCGTCATCGAGCACGAGCGGGGGAACATCCGAGAGCGTCTCGATGGTGGCCGGCGTACGATACGTTGCCGCTACGCCATTGACGACCTCGGCAATGCGGGTCTTAAGATGCGCCATGAGCTCGACGTCAAAGCCGCGCAGCGTGCCTTCGAGCACGCAGGTATCTGGGATGACGTTGGCCGCCTGTCCGCCGGCAAACTTACCCACGGTCAGTGCGACCTCCTTGGCCGCCGGCACTTCGCGAGCGATAAGCTCCTGAAGCGCCAGGTGCACATGGACGCCGGCCGTGATGGGGTCGATGCAGATCTCGGGGCTCGAGCCATGGCCGCCCTTGCCCTGCAGCGTGATGCGGAAACCGTACACGCCCGAAAGCGCCGGACTCCCATAGAGCACCAGGCCGAGCGGCGATTGACTGTTAACATGCATGGCAAAAGCCGCCTGAGGGCGTGGGTTCTGCAGCAGACCGTCGACGATGGCGGCACGGGCACCCTCAAAGGTTTCCTCGCCCGGCTGGAACAGCAACTTAACCGTGGCGTTGGCGTCGAGAAGCTCGGACTCGCGGGCCTTGAGCATACGAGCCGCACCAAGCAGCGCCGTCGCGTGCATATCGTGACCGCAAGCATGCATGCAGCCGTTGACAGAGGCAAAAGACTCGCCCGACTCTTCCGCGACGGGAAGGGCATCCATGTCACCGCGCAGCATGATGACCGTGCCGGCCTGATCGTCCGTGCACGTACCGTTGCCCTGGGCCGCCACGGCCGCACCGGCACCGATGAGGCCCACAACACAGGAGCCGTCGACGAGCGTGGCAAACGGGATGTCCATCTCGGTCAGGCGCGCTTGGATATACGCAGAGGTCTGTGGGAGGCTATTACCCAGCTCGGGCATCTGGTGGAGATCGTGTCGCCACGCAGCGAGCTCGTCTGCAAAAGCCTGAGCTTCTGCAACAAGACCGTCACCGATAGCGGCCTGCGCCGCCGCGGTGGCCTTGGGCGCTGATTGCGGTTGAAGATCGGACTGAGCTGGTGCCATAAATGCCCTCCAGTAACGTTTTTGCAGTAAGCACTTTGATAGCGTAAAGCGCAAGGTACAACTTTAAGGGCGAGGCATAAAAAATGCCGCCCCAGGAGGGCGGCGCAACAAGTTGTTTACAATTGCGGGCGCGGCTTTCGACGCAAAAAATCGAAGTGAGTCTCGCTCAAGATAATCGACAGGAAGATAAGCACAAAGCCGGCGAGCAGGCGCGAGGTGAGCGCCTCCCCCATCAGCAGCACCGAAAACAACACGCCCGAAGGCGACTCCATCGAAAGGAGCAGCGAGCCCGTCGAAGCCGGGACATGCGCCAGGCCGACGTTTTGGATGAGCAGAGCCGCGCATGTGCAGCCCACCGAGAGAAACGCCATCGCACTGATAAAGCTCGGTGTCCACACGGACAGAGGCGCTTGGGTCTCGAATAGCAGCGACGTTGCCAGGCTCAGCACGCCGTTGCCCACAAACATCCAAAACGTGATGACGTTGATGTCCATTTTGCGACCGTACTTGGCAGTCACCGCCATCTGGATGGCGAAAAAGGCCGCACCCGCCAGCGTAATGACGTCACCAATGTTGAATTCAACGCTATCGAGTGCGACGAGGCCAATGCCCGCTAGGCACAGCAGCGCGGCACCCAAGTTGTAGCGCGTGAGCTTTTCGCCGCTCAGGAAATAGCTCGCGAACGGCACAAGGATGCAATACGTGCCCGTCAAAAAAGCATTCTTGCCCGCCGTAGTATGTGCCAGACCGACCGTCTGCAGCGCATAGGCCGCCCACATGAGCACGCCCATACTCAGGCCAACGATCAGGTTGCGAGCGTTGAGGTGCGCGATGATGCGCTTGTGGAAGACGGCAAACATGACCAACGCTGCGGGCAGAAAACGTACATAGAGCAGCGCGAACACCGGAATGGTGCCGAGTGCGTCCTTCATAGTGGTAAAGGAGTAGCCCCAGATGACCGCCACCGAAAGGAGCAGAACCTTCCAGAACAGCGGAGAGCGTGCGCCGGCACCACGGGAGGTGCCGCCCGCACCCAGGTCCTCGCGAGCAACAGGGCTATCGGGCATGTTTTCAATTTCGTTGGCAGCGTATTGGGCCATGGAACATCCTCACACTCAAACTGGGCGTGGTGTCCGCACGCGTATGGCTGCGTGCCGCCTCATGGTCAAATAAAAACGGGACGCGCCGGACCCCCGGCACGCCCCGCTACTGTAGCAACAACCAAGCAGCCCACGCAATCCAGCCCACTAAAGCGTTTTGTTCCGCCGTTCTACCGAACGGCGGACCGGCCGACGCTGCGCGAGCCGCATTCACGCCAATCTGACGTTCAATTTCAAGGGCGCGACCAGAAGGTCAGCGCCCTTTCATTTCACGTCACCTTGGCGCAAATGCGGCTCGCTCGCTGGTATTAGCGCTGCATCGGCGTTAACGTTGCTGTACTAGATAAGCTTTGTTGATTCCAGCTTTTCGATAATCCAGTCGTTGGCTTTGATGACTGGGCGGCGGAAGACCACACCCAGGGCCAGCGACGGAATCAGATAGCTCGCCAGAATGCCCAGTTCAATCCAGTACTCCATATGGTAGGCACCGGCCATGGCGGCATGCATGGCGTTGATGCCGTGAGTAAACGGCAGGAACGGGTAGATCGCCTGGAACACGGGACCGGTCATCTCGATGGGGAACGTGCCGCCCGAACCACCGACCTGCATGACCAACAGCACGACAGCGAGCGCCTTGCCGATATCGCCAAACGAAACCGTAAGCGTATAGACGATATTGGAGAACACGAGACTCGCGACCCAACCCGCCAGCACAAACTGCAGCGGGTTGTCGCACTGAATGCCAAAGAACAGAATGTCGCCCGCGCACACGAGCGTTGCCTGCAGCAGGGCCAGACCGCCAAAGAACAGGTAACGGCCCAGATAGATCTCGTGCAGGCGTACGGGGATGAGCTCGTTGATGAGCTCATCGTCGACCGACACCTTCATCATGGCCGCCAATACGATCGAGCCAACCCAGAGCGACAGAATCGTGTAGAACGGTGCCATGGCCGAACCGTAATTGCGGATCGGATAGACCGGCTTGCGGTCGAGCGCGACGGGACCGGAAAGCGACACGGCCAGACCCTCGGGATCGTTGCCGATCATCGTCTTGATCGTGGCCAGATCGTCCGACATAAGGGCACCGTCGAGCTCGTCCTTAAAGGCGCTGATCTTGTCCGACGCCTCGCCCAGCTGATCGGAAGCCTTGTTGACCAGCTTTGCAGCCTTGGAGAGGCCCTTTGCCAGCGAACCGGATGCGTCGGTCAGACCGTCTACGGCACTATCCAGATCGCCCGAGATGCTGTTCAACGAATCCAAAACGCCCGAAATGGTCTTCTTGAGCTCCTTGGCCTTAACCGAAAACGTGGAATCGTAGTCGGACTTGGCGCCCGAGATACCAGCCTTGGCATCCGCGATTGCCTGATCGACCTCGGCACGCGACTTGTTAACTTCTGCCATGCCGTCAGAAAGGGACTTTGCGGTTGCCGTCAGGTCCTTGGCGTTATTGCGATACTCCACCGCGATTCTGCTCAGCGATGTTGCCACAGACTTGAGGCTGTCCTGGAGCTTTTCGTCAGTCACCTGATCGGCAAAGCTGCGGAGCTGGTCAGCAGTGGCGTCGATATCGTCGGCACGCGTGTTGAGCGCCGCCGCGGCATCGTTGAGCTGGGACACCGTAAGGTCGACATGTTGATTCGCGGCATCGAATGCCTTCGCAAGCTCGGCGGACACGTTGTCAAACGAGCCCGCGCTTCCGTCAATCGCGGCGTTGATGGCGTCGTTGGCGTCCTTCAGCGCTTCCTTGGAATCGCTCATACCGCTCTTGGCATGTTCCATGAGCTGCTTCGTCGACTCATCAACGGTGCCCGTCTGCTTGAGCATGCCGCCCGCCGATGTCAGTGAATCGGACGTAGCGCTCAAAATGCCCGCGAGCGACGTCGCGCTCGCCTGAACGTCCTGCAGGTCCTCGACCGAATCGCCCAGCGTAGAGGAAAGATTGGCGATAAAGTTGCTCACCTGGTCGGTGCTCATATAGTCGAGCAGGCTGGACACGGTCTTAAGGCCGATGGTCGTGATGGTCTTGGTAAAGGTCTCGTTGACCTGACTCTGGACGGCGCTCGAGCCCTTTTCAGTCACGATCTGTGCGATGGCGTTGGCCTTCTGGTTCTCGTAGAACTCGATATCGGCGTGCTTCACCTCGGTCGAGAAAAGCGTCATCATGTCGGCGCTAAACGTTTTAGGGATAACGACGGCAGCGTAGTACGCGCCCGACTTAACGCCCTCAATCGCCTTATCGCGGTCGTTGAGGACGACCCAGTCGAAGTTCTCGTTGCCGCGCAGGGTGGCGGTTACGTTTTCGCCCACGTTGACCTCGACGGGAATCAAATCGCTCTCGTAACCCTCGTCGGTGTTGACCACGGCGATCTTAAGATTGCCGGTGTTGCCGTACGGATCCCAGCTGCCGGCGATATTAAACCACGCGTACAGACATGGCACGATGATCAGGCCCATCACGACAACCAAGCCGATTACGGAGCGAGACACGTTTTGGACATCGCGCTTAAACAGATGCAGGATGTTTTTCATTTATGCCTCACTTCCTTTGGAATGCTTGCCAAGCGGGGCGTTCTTTTCATTCATCACAAACGTGTCATCCCCGTTCTCGGGCACATGGACCGCATCGCAATGACCACATTGGCTGACAGTCTGAGTCTTGGGTTCAGACCCCCGCTCGCTCGCATTCAAGCCGAACATGCGACGAGCGGCCGGAATGGCGGCCGTGTGCTCGCGCATCTCGCGGCGCAGGTCCTCATCCGAAAGCGCCGAGATGCGCATCTGGGTGTTGAGGCTCGAGCGGATGTACTCGATGTTGATGAGCCAGCCGCAGATGGCAATGACCGAGATAATCCAGATGACCAGCAGAATGATCTTGCCATTGTTGTCGATATCGAGAACCGTCGACAGAACGAAGAGCAGCACCTGCACGCCGACTACAGCAGCGAAACCGCCCTTGATGTAGTACGGATAACGATGTTCAAAGGCGACCGCATGATCGAGCAGTTCGCGACGGTACGAATCGGAATCGAGCATGACACGCATGGCCGTGCGCAGCGAGTAGCGCTGGCGCGGCAGGTCATTGGACTCACAGATCATAAGGCCCGTCGTGGAAAGCTGCTTATCAAAGAGCAGGTTGAGGTTGAGCAGCAGCGGACGCAGCTGCAGACCGATAAAGAGCGCCACGATCAAGAACACGCCCAAGATGCACAGGTTGAACAGGTAGTTGAACGAGTACATGCCGCCGACGGTCTCGCGCAGCAGATTGATGCCGTAGGTGAAGGGCAGCAGCGGATGCAGCCATTGGAAGAAGCCGGGCATCATCTCGATGGGATACATGCCCGACGAGCCGGGGATCTGCACAATGACGAGGATGACGCCAATGGCTTTACCGATATGCTTAAACGTGGTGGACAGCGCATAGATGATGTTGACGTACGTAAACGAGATAGCGATGCCGCCCAGCACGAACAGCAGCGGGTTAACGCACTGTACGCCAATGACCAGATCACCCACCGTAACGATGATGGCCTGCAACGCGCCCAGGATCACCAGCAGCAGCCAGCGGCCAAAGTAGCCCTGACGCGCCGTAAAGCTACCGATGCCCTCGCGGTCGACCTCGAGTTTGTAGATAGCGATGAGCACATAGCCGCCTACCCACAGCGCCAGATTGGTGTAGAAGGGCGCGATGCCCGAGCCAAAGCTCTTGACCGGATAGATTGACTTGGATGTCAGCTCAACCGGAGATGCCATGAAATCTGCCACGTCATTGACGTCGACGCCCATCAGGTCGGCCAGCTCGCCCATGGACTCGGAGGTCTGCAGCGCCTCGATGTCGTTGGCGGCGGTGGCGAGCTTGTCCTGGACCTTGGCAAGCGAGGCGTCGGTCTGGGACAGCGTGGTCTTGACCTGACCGAGCGTAGCGTTGAGTTGCGAAAGTGTACCGCGCGCACTTGCAATAGTAGGCGTGAGGCCAGACACGATTCCCGTCAGATCACCCGAGACGGCGGCAAATGAATCAAGCGCGCTCGAGGCCTTCGGCAGCGCGTTTTGACCCAGGTCCGTCTGGGCCTGGCCAAGGTTGGTCGCACCGGTCTGGATTGCGTTATTGATAGCGTCGCTGGCACCCGAGACAGCCGCGGCGTCATTCGCCATGGCGCTCGACTGTGCAGACAGACCGTCCTTGATGCTCTGAAGCTTTTCATTCTGCTTGCGGAGCAAATCGATGGTCGATACAATGCGCGCGTCAATTTCCTTGGAACCTGTCGACGTGTCATTGACGAGAATTTCCAAGTGCCCGATAACGGCCTTATTGTGGTCGATCGTCGCCTGGAGAGACTCGAGCGAGTTGTCGATGCGGGTGGTCGTAGATGTGACCGTACCCGTTAGCTTGCCAATCGCAGCGTTCGCGGAGGCTGACGTCTTGGTGAGTGCAAGGCTACCTTCCGAGAGTGCCTTGGAGAGCGAGGTGATAGAGTTGCCCGCCGTGGCGCGAGCCTCGCCCAGCAGGTCGTTGCCCTGGGAGATCGCCTGCGTTAGAGAGGGCGCCTGCCCCTGCAGGCCCGCCAGCGCAGCATCGGCCGAAGCAATCGAGCTGCTTGTCTTGTCGATGGCGGTGTTCATGTCGCCGATGGAATCGCGTACTTCGCCCAGGGTATCAGACGCCTCGGACACCGAGCCCGCCAGCGAATCCCGGGTCTGGGTCGCCTTGTCTTTAAGGTCGATGCCAGCATCTTTAGCAATGCCCGCGACGGTCTCGCCCACCGTGGAGACAAACTCCGAGTTGATCTGCTCCTCGATGGTATTGGCGCCAGTGTCGGTGACCTTGGGCGCAATAGCGCTCTTCTTCTCGTTGACGTAGTACGTGAGCTTGGGCTGATGGTAATTGCCGTCGAGCATCGAGACCAGGTTATCTGAGAAGTTCTTGGGGATTACGATGGCCGCATAGTACTCACCACTCTCGACGCCCTCTTTGGCATCGGCGGCCGAATCGACGAAGGTCCAGCCCAGCTGATCGTTTTCCTTGAGCTGATCGACGACCTGGTCGCCCGCATTGAGCTCGCCCACCAGGTCGTTTTGGGTTCCCTGGTCGTTGTTGGCGATAGCAATCTTGATGCCCTGAGTGTTTCCGTACGGATCCCAGTTTGCCACGATGTTGTACCAGGCATACAGCGAGGGAATAACACACACGCCGAGGGTAACCACCAAGGCGACGGGGTTCACGAGCAATCGCTTGATGTCACGCTTAAAGATCGCAAAGGATACCTTTGCGTTGGATAGTTTGCTGCCGAGACTCACGCTTAGACCATCCATCCTGTCGTTGAATCAAATCGTACTATCGACAACCATTGTACGTAGGCGCTTTAGTGCCTCGCGGCACAATGGTGCTGAGTTTTGCGGGTAGCAATATACTACGAAGATGAGTTAACGTACAGTTGTACAGTATCTTAAATTTCAGCAGGTCACAAAACCACAACCCGCACAAATTAGCAATCCGAATAGTCATCGGGGGCGTTCTTAAACTACCAGTCAAACAAGAACGTCCCCCAACGACCACTTTTTCTCCGTCCCCAAGGGATCATTATTGGACCGTCGATGTTTTGGTAATGCCAGCGAGCGGTCACCAGAGCGAACAAATTGGCATGAAAAGAGGACGGCATAGACCTTCTGGTCATGCCGTCCTCTTTGAATGACAAGTTGTCGCTCTGGTGCCCGCGCAGCGTCGGCTGGTCCGCCGTTCGTTAGAACGGCGGAACGAAGGGCAGCGTCGAGTGGTTACGCGGTTCGTAGAACCGCGTAACACCCTAGTTACATCAGCTCGCAGACAGCCGCCGCGAAGGCAACGGGGTCCTCAGGCAGAATGCCCTCGACCAGCAGAGCCTGGTCATAGAGCAGACCGGAGTACTGCTTGATCTTGTCGGCGTCGCCTGCCTTCTGGGCAGCGACAAGCTTGTCAAAGACCGGGTGCTTGGCGTTGAGCTCGAGCACGCGCTGGCTCTTGGGCATACCGTCGGGCGCGCCCTCGGGTCCCTTCTGGAGCACCTTCTCCATCTCGAGCGAAAGCGGACCCTCGGTGGTGATGCAAGCGGGGGCATCGGTCAGGCGCGCGGAGACGGCAACTTTCTCGACCTTGTCACCGAGCGCCTCCTTCATGGCGCTAAAGAGGTCCTCGTTTTCCTTGGTGGCGTCCTCGGCCTCCTTCTTCTCGTCCTCGGTCGCCAGATCAAGATCGCCAGTCGCGACGTTCTTGAGCTCCAGGTGACGATCCTCGACCTCGGGCTCGGCACCGTCGGCAACGGCCTTCTCGGCAGCCTCGCGGGCGGCGTCGTCCTCGTAGATCTTAGGCATATCGGCGGCAACGTACTCACGCATAGCCTGGAACGTGAACTCATCCACATCCTGCGTCAGCAACAGCACGTCATAGCCGCGCTCGAGCACGCCCTTTACCACGGGCATCTTGGCCAAGCGCTCACGCGAGTCGCCGGCGGCGTAGTAGATGGCCTTCTGATCCTCGGGCATACCCTTGGCATACTCGGCCAGGGTAATCATCTTCTGTTCCTTGGCAGACCAGAACAGCAGCAGGTCGGCGAGCTCATCGGCCTTCATGCCATAGCTCGAGTAGATGCCGTACTTAAGACCGCGGCCAAAGTTCTCAAAGAACTTCTCGTAGGCCTCGCGATCGTTGTCACGCATATCCTCAAGGTCGGCGGTGATCTTCTTTTCCACACGCTTGGCAATAGCCTTAAGCTGACGGTTCTGCTGCAGCGTCTCACGCGAGATGTTGAGCGACACGTCGGCAGAATCCACGACGCCACGGACAAAGTTGTAGTAGTCGGGCAGCAGGTCGTCGCACTTCTCCATAATCAGCACGTTAGAGCTGTAGAGCGCCAGGCCCTTCTCGTAGTCCTTGCTGTACAGATCGAACGGGGCGCGACCCGGCACAAACAGCAGCGCATCGTACTCAAGCGTGCCCTCGGCGTGGAAGCTGATAGTGCGCGCGGGATCGTCAAAGTCGTGGAATGTGGACTTGTAGAACTCGTCGTAGTCCTTCTGCTCGACATCGGAGCTGCGTTTCTTCCAGATCGGTGTCATGGAATTGACGGTCTCGAGCTCCTGGTAGTCCTCGTACTCGGGCGTGTAGTCATCGCCAGCATCCTCGGGCTTGGGCTTCTGGCGGCTCTTGGACACCATCATCTGTATCGGGTAGCGCACATAGTTGCTGTACTGCTGAATCAGGCTCTTGAGGCCCCACTCGGTCAGGAAGCGATCGTAGGTCTCGGCCTCGCCGTCGGCGTCGAGCTTCTCGTTCTCGCGCAGCGTCAGGATGACATCGGTGCCGTGCTCGGCGCGCTCGCCATCCTCGATGGTGTAGCCCTCAAGACCGTCGGACTCCCAAACGTGGGCGGTATCCTCGCCATAAGCGCGGCTGACAACCTTCACGTGGCTGGCGACCATAAAGGCGGAGTAGAAACCCACGCCAAACTGACCGATGATGTCGACATCGGAACCCTGCTGCTCGGCGTTCTCGGTCTTAAACTCCTCGGAGCCGGAATGGGCGATGGTGCCCAGATTGCGCTCGAGCTCCTCGGCGGTCATGCCAATGCCGTTATCCGAGATGGTAATGGTGCGGGCGTCTTTATCAAAGGAGACGCGAATAGCCAGGTCGCCCTGGTCGAGCTTGACGCTCGGGTCCTGCAGGCTCTTAAAGTTGAGCTTGTCGACGGCGTCGCTCGCGTTAGAGATAAGCTCGCGCAGGAAGATTTCCTTATTGGTGTAGATGGAGTTGATCATGAGGTCGAGCAGTTTTTTGCTCTCGGTCTTAAATTGACGCATGTGCAGTCCTTTCGCGCTACCCCCGTCCGCAAAAACGGCCCGGTTGCCCGAGCCGCATCGCAGACCTGCTATGTCCAGACTTAGATTTTATAACCCATTAGCGCGCATATATACATACGGAATCGAAAAACTGTATGTCCAAACGCTCTGATACGCCAATTGCCAAGGAGTGTCCCCGACTGCCGGCAGGAAAGGAACGTCCCTATCTGCCATCTACGCGCTTGGCCATCCAAGCATGGGGCTGGCCCTCGTCTTCGTAGTCCACCGGGGCAATCTGCGTGTAGCCCGCCTTGGCATAGAGCGGCAGCACGTATTCCTGAGCATGCAGCTTAATGAGCTTGGCACCGGCATCACGCGCGCACGCATCACTGGCCTCGACAATCTTGCTCGCCAGACCGCGACGGCGCATGCTCGGCAGCACGGCCACGCGCCCCATAATGTAGGTCTCCCCCGCTGCGACGCCTTCGTCCAAGTCGCACGCCGGCGACACCGGGGCTTCCGCATCAGCCGCGCGCTCAAGCTCTTCGGGAAACACGCGCGAGCAACCGGCAAGCTCGCCGTCTACATAAAGCGTCACATGAATGCAGTTCGGATCCTCGTCGATAGCGTCGAACTCATTCTCGTAGCCCTGCTCGTCCATAAAAACGACGCGGCGCACCAACGCCGCGTCATCAAAGCATCCCGTCTTAAGTTGGATATCCATGGCTGCCCTTTCATTCAATGCGAACGTTAGGGACAGATTTTAGCGAAAATGAGCTCCGCGCACGCTAAACTTCGCGCGAGCCTTCGCCAGGCAATCGTAATGACCCACGTTATGGGCATCGCTCGCGATGAAGCTGTACAGGTTCTGATCGAACAGGCGCTGTGCCGGCTTTTTCTCGCGACCAAAGCGACCGCCGGCAATAAAGTCCGCCGAAGCTTGCAGCTTGCAGCCCATATCGACCAGGCGCTCCGCCACGCTTACATCCTTTTGAACCGCACGATAGCGCTCAGGATGAGCGATGATCACCTGGTAGCCACGGCACTGCAAATCGTAAATCGTGTTCTCGTATTCTCTAAACGCATACGCATCGGCATGCGTCGAAAGCTCGAGCAGGAACTCGTTGGTCCCATCGAAATGCAAGTGCTCCGCGGCATCGATACCAAGCTCAACGAGCTTTCGATGGTTGACCTCGAAGCCCATCTGGAGCGGAAAACCGTCAGCGTTATCGCGCAGCAGCTCAAAGGCATCCCACATCTTGTCGTAATCAAAATAGGGATCACGGCAGTGAGGAGTGCAAACGATTCTGGTTACACCGGCCCGCTTGGCAGCCTCGAGCATCGCCAAGCTCTCATCGAGATCGGCGGCGCCGTCGTCTACCCCCGGCAAGATATGGCAATGAATGTCACGCATAGGTCGGCCCTAATCAACTAAACGTTTGCTCGGTTGGTGAAGATGCCCTTTTTGGAAGTGCCCTGACCGTCGGAGCCCTTCTTAACCTTCTTACCGTCCTTGGTGTAGTAAGAATAGTAGTACTCGCTGGTCTCGGTCTCACAGTAATTCATGACGGTACCGATGAGCTTGACCTTCTCGGACTTCTTAAGCTGGGCGATAGCATTGAGCGCCTCTTCGCGCTTGGTAAAGTCCTCGCGCACCACGAACAGCGTGCCGTCGGTCAGGCTGGCAATCTCGGCAGCATCGATGAAGGTGCCGACCGGAGGAGCATCGAAGATGACATACTGGAACTTAGCAGACAGTGCCTTGACCAACTTGGAAAAGCGATGGGAGACGATGATGTCGGCAGGATTGGGAATGTGCGGCTCGGCATCGAGGAAGTAGAAGTTCTTCTGACCCGTCTCGACAATTGCCTGGTCAATGGAGATCTGCTCGGAAAGGACCGCATAGAGTCCACCGCGCGAACGAACGCCGAGCATATCGGAAAGGGACCTGCGGCGCATATCGGCCTCGACCAGGAGCACGGACTTGCCGCTCGTGGCGATTGCCTGAGCAAGGTTAATGGAAACCGTAGACTTGCCCTCGTTGGGAATCGAGGAGGTAACGGTGATGGTACGAATGGGGTCGTCCACGCTCGCAAAGCGGATGTTGGCCAGAAGGGTCTTGGCGGCATTCTGTACAACGAGCTTGTCGGTGTTCTTTGCCTTAGCCATGCCTATTTACCACCTTTCATAGCCGGAATTCGGCCAACAACGGGAATACCCAGGAGCTCTTCTGCCTCTTCGGCACCGCGAATGCGGGTATTGAGCATGTCTGCCAAAACGACATAGGCAACTGCGATAAAGATACCGGCGAGGAACGCGACGGCAATATACAGCGTACGCTTGGGGCCACTGGGGGCTTCGGGGGTCTTAGCCTCGTCGATAACGTTGATGCTCTGGGCAGCGCCGACGTTCTGAGCGACCGTACTCACCGAGCTGGCCATGGCCTTTGCGACCTCAGCCGTCTCCTTGGCATCGGTGCCGGTAACCGAAAGCGTAATGACACGCGTGGTGGTCTCGGAGGAAACAGACACCTTGTAGTCATCCAGATCGGTGAGGCCCAGTTCTTTGGCGGCGCCGCTCTTGACGCTATCGCTATCAAGCAGCGTGGCGATATCGTTGGAAAGCATCTGGCTCGCCGAGAGATCGTTGTAGCTCATCTGACCGCTATCGTCGGTCTTGGCGAGAATGTACATGCTCGTCGTCGCGGTATAGGTGTTGTCCATCGCAGCGAAGGACACGATACCCATGGCGATCGCGCAGACCACCGGAAGGGTGATGACCAGCTTGAGGTGCTTCTTCAGCAGCTGGAACAGTTCGAGAAGGGTCATGCAGCTTGCCTTTCATTTCCCCAGTTCGGATTGACAAAACTGTCCGTATGTTATCGCATCTTTTTACCGAGACCAAAATCTATACATAAGAAACAGGCTCTCCTGTAAAAATGACGGAAGCGATCGTAAAATTGCACAACAACGCCGCACCCGAAAGTCCGATGCGGCGTCTACATCATTATCTATGTTGTATCGCTATGCGAATGGCTCCTCCTGCTGTATGGGAAACGCCACCGTAATGGTGGTTCCCACGCCCAACTCGCTCGATAGATCGAGCGTGGCATGATGATACAGGGCCGCATGCTTGACAATGGCAAGTCCCAGGCCGGTTCCGCCGCGTGCCTTGGACCTACTCTTGTCCACGCGATAGAACCGCTCAAATACCTTGCCCTGTTCTTCAGGCGCGATACCGATTCCCGTATCGGCGACCGCGAGGAACGGATGGCCTTCGTCGTTGGTGCCGCACTGCAGCGTAACCGTACCGCCGGGTCGATTGTAGCGGATGGCGTTGCTTGCCAGATTGTAGATGAGCTCGTCAATCAAGCGCGACACGCCTTCGATGACCACAGGCTTGGTCTCATGACTTATCGTCACATTCGCCTGACGGGCAACCTGTTCAAGACGCTGCTCAACCGTGTAGATGGCACGCGAGAGCTCAATAGGCTCCGTGGACCCAATGGGCACCGCCTCGCCCTCAGTTGCACGCTCGGCCTCGTCCAAGTTAGACAGCGTAAGGATATCGTTGACAAGCGCTGCCAAGCGGCCCGCCTCACGATAGATGCGACCGCCAAAGTTGCGCAGGTCATCCTCGCCCTCAACCATGCCGTTTGCGATGAGCTCGGCATAGCCCGAAATCGCCGTAAGTGGCGTCTTGAGCTCATGGGTGATATTCGCCGTGAACTCGCGGCGCATACGGTCGTTGTCCGCTAGCACCGCCATTTGGCGCTTGAGTTCCTGGCGCTGCGACTCGATACGCTCAAGCATGGGGACCATCTCGGCATAGGCGTGCTCATAGCTACGGCGCGGGTGGTCCAAATCCACCTCTTGTAACGGCGCGATGATGGCACGGGACTCGCGGCGCGCCATGAAAAACGAGAGTACCGCACCCGCTGCTGCGATAAGCAGCATCGGCGCCACCATCGACAGCAAAATCGCCGCAACGCCAGGCTGGGCCTGCGCCAAGCGGACAACCTGGCCGTTATCAAGGGCGACGGCGCGATACAGCATAATCTCGTCGAGCGTAGAGCTTGCACGCTCCGCGGAACCCGAACCATTCTCAAAGGCCTCGATGACCTCGGGGCGATCGCCGTGGTTGGGCAGTGTGGAAGGCGACGCCTCGTTGTCGTAGGCAACCGATCCATCCTTGTTAATCAGCGTGATGCGCAAGTCCTCGCGATCGAGGCTACGCAAGAACGGGATGGGCTCCTGCTGCTCGTCGAGGGCGGCAGCAATGAGCTCGGTTTCCTGCGCCAGATTGGCACTCGTGGCATCCGCCAAGGTGTTTTGCACAAAGAACGCACCCAGCACCGTAAACGCCACGATAACCGCCATGGCGCAGACAAAAATCGTCACAAAAACGCGGTGCGACAGCGTATGTTTTCCCTGGGGGGCGAAGACCACGGGTTACTCCTCCGATGCGGTGGCCGCGGTGTCGTCGCCTTCGGCACCATCACCGGCAGAAGGCTCGGCCAGGCGATAGCCCACGCCGCGCACGGTCTCGATGGCGCTGGCATGCTCGCCCAGTTTTTGGCGAAGCGTCTGCACGTGCACGTCAACGGTGCGCGAACCGCCGTCGAAGTCCCAGCCCCACACGCTCTGCAGCAACGACTCGCGGGTAAAGACAACGCCGGGCTTGCGCATGAGGTACTCGAGCAGGTCGAACTCGCGCAGGGTGAGCTTAAGCGGCTCGCCGGCAACGGTCACCTCGCGATGGCTGGGCGAAAGCACGATGTCGCCCACGCTGAGCACATCGCTCGCCTGCTTGACCATGCCGCCGCGACGCAGCAGCGCACGGCAACGGCTGGCAAGCTCCATGAGCGAAAACGGCTTGGTCAGGTAATCGTCGGCACCGCCATCGAGCGCCATCACCTTGTCGAGTTCGGTGTCCTTGGCGGTAAGCATCATGATGGGCACCGTCGCCGTCAGGCGATCGGCACGCAGGCGGCGCATAATCGCCAAGCCATCGGTGTCGGGCAGCATGATATCGAGCAGCACAGCATCGGGCACCCGTCGCGCCACGGCAGCTTTAAACTCGCCATCGCACGAAAAGCCCTCGGCCTCGATTCCCTGCTTGCGCAGCGCGTAGACCGTCAAATCCCTGATGTTGTCATCGTCCTCGACGTAATAGATCATGTTGAACCCCTTTGCGGCCGATATGACCGCATCTTAACCCTAAAAGCACCTGTAAAAGACAGCGTCAGCCAAAACGCCCCGTCAAATAATCCGCCGTGCGCGGATCGGACGGATTTTTGAAGAGTTGCGCGGTAGGCGCGTGCTCCACCAGCTCACCCAGCAAAAAGAATGCGACCGAATCGGAAATACGCGCGGCCTGCTGCATGTTGTGCGTCACAACCACCAGCGTGCAAGTCTCCTTGAGCTCGCAGGCAAGCTGCTCCACCACGAGCGTCGACACAGGGTCGAGCGCCGAGGTCGGCTCGTCCATCAGCAGAATGTCGGGCTGCACGGCAAGTGCGCGGGCGATGCACAGGCGTTGCTGCTGACCGCCCGAAAGACCCAGGCCCGACTCCTTGAGCTTGTCCTTGACCTCATCCCATAGCGCAGCGCGACGAAGGGAGTCCTCGACCAGCTCATCGAGCACGGCGCGGTCGCGCACACCCATACCGCGAGGACCGTAGGCGACGTTGTCGTAGATGCTCATGGGAAACGGGTTGGGGCGCTGGAACACCATGCCCACGCGCTGGCGCAAACGGCAGATGTCGTAATCGCCCAGGATATCTTGACCATCGAGCGCGATTTTGCCCTCGATGCGGCAATCCTTGATGCCGTCGTTCATGCGGTTAAAGCAGCGCAGCAACGTGGACTTTCCGCAGCCCGAAGGCCCGATGAACGAGGTGATCTGCTTGTCGCGAATCTTGATATTCACGTCCTTGAGCGCATGGTGGTCGCCATAGAACAGGTCGAGGCCCTCGACATCGATGCGCGTCGGCGAGGCGGCAAGATCCTCTGCCGTGGGGCGAGTCGCATCCCCAACCTCGCGCTCATGCGCGGCCTCGGCCTGCGCTTCCATGAGTTCTTCAAGCTCCGTGGGCTCCACAGCCGCAGCAGCCGTCATACCGCATACCTCCATATCGATATCAATTCAGCAGTATCGATAGTAGAAATCGCGGCTCATATGCACGTGAGCGCATTGTCAGGTGTTTGTAAGGGCGCCTACGCTACGCGGCAGGCAGCTCGATGGTAAAGACGGTATGCTCGGGCGTCGATTCGCACGCGATGGTACCGCCATGCGCGCATACAATCTCCTTGGCGATGGCGAGGCCCAGCCCAGCACCGCCGCGATTGGTCGCACGCGCTGCATCCAGGCGATAAAACTTCTCAAAGATCACCTTGAGCTTTGGCTCAGGGATCGGATCGCCCTGGTTTATAAATCGTACGCGCACGCCGCCGTTACCCAAACGTCTGGCCTCAATCGTGATCATCGAGCCTTCATAGCTATAGGCAACGGCGTTTTTCATGATGTTGTTGAATACGCGAGCCATCTTGTCGCCGTCCACGAGCACCGTCAGGTCCTCGCAGATATCAACCTGGGCTTCCTTGTGCTGTTCGTTGAGAATGGGATAGAACTCGTCGGCCACCTGCGCCAGCAATAGCCCCAAATCGACGTAGGCGCGGGTAAGCACGATATCGTGGAAATCGAAACGCGTGATGTCGAAGAACTCCTCGATGAGCGCGTCGAGCCGGTGGGCCTTGTCGAGTGCCACGCCTGTAAAGCGTGCACGCTGCTCAAGCGGCAAATCGGGAGCCTCCTGCAGGAGCGAAAGATAGCCCACCACACTGGCGAGCGGCGTACGCAGGTCGTGCGCCAGGTACGTAACCAGGTCATCTTTGCGATGCGATTCGTCGCGCAAGGCCTGTTGAACCTTACGCTCGCAATCGCGCGCCCGGTTGAGCGCACCTTCGACCTCGAGAAAGTCGCCGTCGATGGTATCCCACGTGTCGGGGTCATCAATCAGACGGTCCTGAATACGGGCGGCGATTACGCGGTCGGCATGCTGCTCGCCTTGCTCATAACCCTGGTAATACAGGGCGCGCCCGCAAAAGAACAGGACACAGACGGCGAGCGCCAGCACAAAGCCAAGCATGTTGAACACAAAGGCGGCATCAAAGAACACGGGCTCGCCAATACCGCCAAGCGCCATGGCCCCGATCGCCAGCGTAATTGTCCACGCGGCACCGCCGATTACCACGCAGCGGCGAACGATTTCGAATCGATCGATCAGCAAAAAGCCAATGAGCAGAACTGCCAGGATGCCAACAATATTGTCAATGCCGATGAGTAGCAGACTCAGCAAAAAGAGCAGCACCGTCGCAAGCGCGCGGTTGTCAACGACCGCCCTTATGTATTCAAAGAGTCGATCGGGCACCTCGAATACCCGTCTATCGTCTTTTGTCATATCCACTTCCCCACCACCAAAGGCGTTATTCGATTATGTAGCCGACGCCCCAGACGTTTTTGATAAAGCGCGGCTTTTGGGCATCATCGCCGATCTTTTCGCGCAGATGGCGGATGTGCACCATCACCGTATTGTTGGAGCCGGGCATAAAATCCTCGTTCCACACCGCGCGGAACAGGTCCCCCACGGCCACCACGCTGCCACGATGCTCGACCAGATACAGCAAGATGGAATACTCGATGGGTGTGAGGCGCACCGGTGCACCGTCCACCGTCACACAACGAGCATCGCGGTTGATCTCGAGGCCATCGAGCTGGATGGTCGGCGATTCGACCGCCTGTGCGCGGCTGCCGTAGCTGGTGTAACGACGGAGTTGAGCATGAACGCGCGCTATGAGCTCCAGCGGACGGAACGGCTTGACCACGTAATCGTCTGCACCCAGTGAGAGGCCCTCGATCTTATCCTGCTGGGCATCGCGCGCCGTCAGCATAATAACGGGATAGGTATGGCCAGCGCGGATGGTGCGCAGCAACTCAAAGCCGTCGATATCGGGCAGCATGACGTCCAGCAGCGCCAGATCGAACTCCTGCTCCAAAATCGCCTTGGCAGCATCGGCCCCGCTATAGGCAATCTGGACATCAAAGCCCTCTTTTGTAAGGTAGATACCAACCAAGTCGGCGATGGCCTTCTCGTCATCAACTACCAAAATGCGCTCATTCATGCGTGCTCCTCTCGCGCTCCATTATGCCCGAGGCAGCGCGCGCCACACACAACAAGCGCGGTCGTTTAAGTCGACCTTAAGCACCTATGCGTCCGTTCGGGCGCAGACATGGGCCGCGCGCGCCCGCGCACTGATTGTCCGCGCCGGTAAACGATATACTTTGAACTCTAAAGAGACCATCCCGTCGAAAGCGAAATCTGTGAAGACCCTTAGTTCTCTTGTAAAGCGCTCCGCGCAACTGACCGCCGGCATTGCCTGCGCTCTCGCCCTTGCTGCCGGCGTGCCGTCTATCGCCAACGCCCAGGTGCTTACGACTGATATCGTTTGCGGCAAGACCGCCGACGCCCGCGGCATCACGGCCGAGAATCTGCCCGATATCGATGCGACCAACGCCATCGTCATGAGCAAGGACGGTTCCGTCTATTACGCCCGAAGTGCCGACGAGCAGGTCAAGATCGCCTCAATTACCAAGGTCATGACTGCGATCCTGACCGTCGAGAACTGCAAAATGGACGAGAAGATCACGGTGAGCAATGCTGCCGCCACCGTAGGCAACTCGACCGCCGGCCTGCTCGAAGGCGACGAGCTCACCGTGGAGCAAGCTCTGCGCGGTCTGATGATCCCCTCGGGCAACGATGCCGCCATCGCGCTTGCCGAGCACGTGGGCAAAAAGATCGACCCCAAGACCAAGGACGCCGTGGCCACCTTTGTAAAGGCCATGAACGAGCGCGCTAAAAAGCTCGGCTGCACGGGAACGCTTTTTGAGAATCCGCACGGTCTGGACTTTGATGAGTGGACCGGCGACATGCACTCTACCGCGCACGATGTAGCCCTGATGATGCAGGAGGCAATGAAGAGCGATACGTTCCGCGAAATCGTGGCGAGCGATGATTCCTGGATTGAGGTTACGGGCGCCGACGGTTCCGACCATTCTCATTCCATGGATACACACAATGAGCTGCTGGGGCAGGACGGCAATATCGGCGGTAAGACCGGCACCACCGACGATGCCGGCTATTGCTTTACGGGAGCCTACAACCGCGATGGCGACGAGACCTACACCGTCGTCTTGAACTCCAGCACCACCGACCAGCGCTTTGCCGACACGGCCGCCCTTGCCAACTGGTACTACGGCCACAAGGTGACGGTTGCGATCGCCAACACGCAGGAAAAGACCACCAACGGCAATCCGCTCATCGCGCGCATTAGCCAGACCGATTGGACGGACAAGACGATCGATGCCACGCTCGCCGACCCCGCAGCTCAGGCAACCGTCTTTTCGCTTGCTGGAGAGGTGACCGAGAAGGTTACCTACGATGACCTTTCGGGCACGGTGCATGTGGGCGACAAGGTGGGCAGCGTGACGCTCAAGCAAGACGGCACCAAGATCGCCGTCATGGATTTGGTTGCCGACGAGGAAGACTCGGGGCCGAATCCCATTGAGTGGCTCCTTGTAAAACTCGACCGCTTGGGCCGCCGCATCGACAACCGCCCACTTACGGCAGAAAGCGAGACCATCGCCAAGGCGCCCGAGGTGTAGGGCTGGGGGAACATTACATTTGAGATTGGAGAGGCGTCCAACGGGGCGCCTCTTTTTGAATACCTCTTAAACGGGATGCGTCAGAATCACCAAAGCGACATTGCTAGCCGTTTACCTTCGCTGTGTCTTTTCGGACCTTGAAAACGGGTCCACCGGGCATGCTAGTAGATCCTTTCGACCTCCTTGGTCAAGGCCCTGAAAAGATCCCCAGCTGAGGGGTCTGCCCCAGGACACAGCGATTGCCAGGCACCCGTTTCTCCGATGGTGCCCGCACTCGTCATAACAAGATCGTCGCTCCGCCTGCGAATGGAGACACTAACGGAGCGGCCATTATGGAACCCATGGATATCGACTTTATTTATGCGCCCATCAGCTAGATAACTAATCATGACATTGATGCTGTCACCATACTCCGGCAATTCGAAGCCGTGGGAATCCATCAATAGCTTCACATCCTGATGGTAAATGCGGGCCTCGACGACATTCTTGGGCATTTTCCCCGTCTTTGTTGGAGAGCAAAAGCTGATGCTTGGCTCCTCTTCGCTCATGCCTCGGTCAAACCTAAGCATGCACGGGCATACCGACTCAATGGTTCGCAAGGCGTCCGCCGCGACCTTTTCCTCGGTAAACATCTCCACGTCGATGCCGTTTTCTTCCATATAGGCACGGTTTTTACGTTGAAGCTCTAGCCGAGCCGCAGCCTCCCCATCTCCACGCTGTTCCCAATTTCCGGAGTCGGCGACATTTCGATCGAATGTAGAATCAACGGAACATGGCGCTTGCTGTTGAGTCGGATCACTGTCGCCGAGACGCCTTAGCTCGGAGCGTCTCATCAGTAGTGTCACAATATCAAACAGCCAACCAAATCCAAAAAGGCCAAAGGTAAAGAGATATAGAAAGAAGCTACCCCACATCCGTGCATACGCCCTATGAGCGCCCGACCACCCAAGAAGGAAGCATAGCAAAAGCGCCTTGTTTGCCCTGTCAACCGACGCAATCTCTCGAGTGAGAGATTTCTGTTCAGGCTTCGCCAAAGGTGTAATTTCATGCGATGAAACAGTAATTGAGGACGTCCTTGACGCCGAGCTCCGAGCGCCTGATTTAGCAACGGCGCGAGCGACATCCCCAACTCCGACGGTCGTTCTGCTGTATACGGCATTGTAAGCAGCCTTCTTCGGATTTTTGATCCACCCCATGCCCTTCTTACCATAGCCGGGGATTATCGCCCGCCTTACCGCGCGCTTCGCTCTGCCGGTCGTTCTTGCCTTGAGTGATGTCTTTAGATTCGGCTTACGCAGCCCGACCTTTACCATATTTCTACTCCATCCCCTCGGAACCCCACACCGGGGTGCACGAGCACGCCTGGGTCTCCCCGTTTTCAAGCGCCCCGTGTTTGCCTAATGTTCACGCCCTTTCGGACTCTAATCCCCAGCCGCCATTCTTGATAATAAAAAAGGGCCCCAAATGGGACCCTTCTTCAAAGTCATACTGGCGGAGAGCTGGGGATTCGAACCCCAGATGCCCTTTTGGGGCATACTCGCTTAGCAGGCGAGCACCTTCGGCCTCTCGGTCAGCTCTCCGTAACAGCCGTTCTATAGTAACCAAACAGCCGAAGTTGGGCAAGGGGAATTTTGAGGCGTTTCCTCTTTTACCTCTCTTTTACCAGTAAACGTCTCAGTCAATCATCTCAATCTGTAACATCTGCAGGCCGTAATCCCCTCCAGATGTTACAGATTGAGACAAAGATACAAGGACGGCCCCAGCGACAGCGCGGACAGCCCATTCTTTATTAGTCCTCTCGAACGGTCTCCAACAGATAATCGCGCATGTACGGAATTGCAAACGAAACACAGCCATAGCCCGCGGGCTCAATCAACCCCGCATCGATCAGACGCTTGCGATATGACCCAACTTTGTTCGCCGACAAACCCATCTTCTTGGCGATATCGCCGTTGGCGATATCGACGCCCTCGCATTGAGCCATCGCCGCGAGATACTGAAACTGCCGTTCCGACACCCTGCGCAGCGCTGGGGCAATCACCATAGCATTAAAGCTATCAAGAGCCGCCTGGATACCCTTACGAGCCGCCTCTTCGCTCACACTCTCCGCCCCACTGCGCGCAGCAACCTGCCAAGCGTAATATCCGACCAGCTGGACCATAAAGGGATAGCCTGCCGAAGCTTTTGTTAATAGCTCAGCGGCACCTTTGTCGAGCTCCTTGCCCGCTCGTCTCATCGTATCCTCAAACGATCCGCCAACTTCAAAATCGGAAAGCCGAGTAAGTTCAACATGTTTGGCTCGCTGAAGGAACGTCAACGTATCATCCACCACCACGCCATCTACCGATGTCGGCAGCCCGGCGAAAGCGAAAGCGACATTCGCTCCTTGGCGAATCAAGAGCTGCATCTCATTGCCTAGCTCGCGCATTTCCTCAGTTGAGGCATCCTGGATCTCGTCGAGCGTAATGAGCAGACCACCGCGCTTCGCAGCATCGTACATCGCCTCGCCCAGATGAGAGGCCGACTTCGACATCTCCATGGAGCCAAGGCTGACCCCTAAAATCGATGGGGAAATCGAGATTGATTCAAGACGAACGTTTCGCTGCAGAGCCTCGAGGATTCTATTGCAAAAACCAGCATTGGAGGCAACGTCAACGACCTCGAATCCTTTTTTGCGTGCAAGGTCACCCAATGCATTAAGGAGCACCGTTTTACCTGTGCCTCGGACGCCCGAGATGCGCATGAGTCGATCGGGGGCACCAGGACCATTCTCAAGAGCCTCGGCAAAGTCATCCAAAACAGTGTCCCGTCCGATAAGCTCAGGCGGATTCATGCCCGCCGTTGGCTTAAAGGGGTTAACAGCTTTCGTCATTCTGCCCTCCTCTGCTAGTTTTAACAACTTTAACAAAGTTTAGCAACTTTAGCAGAGTTTAACAGTTTTAGCAGGCTCGGCGGCTTTATGCCTTACCGATCCTGCCGGGTCCTCCCGCCCGCGCCGATACAAATAGCGCAGTGCGGCCCCTCTATATCGCCCCTACCCCAGCGAGCGACTGAGGGAGCCGAGCTCATCGTTGCCCATGGTGCGCCACATTTGGAAGATGCAGACGCGCGCCAGGAAAAAGAAGCCGTTATCGACCAGCTGCACGGCGGCATCCGCCAGCTGGTTGGTCACGGCGGACACGGGAGGCAGCTCGAGCCCGGCCTTACGGATGGTCTCAACCGCATCCTCGAACGTCGGCGGCTCATTGACGCCCATCTCGTTCATAAGGCCCTGCATTTCTTCCAGCGCGCTACCACCCGACTCCTCGCCGCGCGGCACGAGGCGGTAGCACGCCAACGCGAGCTCGAGCTGGTCGCAGTTCCAATAGGCAAACGCCAGACGATAGAACAGATAACCGATTGCGGAACGGTCACTGGCAATGCGCAGGCCGTGGCGCGCCACCTCGATAATCTCGTCAAAGCGCTCCAGGCGCGCCAGCACGTTGATGAGCGCAAAGTGCGACTGCATGGACGAGCGAGCCAGATCGTAAAGACGACGCACCTCGGGCAATGCCCGTTCAAAATCCTCCTGCTCGGCGTAATAACTGCAGATCTCGTGCTGGGCAAAGTACAGCGCATCGGGAGCACGCAAAATACGAACGGAGCGGTCTTCCTCCATTACCGGCAGCACCATGCGTACCAGCTGGTTGTCGCAAAACTGCGTCTGGACCGGACCCGTTGCCAAAAGCTCGGCAACGGCACACTTGGCCTCCAGCTCCTCAACAAGACGGGAGAAGCCCTCAAACGCGCTTGCACGGTCAACTTTTGCCTGCTCGCGCAACTCAACGACGCGCGCCACATACGGGTCATCGTCCATCTCCATGACCTCGAGCTCATCAGCCGTATCGGCAAGCAGCAGGTCGCGCAACGCCGGCGGCAGCGAACGGTGGTCGTCACGCGGGCGAACGTGAACCTCCGCAGGCTCAATCGCATCCGGCGCATCCGACTCATATGCCTCAAGCATGCGCTTGCACGGCATATCGTCCATATCCATGCTCTCAAGATCCTTGGCGACAGGCACGCAATTGGCCAGATAGGCCGCACGCCCAAAGGAATATGTTGCAATGACGCGCTCGCCCTGCTCGCCGTCGGGAGCCGCAATCTGAACATAGCAGCGCGCAATGCAGGCACCTGCGGCAAAGCAAGCCGCTGCCAGCGTAAGCGCCACGCGCGCGTCGTGCTCCGCGGCCCAAATCACACGCGCGTTCTCGTCCAACTCGCGCCAGACATCCTCCTGAGCGTCGTATTCACGCTGTGGCATGGCATCCACGACAGAGTGCCCAAACCGAACGAGCATAATCCCCTCGGCAACGTTTGCCCGATAGGTATAGTCGAGCCGTGTGACCACGTTAAGCGCCTCGACGATACGCGCGAAGCGGGTACGCACATCCCACTCACCGCCCGGCTGGCAAGCTACCGTTCCGGGTTTGCCCCACGGGTTGTCGCTCGAGGTCGTATCGAGCAGTCGGGGAACATCGTTGGTTGTCTTGGCGATATGCCACGCATCAAAGAGCGCGCAGCCCTCAAGGCTCGGCGAGGATGCCGCGGGGACCAATCCAGCCCCGATGCGCTCAAGGATGCCGGAGAGGCGGTTGAGACGGCACTCGATGGCAAGCAGCATGTCAATCTCGTCCTGGTCCAGCAGGCTACGATCAAAATTGAGATAGAACAGCTTTGAGCGGTCGATGCGCGCTAGGCTCATTTCGGACTTGGCAGCAATGGTGCGCAGGCGGGGCAAGTCGATCTCGCTCATAAGAGCGGCGGCATAGCGCTCGATACCGCTCGGATTCTCGGCATGGTCAGCACGGTAAAGCAGCGTCTCGATAGCATCGGGGAGCGGTGCCGTGTCAAAGCCCAAAAACACCTCGACCGGCTCGGGCAACTTTACGAGTTTGATCTTGTCGACAACGTTTTGCATGTCTACATCGAGACCGTCGACGCCCGTCGTGTTCGCAAGAGCGCTTTCGGAGTTGGCAAATATCACGTAGCGCAAGAACATCGAGGCCATGAACTCGCCGTAAGGAAGGGCGCGGGTCGAATTCCATGTCTCGTGGTCGGACTGCTCGCGCATGGGGCCTTCGGGAGAGCCGGCAGTTCGCGCACACGCGCGCATTGCACCGTTAGCTTCCCTCACCATAATCTCGCCAATACTGGAATCGGACTCGTGAAGGACCAGCTCCATGTCAGGGTCCTCGGGCAACGGTACTTCCCGAACAGGGCGGTCAACCTTATAAACCTTGCCCGACACGCTCACGTAGCCCAAGAGCGATATGTGAGTTTTGCCGACGAATTCGACGACATAGCACGACTCTTTGGGGTCCTCGCCAAAGACTTTCCAGACAACACCATATGAGCGCCCCGCAGGCTGCTCTGGCATCGATGGAAAACGCTTTTTGGGGTCGAGAAACCTGAGCTTGTATGTCGGACGCTCTGCCACGAAATATCACCCTGATCAGTCGTTGAAAGAAGGAGTGGTCGCGGATGGGCCGCGACACCTACTCGGAATCTTACACGAGTCGATAAGAAATAGTCCGCTTCACGCTCGCGCCTCGACCGAGGTTCGAATCCATGCGGTGTTTCCATAAAAGAAAAGCCCCCGTCGCCGGAGGCTTCAAGCTCAAATGGTGCGGCGTATAGGATTCCGCGCATCCGCTGCGCGGATCCGCACCGGCTTCGCCCGCCTGCCGGCGCGCTCGCCCGCTCGCTACGGACGCCCCGCGTCCGCTTCACGCTCGCGCCTCGACCGAGGTTCGAATCCATGCGGTGTTTCCATAAAAGAAAAGCCCCCGTCGCCGGAGGCTTCAAGCTCAAATGGTGCGGCGTATAGGATTCGAACCTATGACGTTCTGATTCGTAGTCAGACCCTCTATCCAGCTGAGGTAACGCCGCGACTTGTTGATTATTATGCACATAGACTGAATAATGGTCAAGCATTTTTTCAAAAAAAGTTATTGAATTTAGTTTTTACTCATTTGGAGGGCTTGGTGCGATCTTCGACGCCTCGCGATATAGAAGAGCAGTCGTTGTTGGGAGCTTTAAAGTCTATTGGTGCGACGTATAGGATTCCGCGCATCCACTCCGGCTTCGACCGAGGTTCGAATCTCCGCAATGCTCCCATATAAGAAAAGCCCCCGTTGCCGGGAGCTTTAAAGTCAATTGGTGCGGCGTATAGGATTCGAACCTATGACGTTCTGATTCGTAGTCAGACCCTCTATCCAGCTGAGGTAACGCCGCAACGCACGGATTATTATGCACGCGAGCCCCCGATGGGTCAAGCGACAATTTGAAAAAATTTTACGGAGTGGTGATTAGGCTGTTCACACCCCGACCGAGGTTCGAATCCATGCATGGTTTCCAAAAAAGAAAAGTCCCCGTTGCCGGAGGCTTCAAGTTCGATTGGTGCGGCGTATAGGATTCCGCGCATCCGCTGCGCGGATCCGCGCCGGCTTCGCCCGCCTGCCGGCGCGCTCGCCCGCTCGCTACGGACGCTCCGCATCCGCTTCACGCTCGCGCCTCGACCGAGGGTCGAATCCATGCGGTGTTGCCATAAAAGAAAAGCCCCCGTTGCCGGAGGCTTCAAGTTCGATTGGTGCGGCGTATAGGATTCGAACCTATGACGTTCTGATTCGTAGTCAGACCCTCTATCCAGCTGAGGTAACGCCGCAGCGCAAGATATATAAAACCACTTTAGTTAGTTGGAGTCAAGCACAATCTCAAACTTTTTTGAGAATATGTTCCTTACGCAGCTCCGTATGCGTCAGCGTCCCCCATGCGATCAATCGGTTTTTCAACCACATCGAACCCAGCACCGAGCTCCCTCAAAAGCGAGCGCACCCGCTGGGCACAGTCATAATCGGCAAACGAGATACTCAGCATGCGCGCGACCTGGTTAGAAGTCCCAACTCCATAGAACCGCTCAAGCGCCACAAGCCCCTCGTGCGTCACAAAAGTCTCGACTACATGCGACGACTCCTCAAAACACCATTGGGTCAACGGGCCCTCGCTCGTCTGCCGCACCACCAAACCACCCATACCCGATGGCTCACACGTAACTAGTAAGTGCTCCCCACCTTCATCGCTCTCAAACAAAACTACCCGCTCATCAAACAGCTCCATCGCATCCCCTTCCTCTCGCTTCTATTTAACATAAGCATAGCAGGTAGATGGCTGTATACAGAACGTTTGTTCGTGTGTTTTCTATTGAGCTGTCCGCACGATATGGTATAGCTCCGCACACAAAAAGGGCGCCCCAGAAAGGAGCGCCCTTGCAAATCGCTTATGCAGGCAACCTACGCGACCGGCTCGATCTTCTCGAGGCCGCCCATGTAAGGACGAAGAACCTCGGGGACCGTGATGGTGCCGTCGGCGTTCTGGTAGTTCTCCAGAATGGCGGCCATGGTGCGGCCAGCCGGCAGGCCGGAACCGTTGAGGGTGTGCAGGTAGCGCGAGCCCTTGAAGTTCTCGGGGTCGCGATATTTGATGTTGGCGCGACGGGCCTGGAAATCGCCGCAGTTAGAGCAGGAGCTGATCTCCTTGTAGGCGTTATAGCTCGGCAGCCAGACCTCGATGTCGTAGGTCTGACGGGCAGAGAAGCCCAGGTCGCCGGTGCACAGGCTAATCACGCGATACGGCAGGCCCAGCTGCTGCAGCAGGTACTCGGCCTCGGCGGTCATGCTCTCGAGCTCCTCGTCGGATTCCTCCGGCTTGGCAAACTTGACCATCTCGACCTTGTCGAACTCGTGCTGGCGAATGATGCCGCGAGTGTCGCGACCAGCGGAGCCGGCCTCCTCGCGGAAGCAGGGGGTAAAGGCGGTGTAGCGGCGCGGCAGGGTATCAGCATCGAGAACCTCGCCGGCGTGCAGGTTGGTAAGCACGACCTCGGCGGTGGGGATCAGGAAGTTGTCGCCCGAGACGTGATAGGCGTCGTCCTCGAACTTGGGCAGCTGACCCGTGCCAAACATGGTCTGACGCTTGACGACGATGGGCGGCCACCACTCCTTAAAGCCACGGCTGGTGTGCGTGTCAAGGAAGAAGTTGATGAGGGCACGCTCAAGACGGGCGCCGGCGCCACCGAGAACGGTAAAGCGGCTACCGGAGAGCTTGTTGCCGCGCTCGAAATCGAGGATGTCGAGGTCGGTGCCCAGGTCCCAGTGCGGCTTAAAGTCGAAGTCGAACTCGCGCGGGGTGCCCCAACGACGGCGCTCGATGTTCTCGTCCTCGTCCTTGCCGTACGGCGTGGCCTCGCAAGGGATGTTGGGAAGGTGAGCCATAAAGTCGTACTGCTCCTGCTCGAGAGCGGTGCGGCGCTCGGCCAGACCGTCAATCTTCTCGTTGACGGCGCGCACGGCCTCCTTGGCGGCCTCGGCCTCGTCCTTCTTGCCCTCCTTCATCAGGGCGCCGATCTTCTTGGACTCGGCATTACGCGTGGCCTGGAGCTCCTCGACCTCGGTGATGACGGCACGGCGCTCGTCGTCGAGCTCGAAGAACTTCTCTCGATCCCAAGACGTCTGGCGGTTGGCCATGGCGGTATCGATGGCATCGGGGTTCTCGCGAACAAACTTGATATCAAGCATTAGATCCTCCGGCGATATACATTCCATTTAGGTTGCAACCTTGTACATGTATGGGCAAGTATATACTTATGAGCGTTTACGACCCAACCCAACTACGCAAGAAGGCACCCAATGGACGCAGTTTTTTCCTTTTTGTTTGGCACCCGCACCGGTTTTGCCATCCTTTTCGCCGGCGGCATCCTACTGTTTGCGATTCTTGCCTTTGTAATGGAGAAGCGCACCCATAAGATGTATGTCGACCGCGGCCCCAAGGACGAGGACGATCAAGACAGCTTCTGGGACTAACCTGCCAAAAAGGGACTGGTTTATTTTGGTCGGTTTTATCTGGGCAAACGCAAGCGCCTCGCAACTGGAATTGAGCCAGTTGCGAGGCGCTTTTTGCTATAGAGATAAAACCGCAGGAAAACCTGCCAAAATAAACCTGTCCCTAAATGGCAGGTTTTACTGGAGGGTGGCGTCGATGGCCTTGACCAGGGCGCTGCGCATGCCAGCATCCTCGAGCGCGACGACGCCCTTGATGGTGGCGCCGCCGGGTGAGCATACGGCATCCTTCATCGCCGCAGGATGCTGACCAGTCGCAAGCTGCAGCTTTGCCGTGCCCAGCACCATCTGGCTCACAATGCGATAGGCATCGGCGCGCGGGATACCGTGCTTGACGGCCGCGTCGCCCAAGGCCTCAATCGCCATGGCGACAAATGCCGGGGCGCAACCACCCACGGTGCCACCCACAAACAGCAGGCTCGTGTCGAGCTCGACGACAGTGCCAAGCTTACCGAGCAGGTCGAGCACCACGGCACGCTGCTCGCCGTTGAGCGTAGAGGACTTCTCGCAGGCGATGACGCCCTCGCCCACCGAAACCGGCGTGTTGGGCACCGTCGAGATATGCGCGACACCCGGCAGGACCTGCTCCCACTTGACGCTATCCCAAGTCCAGGCGACCGAAAGGACAACCTTGTCGGCTAGAGCGTCCTTGAGCGGAGCGAAGACCTTCTCGATCATGTATGGCTTGACCGCAGCAACCACGATATCGGATGCAGCGACAACCTCCGCCGCATCACGACAGGCAACCATCCCACGCGTCTCACAACGCTCAACCAAGGCGTCGTAGTGGCCCGCGCAGGCGCACATATCGCTCGCAGCCACACCGGCGGCGATCCAGCCATCGGCCATAGCGCTCGCCATATTGCCAAAACCGACAAATCCGATCTTCATATCTCATAGTCCTCTCAGACACGCTCTTCAAAACGAAGGCTATTGTCCCACGGCATTGTTTCGTATTGCCGACCTATTTGTGATACGGCTCGCCACGGCTGATCTTGCAGGCGCGGTAAACCTGCTCCAGCAGCACCACGCGCGCCAGGTTATGCGGCAAGGTAATGCGTCCAAAGCTGAGCATCTCGTCGGCGCGGGCGCGCACGGCATCGTTCACACCGTCCGATCCGCCGATTACAAAGGCGATGTCGCTGTTGCCTCGCAGCATGAGGTCATCGAGACGGGCCGAAAGCTCCTCGCTCGAGCGCTCTTTGCCCTCAATGGCAAGCAGGATCACATGCGCTCGAGGCGGCAGGGCTGCAAGAATCGCCGCCCCCTCCTTGTCGCGTGCGGCATCCACGCCGCCCGCCTTAGCCGGGTCGATATCGGCCACCTCGCGGATATCCACCTTGGCATAGGCACCTAGGCGCTTGGTGTACTCAGCGCACGCGTCCTTCCAAAAGCGCTCCTTGAGCTTACCGACGCAAACGACGGTGTATTTCACGCGCGTCTACTCCTTCGAATCGTTTTGAACTTCGCCAGCGGTCAGCATCTGCTCGAACATCGAGGCCGACTGCGAGAAATCGCTCGGCAGCACGACCGTCGAGGTTTTACCCGTGCGAGCGAACTCTGTCATCATCTCGGACCACTGCGTAAACATGAACAGCTGGTTGGCCTCGTCGTTGCCGACGCCCGTCTCCTGGATAATCTCGAGCGAATCCTTGATGCCCAACGCGATGGCCTTGCGCTGGTTGGCGATGCCCTCGCCCGCCTTTTCCATCGCCTCGGCCTCAGCGGTCGCCTCGGTGACGCGCTTGATGCGGTCGGCCTCGGCGAGCTCCTGCGCAGCAGCGCGCTTGCGCTGGGCGGCGTTGATGTCGTTCATGGAGTTCTCGACCTCGGTCGGCAGCGCGATCTTGGTGATGAGTGTCGACACGAGGGTGAAGCCGTAGGCAGCCATCTGCCCGGACACGGTGGCATTGACGTCCTTGGCGATGTCATCCTTCTTGGCAAAGACCTCATCGAGCGTGTAGACAGGGATGGAAGAGCGCAGGGCATCGGTGATGAAATCGCGCATCTGGTCGACGGGCTCCTGCAGCATGTAGTAGCTCTTGTAGATGCCCGAATCTGCCGGGCCAGCGCCCATGTCATAGCTCACGTGGTACTGAGCAGAGACTTCAAGGCCGATGGTCACGTTGTCCTGGGTCTTAACGTCGATGCCAAAACCGTTTTTCATGGTGCGTAGACTCACCGTGGCGGCCTTACGGTCGATCACGGGCACCTTCATGTGGAAGCCCGCGTTGACGATGCGGTTAAACTTGCCCAGACGCTCGATGATCACGGCATGCTGTTGTTCAACGACATAGCAGGCGTTGGGGAGCAGCAGCAACAAAATGATGATGGGAAGCAGAAGACTCGTAAGGGCGGCAATGATTCCGGACAACAGCATGGTCTCTCCTCTGATAGGCTCACGTTGGCACTAGGATACCCGCACGAAGCAGCCACGTGACATCAACAGGAGGCCCATAACAAAAAAGCTCCCATTGCTGGGAGCTCTTTCATTTAATGGTTCGGGCGAAAGGACGTCCGCGTATCTGCTTCGCGGATCCGCGCCGGCTTCGGCCGCCTGCCGGCGTCCTCGCCAGCTCGCTAAAAACGCTCCGCGTTTTCTTGGCGCTCGCTCCTTCGCAGGTTCAAGTCCCCGCGATGGGCCCATAACAAAAAAGCCCCCATTACTGGGAGCTCTTTCATTTAATGGTGCGGGCGAAAGGACTTGAACCTTCATGGGGTTGCCCCCATACGGACCTGAACCGTACGCGTCTGCCAATTCCGCCACGCCCGCGTGCAGGAATTAGAATAACGGAGCGCTACCGCGAACGCAAGAACTATTTTTGAAAAAGTTTGCAGGCATTTTCCCAAGCTGCTCGCGCGATTGCCTCAGCATCCTCGCCGGTACGATCGACACGGTCGTTGACCAGCGTGTTTGCCGTGATAGAAATCATTGCCGGCTCGCACTCAAGACCGCGAATGGGCTCCGGTGCCATATACGGGCAATCCGTCTCGAACAAAATGCGATCGAGCGGGGTCGCCGCAAATGCCTCGCGCACCTCGTCGTTGCGCTTAAAGGTGGCCGCGCCGCCATAGGCGATATAGCAGCCCAAACCCACAAAGCGCTCCATCGTAGTTCGATCCTCGCCAAAGCAGTGCAGCACGCAACCGGCCTGAGGCACGCCTACCTCGCGCAGCACGTTGTACGCATCAACGTGCGAAGTGCGCTCCCCATCCGAGTCCTCGTGCCGCAGGTGCAGCTCCACCGGCACATTGCGGCGCACAGCAACTTCGAGCTGACGTACCATGCAATCAATCTGCACACTGTGGGGCGCCGGCGCGATGTCGTCGTCGTAATCCATGTGATAGTCCAGACCGATCTCGCCGATGCCGACGCACAAAGGGTCATCAAGCGCAGCAACAACCTGTGCGTGAATGTCGTCGGTATAATCCGGCGCGCCATAGGGGTGAACGCCAGCGAGATACTTGATCTGCGGAATATCCCGCATCGGCAGAATTTCGCGCACGAGCCAGTCGCTATAGTCCGTCACGCTGCGCTTGTCGGCGATGGGGTCGAGCATCGTCACCAACAGATCGACGCCCGCGGCTTTGGCGCGCACGAGCGTTTCGGGCACTTCTTTGCCCCAAAACGAAAGCAGATGCGCATGCGTGTCGGCAAGCGGTGCCAAGGGCACGGGGCAGGCAACCGTCTTCTTTTTCTTGGTAAACGTCACGCGTTCGGCATTAATCGTCATGGATTAGCTCCTGGGCCAGGCGGACAAAGTCAGCAACATCGAGCGTCTCGGCGCGCGTGGTGGGTGAGATACCGCAAGCCTCAAAGGCGGCATCGAGCACGTCCTTGGCAAAGCCGTTGGCGCTCATGGAATTGCGGATGGTCTTGCGACGCTGAGCAAATGCGGCGTCAATCACGCGGGCCACAAACTCGCGATCGAGTCCTTCGGGCACCACGCCGTCAACACGGTCGATACGCACGACGGCCGAGTCCACGTGCGGTGCCGGCATAAAGCAACGCGGCGGCACCTCAAAGCGACCCGTCACCTGCGCATACAGGCCGAGCTTTGCCGTATAGCCGCCATAGGTCTTATTGCCCGGCACTGCGGCAATGCGATCGGCAACCTCCTTTTGAACCATGACGACGGCGCGCTTGAGCGCGGGCATCGTCTGGAAGAACTGCAGGATGATCGTCGCCGCCACGTTATAGGGCAGGTTCGCGACAAATACCGTCGGCTCACCGCCCGCAACCTGCTCAATCTGCTCCGGCGTCACCCTGAGCGCGTCGCCCATGATAAAGCGGAAGTTGGCGTAGTCAGCGGCATGGGCATCGAGCACCGGCTCGAGCTCGGGGTCGGCCTCGATCGACGTGACGCACGCCGCCTCCTGCAGCAGCGCAAGCGTGAGCGTACCAACGCCCGGACCGACCTCGAGCACGCGCTCATCGCCCGCAAGCTCGGAAAGCTCGCAAATGCGCTCAATTACATGGTTGTCGATCAGGAAGTTCTGGCCCAGGCGATGCTTGGTCGCAAGGCCAAACTCCTCCAGCAGCTCCCTTGTTGCCGTGGGGTTTGCCAAAGGCGAAGTTGTCATAGTTGCCTCCTTAGCATGGTGGCGGCGTCTTGAAACAAAAGGGCATGGACCGTTGCGGCCATGCCCTTACATCTAAACAGCAAATTGCCGATATGGCGCGCGGCGGCTTAGCCCAGACGCGGGAACAGCGGCTCGCCCTTCTCGACGGGCTGACCACCGGCAAGCAAGCCCCAAGCGCAAATGCCCTTGAGGTCGTCGCTCGCGGCCTCGTCCTCGCACGACAGGCGGCGCAGGGCCTCGGCAGAAGTCTGGGGCATGAGCGGCATCAGCAGGTGAGCGGCAATGCGGATAGCCTCGAGCAGGTTGTAGATCACAAATGCCAGCTCGTCAGCCTTGGTCTCGTCCTTGGCAAGCGCCCAGGGCTCGGAGTCCTCGATGTAGTGGTTGGCGGCATGGATGAGCTCCATGACCTCGTCCTTAGCTCCACCGTAATCGAGCACGTCCATCTTGGCCATGTAGCGCTCGACCAGGCCATCGGCGATCTTTGCCAGCGGGTTTTCGAACGCATCGAACGACGCGGGCTTGGCGGGCGCGCAACCGTCAAAGTACTTGCCGCTCATGTTGAGCGAACGCGAGATAAGGTTGCCCCAGCTGTTGGCCAGGTCGGCGTTGTAGACCTGCTCCATGCGATCGAAGCTGATGGCACCGTCGGTGCCGGGGACGACGTCGGTCATGAAGTAATAGCGATAGCCCTCGACGCCCAGCATGTCGATAACGTCCTGCGGAGCGATGGCGTTGCCGCGGCTCTTGGACATCTTCTCGGCCTTGCCGGTCTCGGCATTGCGCACGGTCAGGAAGCCGTGGGCAAAGACGTGCTCGGGCAGGGCCTCACCGATGGCCATGAGCATGGCGGGCCAAATGACGCAGTGGAAGCGGATGATGTCCTTACCCACGATGTGGAACTGCGCGGGCCAACGATAGGCCAGCTCGGCACGCGCCTCGTCGGTGTCGACGCCGTAGCCGACGGCCGTCATATAGTTGAGCAGCGCATCGAACCACACGTAGGTCACGTGGCCCTCGTCAAACGGGACCTGAATGCCCCAGTCAAAGCTCGTGCGGCTCACGGAAAGGTCGTTAAGGCCGCCCTCGACAAAGCTGCGCACCTCGTTCATGCGGAACGCAGGCTCGACAAAGTCGGGGTGCTCGTCGTAAAGCTTGAGCAGCTTGTCCTGGAAGGCGGAAAGCTTAAAGAAGTAGGACTCCTCCTGCACGCGCTCAAGCGGACGGTGGCAGTCGGGGCACAGGTGCTGGCCGACGCTACCGTACTCTTCGTCACCCTTCTGGACCTGCGTATCGGTAAAGTAGGTCTCGTCGGGCACGCAGTACCAGCCGTCATAGCTGCCCTTATACAGGTAGCCGGACTCCTTCATGCGCTCCCACAGATACTGCACGGCGTGATGCTGGCGCGGCTCGGTGGTGCGAATGAAGTCGTCGTTGGAGATCTCGAGCTTGCTCCAAAGCTCCTTGAAGTGCGGAGCCTGGCTGTCGGTCCACTCCTGCGGCGTCATGTTGTGCTTGGCAGCGGCCTCGGCGACCTTCTCGCCGTGCTCGTCCATGCCGGTCAGGAACTTGACGTTATAGCCGGCGGAGCGGCGATAGCGAGCCTGAACGTCGGCGATGATGGTGGAATAAGCCGTGCCCAGGTGCGGATCGGCGTTGACGTAGTAGATGGGCGTCGTGATAAAGAACGAAGGCTTGCTTTGATCCATGGGGTTTGTCCTCCAGAAAAACGTTGCATACAGGGGATGATTCTAGCGCAAGGGCTGGATATCCTCCATCTATTGCATATCGAGCACCATGGCATAGACATCGCGCTTGCGGCGCGAATACTTCTGAGACAGGCGCTTGGCCACCGCAGAGGCGGGCTCCCCCTCCTCGAGCGCGGTGCGGATATCCTCGCGCAGGGCATCGTCGGGATCCGCTACCGCAGCGCCAACCGGCGCGATGCCGGCCTCCTCGTCCTCGCTCGGCGGCGCGATGACCAGCGCAATCTCGCCCTTTACCTCGCCGCGAGCACGCAGCTCCTCGGCAAGCTGGTCAGCGGGCCCGCGCAAGACCTCCTCGTGCAGCTTGGTGAGTTCGCGGCAGACGGCGACCTCACGCTGGGGAAAGACCTCCGCCACGGCCTCGAGCGTCGCCACGATACGATGTGGAGACTCGTAGAAGATGAGTGCGCCAGGCACCACGGCAAGGCGCTGCAAACGGCGCACACGGTCGCCGTGCTTTCGGCCCAAAAAGCCCTCGAAGAAAAAATGCTCGCAGGGAATGCCGGACGAAACAAGCGCCGTGACGCAAGCAGAGGGCCCGGGAATAACTTCGACGGGCACATCGGCCTCACGCGCCGCCTCGACCAGCGCCTGGCCGGGATCGGACACGCTCGGCATGCCGGCGTCCGAGGCAAAGGCGAGGGTCTCCCCCGCCAGCAGACGGTCGACCAGGCCGGCAGCGCGGTTAGCGATCACATTCTCGTCGCAACGGACAAGCGGCTTGGAAATGCCCAGGTGCATCAGCAGCTTTGACGTCACACGCGTGTCTTCGCAGCAAATGGCATCGGCGGCGGCAAAAGCCTCGCCAACGCGCGGGGACAGGTCGCCTAGGTTGCCGATGGGCGTGCCGACCACATAGAGTTTGCCCGTATGGGCGCTGTTTTGCGTCATATCAACCTATTCAATCATGCCGCGCTCGAGCGTACCAAGCGCCGCGCGGGCGTCCCATGCTGCAATGCGCTTCTCGGTCTTCCACGTTTGGAAGAACCAACCGGCAGCCGGCGCAAACGAAGCCAGCTGGTTGGCGATAAACACGCGCTCGTAGGCATTGCGGCCCTCGGGCGTAACCGACGAGTTGGCAAAGATCGCCGCACCCGACCATTCGCCCACCAGCACGGGGAACCCAGTCGAAATCGCTTCTTTAAGCTCGCGCTTGTTACGCGAAATCGCCGTCGTCAGCCCGCGGGGGCTCGTAATGTCGAGCGCATGCTCGTCGCGGTAATGGTACAGGTGAAGGTCCATGTAGACGTTCTTGTACTTGGCGCCGCGCATAAAATGCTTCCACTCGCTGGGATGCCCCGACGACGAGAAGACGACGATCTTATCCTCGGGCATATACGAACGAACGAGCTCGTAGGCATCGCGATAGAAATTGCGCAGGTAGTGGGCCGGAATGCCATCCGTCATGGTGAAGAGGCTCTTGCGAACGCTCATCTGCGGCGTGTCCAGCAGCTCAATGCCCAGCAGGCTCTCGGCCTCGCCATAGCGATCGGCCAAGCGCTCGAGCACGTCGAGTGCGACATGACGGCCGTTGGTGGACGAATGCCACTCGGCGACAGCCTCCGGCGTGGTGGGCGAATCGTTGGAATCGCCCTGGCCACCGGGCACGGTTGCCAGATCGAGCAGCACGCGGATGTCGTACTTGGCAGCCCACTCAATTGCACGGTCAATGTAGTCGACAACCGAGATGTAGGACGCATCGGACCCCTGTGAGCCAAAGGCATACCAGGGCACCGGCAGACGCACGGCATTGAGGCCAATCTGCGCCATGCGGCGAAAATCGTCCTCGCTCACAAACGTCTCGTAATGGCGGCGCATGCGCTCGTTATAGGCGGCGGTACCCATGGCCTCCTGTAGCTCGGCCGCGTTGGATGCACCGGTCGCCGCGTACAGCGACGGGGTCACCCAAGGCTCGGGAATAAACCAGCCAGAGAGATTAACGCCGAGTATCCTCTCCATCACTGCCCCCTTCGGATCATGCAGGTCGAACCCGCATCGTATTGCATAGGATAAGTATCGTTTTGAGTATACCCGCGTGTGCGGACAGGCGACCGAACGGTCTGTAAAGTGACGCGAAAGTGGGAGGAATGTCTGGGGCGGGCGGGCTCGGAATGGTGCGACGAGGTGTGTACGCGCGCCGGAGGCAGGCACCGGAAAGTGTGTCCCGTTCTGAGCCCTTATTCTGGGACGCAGTTTCCGCAGAACCCTACATAAAAGAAAAGGACCCCTTTGCAGAGGTCCTAGTCAATTCAAGGTGGCGGGGAAGGGAATCGCGTCCGCGCGCTGCGCGGACGGACCGCTGCGGCGCTTACGCGCCTTGCGAGCTGCGCTGGCAAACGCTTACGCGTTTACTCAGCTCCGCGCCCTCACGGGGTTCGATTCCGTGCGAGGGCTACATAAAAGAAAAGGACCCCTTTGCAGAGGTCCTAGTCAATTCAAGGTGGCGGGGAAGGGAATCGAACCCCTGACACGAGGATTTTCAGTCCTCTGCTCTACCAACTGAGCTGCCCAGCCATTTGAGGTGCGCCTTGTTTCAAGGCTTGATTAGTATAACCAAGGACGCGTTCCGGTCAACCGAGAATTTTAAAAAAGTTTTTGAGCACAGCCTCGGTTCTATAAATCGGCACGTCAGAGGCATCAGCCGGCAGCAAGAAGTTTTTCGCTCAGAGCCGCACGGGCAAACTCACTTGGCGTCATCCCCTCGGCAGCCGCCCGTCGACGAATGGCCTCCTTCATTCCCAGAGGAATCTTGACCGACAGCGTTGCCGTCCCCTCGCCTGAGAGTGGGGGCCGTCCATGCACGATCCCACCAACGGTGTGTTCGCCATCCGGAAACTCTCCGCGCTCGTACGACTCGCACCACGCGTCAATCGTTTCATCCGTTACAACCTGACCATTAGCGGCCGTATACGTCTTGCCCATCATCGACCCCTTTGCCGAGCCCGTTCAATCTCCTGCCAAACTTACCCAATTTCGTATGACGAAAGTCCGCTGTCGCCAATTCTTAAGCCGGCACGCGTTGGAGAGCAGGGGTCGAAACAATGATTGAAGAGCGCTCTAGTGCGGCCCAGGCGCCGGGGCAGGAGCACGTGCGCCAAGGACGAACGCTTTCGTAGCGCGCGAGGATATTGCCGTCGCGATCGATGAAGGCGATGTCGATGGGATAGGCCATAAAACACGTATGGACCGAAGAGCAGCGTGGAAACGCCATGACAAGCGGCAGGCCGTTGGCGGCAACCGGACACCGTCCCAGCATGCCGCGCAGGCGCACGGCAAACGACTCCGCCACCGCAAACTCGGCCGGCGTCCAACCCAGCCTGTTGAGTGCCCGCGCGTAGGCGATGTAGGACGAGACCGCGGTCACATGACCACCCCCGGACGCCATGGATCGACCGTCACCGCGCGCTCGTGCGACAACGTTGTCGGCGCCCCCAGCGGAACGCCAGCGATGCTGAGAGAAGTCGGCCACGGCTCATAGTGCATGGTGCAGGTGTAGGTCCTAAACGTACCGGATAGGGAGAGCAGACCACCATCCGATGCCTCCGCGCCTTGCTCGCTCGACACTTCGATCTGCAAGTCATAGCCTTCCATGGCATTCAGAATTTGAGTCTGGACCGTCGCCGAGGCATCGACAGAGCTTTCGTCGCCCTCCCCCTCCGACGCCACGGCGTGCGCCAACACGATGTCGGGCACCACGCGGTCGAAGCGCGCGACAGCGCTGGCAAAGATCATGACGTTGTACACGATGAGTGCCAGCACCAGCAAAACGGGCGTAACCACTGCCATCTCCACCGTCGCTTGGGCGCGCTCCTCGCGCAGACGCATGCGGATACTCATTACGACCCACCGCCCAGAGCGCCAACCAGCGTGGCGACATCGACGGTGAGCGGGATGGAGCCGCCGCCGGGCAGAGGAATCTCCGCAAGCGTGAACACCGTACCGCTGATGGTGCGTTCGACTTGATATTCCAACGCCTCGCAAAGCGCCTTGGGATCGGTCACGCCCAACGGAATACTTCGCAGCTTGTCTTGCGCTTGAGAGAAACCAGCAATGTCAGACCCCGGACTCTTAATGACGTTGGCGGAATCGGTCAGCACCGGCTTTCGCAGGCGCAAGTCGCACGGTTCCAGACCCAACGCCGCCACGGACGCCGAAACGGTATCGCCGAGCCACGATGCGATGGAGCCCAACGCGCCGCTGCCCCCTCCTAGGCCTTTAATCATCTCGCCCATAAGTTCGTCGGCCGAACCTTGGATATCACCGTATCCCACAAGCAGCCGTCCCCAAACATCCATGACGCCGTCGAGCACGCCGGCAACGCCGCCCGAGCGTTCCTTCAATGTCGAGAAAAATCGCGAAAGCACGTTGTTTTGCGCCGTCGCCTCATCGGGCGCCAGCACCGCGGCAGAGATGGCACCGCGATCGCCAAGCCTGACTGCCGTGTTAAACGAAGAGTTGAGCTCATCGGGGCTCGAGATGGCACCCGAAACCGCAAAGGCAACCACGCCGTTGCGACCGGGCGGAGCGATACGCGGACGCTCGCCCGAAAGCGCTTTAATGGCCTGGTCAAACGCATTGCCCGCACGGTCGGCTTCGTCCTCGGTCTGACGCTCGAGCTCGAGCTCCTTGTTGCGACAGTCGACGTAGTCCTCCAGGGCGTCTTTAAACTTGTCAAAGTGATACTCGAAGCCGTTTTCGATAGAGGTTGAAGGCGCCGCAACAGCACCAAGCGACAAAACGCCAAAATGGCATTTGCTGCATTTATCCTGTCCATCGTAATCGGCAACCGAAGCAAATCCGCTCGGCGTCCCTTTCTTATAGTTAGGGCAGGTCGTCCCGTAATGCAGATACGCCTTGTCATCGTTCACGCTCGTCGGCCACACCGCATCGGTATAGAGTTCCGTCGCCCGAACCTCATCAGAGTTGCGCGGCAGCAGCGGAATATAGGAGGAAACCCTGTCTCCGTTCTCGGTTATATGTGCCCGATCGACCTCCGCGCTCGCATAGGTATAAAACGCCTTGCGCGCCGCAGACTCTGCCTTCATCTCGACACTCGAGCCGTGGGGCTTCTCATTTGTCAGACGCCAATGGTAGTAGTCCTTCGCGCGATCAAGGGCAACTTGGGGCTCCCACGTAACGCTCGATGAGTAATGCGGATTTTGAACACCGGAGAGATCCGTTAGGCTTTTCATACGCTCCCACATGCAAGAACAGCTGCCGACCGAGCCCTTGTCAGACCCACCACAATCCGCCAGCCAAGCACGCTCTTTAGCCTTCGCCGTGTCCTCAGAAGCCTTCCGCAGCTCCTCGGCCGCACGCTCTAAATCATCTGATGTGTCTTTCATGGTATCGGTCGAGATCTCGGACCCTTTGAGCGCAGCGAAGTCCGACTCGGATGTCCTAGGCACGGCAAGCGCCGTACCGGTATAGGTCACACTATCGGTATCCTGCGCCGACACCGCCTGCGTGGCACGCGCGGCGATCAGATACGGCAGAGCCGTCTCGATTTTCCGTAAGCCTTCCGATGCGCTTTTGGCAAACTTGTTGCGCGTTTTAATGATCTCAATCCCGGTGTCGACCATATTGCCGGCAACCGGCTCGGCACCCGGAATGAGGATGGCGACCAGACCCGTCCCGATCGTGGCAAACCCCGCCAGCCCCAGACTCAAAATGCTCGCATCAACCACCGTGGCAGCCGTGTGATAGGACGACACTACGTTGGCACCCGCCAGCGCGCCGCTATCGGCCGCCACCTGGGTATCCCCCGCGCGCGACATGCTCCATATCGCCGCGGTCGACGAAAACAACAACGTGAGCACCACTAGGATGACCACGGCAGAGGAAAGCGTGGTGTAGGCACCGTCTTCGATAAACAGGTCGATACCGGCTCGACCCATAAAGCCGCCTCGTTTGCGGAGAGCGCCTGGTCGACGGCGGGCCGCAAACCCTTGCGTCACCCGCAACAGGCAGCGCCTAATCCCATGCAGCAATCCACGAATCATAATCTCCCTCCAGCCATTCGGGACGCGATTGATACGAGACATCGACTTTGAGCTCAACGTAGCCGCCCTCGGCGGTACCACCCATAGCCTGCGCAAACGCACCGATCACAGGCAACGGCTTGACCTCGCCGGAAACGGACACGGACGAGACGCCACCCGCACCGGCCCGGCCAAGCTCGATATCCCACGACAACGGCCCGCCGGCATGAAAGATCGAGACGTTGGGCACTGCGGCAAGCCGGCGGCGGGTGAACTCCTTAAGATCGTCGTCCTCCGCCGTCGTCGTGGTCATGAGCCGCGCGGTCTCGGCGGCGGCAGACTCCATGACCGCGCGCGTATAGAGCAGGCACACCGGTTGCAGCGCGAGAAGGATGAGTGTCAGAAACGTCGGCAGCAAAAAAGCGGCCTCGACCGTAGACTGCGCCCGGTCCTCGCGCGCGGCATCAATACAACGCGATGTCCTTAGCGGCCGCAGCGGCGTCGATAACCGACGTCGAGGCAACGCCATGGGATGCCGCCCGCTCAACCAGCGCCGCCAAGCGCCCATCGGTGCCGGCACGCCAAAGCCCCGCGATCGCCAGCACGATCGATAACAGCGCCATTGTGACGATGGCGTATTCGACCGTCGCCTGGGCAGATTCCTCACGCAGGACATCATGCATTTCACGATCCCTCCTTTGAGCTTATTGTTTGCGGGCTCAGGCGCACGGCGCGCAGACGACACGAAGCATCGCCAGCATCCGCGGCAATTGTCACCATATCGACCCAGCCGCGTCCGTCGCGCACGATGGCGCCCCACACGTTTCCCTTGATGTCGAGATAGCCGCTCAGAGCAAGTTGCGCCGTGGGTACCTCGCGATAGGCACGCAGCATATCCGCCGCCGCTTCGGTCATCGGTCGGTCCTCGGACCATGCAAGCCGGACCGCAATCGCGTTGCCCTCAGGCGAATCCGTCGCAGTGCCAGACCGCTTGTCGAGCGTCCGCAGAAAAGTTTGCGCCGTGACAGCGACATCCGAATCGTCTGCATCTCGCATCTCATCTTTTTGAGACGCCACCGCCGAATCTGAGCCCAAATCGGAGGCGGTCCAAGGACGCTGCTGCCGCGCGGCGTTAAGCCCCCAAAGCACCGCCGCTATCGCCACGGTCAGGCAAGCAAACACCAGCAGCACCCCGATGGGGCGCTCGCCCTCTACAGGCTGTTGATGCCCTCGCTGATAGCGTTCCATAGATCTTGGACCTTGCCCTTAAATGCGACGATGGCGATAATCGCGATCACCACGAGCACGCCGACCAAGATGGCATACTCGGTGGTACCCTGTGCACTCTCCTCCTGCAGTAGTTCCTTGGCGCGCTGACGAACATGTGCCGCCCGGCAAAACGCCCAGCCCTGGACCTTGCCAGCAGCGTCAGTCATCGTGTTCATGTATTCCTCCCTACATCATCCCGCCTGCTCCCAGCAGCGGGCCCAATATGGACAGAAGCAACGCCGGCAAGATGAGCGTGCCGGTGGGAATCAGCAGCTTGACGGGCGCACGCTCGATCTCGCGCTCGACCGCGGCGCGATGAGCCGCACGGATCTCGCGACTTTGAGCGGCCAGCGTCTCGGCAAGTGGGGCACCCAGGGCGAGCGCCTGCCCCACCGTGATGGCAAAGGTCTCGAGCGCTCGCACGTCCAGGTCGCGCGCAGCGGCCAACAACTCGTCCTCACGCGTGCCCACGCCCACCTGCCACGCCATGCAGGCGCGCTCAAGGCGAAGAGCCAGCACTGACCGGCGGTTGGCGCAGAAAATCTCAAGCGCCGCATCAAACGAAAGACCGGCCGAAAGACCCAAGCGCACAACATCGATCATCTCGGACACTTCGCCGAGCGACACTCGCGCCGGGCCGCCCGCTCCAACCGCGCCCTTCACTCGCGCGGTCAGAGCATCGACCACCGAGCGACCCGCGGCAGCGACCAGCACCGCCTCGCGCTTGCAGGCCCTGCGATCTTGCGTGCATCCGCCCGATCCAAACCCGTCGCGACAAATACACTCAGGGCGCACAGGCAAGCCGCAACTGCAACCGGGGCGCTCATAGCTCCACCCGCATAATGCACCGGATAACCACCAGGGCAACGGCGTTGAGGGCAAGACCCAGCACCACAGCGCCCGCACCGGCAGGCGTCGCAAGACCGCGACGAAAATCTGCCGAAAGCAGCGCCAACACCGCGCACATGCCCGCCGGCATCGCCGCGACCATATGCGCAGACATGCGAGCCTGCGACGTCTTAACATCCAGGCGGCGCTTGAGCTCAATGCGCTCCCCCACCATGCTCGACGCCTCGGACAGTAAGTCGGCAAGCGGAGCGCCGGTGCGCTGAGACACCTTAAGCGCCAAGGTCACAAGCGAAAGACCGGGGGCGTCGATACGCACGAGCAAGTCATCGAGCGCGTCGGTCGCCGAGATGCCGCAATCGATCGCCGCCGCCACCCGCAAAAACTCGTTATGCACTGGCTCTTGCGCATGAGCGCCCACAAAGCGCATGCCCTGGGCCAGCGAATGTCCCGAGGCAAGCGACATGGAAAGTGCGGTAAACGCCTCGGGCATTGCCTCTTCTGCATCGTGTTGCTCGCGCCGGCTCTCAAAGCCATCCCGAGCGGCACCAACGGCAAACGGAGCAACAAGTCCCAAGGCAAATCCGAGGGGCGATAACGACACCATCGTTAGTAAAACGCAGCAGACACCGCTCGATAGCAGCAGAAACGCCAAACATCCCGAAGCATCCTCGATCACGAGGCCAAGGCGATGCGCCGGAGCCAGCGATGCCCACGAACGGGCGATCTTTTTCAGCAGATCGTTTTCCACCAGCTCACGCGGCAGCTTCTCTGCCACCGTCTCGAGCGCCTGACGTGCCAGCTCCGCCGGCGGTACCTGCGGCACACGAGGTTCCGCCCCGCACGCCGTCGCGACAGAAAGCCCTGCCAAGCCCCCTACGATGAGGGGCACAGCGATCTCCATTCGTCCACCTCCTCTTGTGTGAGCGTCCCCGACCGCAGGCCTTCTGCGATAAACGGCGGCTCGCGGTCAAGCGTCCAGGTGCGCTCGGCGGCATCGAACGTCACATAGCGCTCGAGCTCTACGCCGCCCGATGCGGCGCGTCGCACCCCCGAATACGAGGAGACAAAGCGCCTGCCATCGGCGTGGCGCTCGGACATCACGATACCGTCGAGCGCCATGGCAATCTGCTCCTCGATGAGCCCACTCGGCAGGTCGATGCCATAACGTGCAAGCAACGTCAGACGCACCACGGTCTCCTGTTCTGAACCCGCATGAAGTGTGGTGAGCGACCCGTCGTGGCCCGTGTTCATGGCCTGCAACATGTCGCAGCACTCGGCACCGCGCACCTCGCCCACCACGATGCGGTCGGGGCGCATGCGCAGGGCATTAGTTACCAGGTCGCGGATCGTCACCGCGCCTTCACCCTCAATTGAAGCCTCGCGCGCCTCTAGGCGCACCACGTGCGGATGATGCGCAAACTTGAGCTCGGCAGAGTCCTCGATCGTCACGATGCGCTCGCCGGTGGAAATCTCACATGACAACGCGTTGAGCAGGGTGGTCTTACCAGATCCCGTGCCTCCCGCAACCGCCAGGTCCTGTCGCAGCGACACCGCGCACGACAGCAGCTGCGCATACCAAAGCGGCAGCGACCCCAGCCCCACAAGCTCGTCCAGCGAGCAGATACGGTCCGAGAACTTTCGGATGGTGAGAATCGGTCCGTCAATCGCCACAGGCGGAATCACCGCGTTGACGCGATAGCCCGTTTTGAGGCGGGCGTTGACGATGGGGCTGCGCTCGTCGATACGGCGGCCAAGTGGCGAGATGATGCGGTCGATAAGCACACGGATCTGTTCATCATCCTCAAACGCATGCTCGATGGGGTACAAGACGCCGCCGCGTTCAAAGAAAGCCGAGCGGCAGCCGTTGATCATGATCTCGGTAACGGTGTCGTCCTCGATGAGCGGCTGCAACGGCCCCAAGCCCACCACGTCATCCAAAATCTCGTCGATGATGGTTTCGCGCTCGGGCGTCGCGAGATCGGTCGGCTCCTCAACATTGAGCGCCGCCTCCACCGCAGGACGCAATTCCGAGCGGGCAAGTGCCGGGTCGATATAGGCGCTGATACGCGCCACTTCGTCGTAACCCATGCGGTCCATCACGGCGCGCTTGGTGCGTCGTTTCACCGCGCGGCGACGCCCCGCATCTACAGGCGCTGCCGCCGCTGCAGCGCCGGCAGCCTTAATCCTCGTTTGCAGGCTCATCGCTGATCACCCTCGCGCGACCAGGGAAGGCGGATACGCGGGCGTTCGGTACGCGTTGCACGGTCGGCGACCATATCGCTCCAAGGGCCGACGGCGCACCCCAGTTCCACGAGCATCTCGCGCGTGGCCTCGCGCATGCTAGTCGCAAAAGCGCTGGTCTGCCCCACCGCCTCGTCAGCGCGCCCAAACGCCATGAGCGCGGCGAGATCCTGCCCGCCATCGGCGATACGAATCTTGGAGCTCAACGCACAGGCAATCTCAAAGCGCATGGCGACGTCCTCGTCTGCCCCGCGCGCACCGAACCGGTTGAACACGGCGCTCATGCGCGTGCGCGGCACACCTACTCGACTTGCCAGTTCGATGACGCGCGACGCCGATGTCGCGGACGACACCGCCGCATCGCCAACGACCAGGCAACGGTCGCTCGCCGCCACCGCAGCCGCCACGGCGTCGCCCCAAAAGACCGAGGTATCGATAAAGACCACGTCGGATTCGCGACGCAGAACATCAAGCAGTAGCTCCACCGGACGCGCCATGAGCTCGGCTTGCTCGGGCGCCGCGACGGGACCCCAGAGCGTAACGCCCGGCGCCACGCGCATCGATGTGGCTACGATATCCGGCTCGGTGAGCGTGCCCGCCGCCGACGGCTCGATAAGTGCCGCCATATCGCGCGGAGCATCGACGCCTAACAAGTCGTAAAGGTTTCCAAACATCAGGTCCAGGTCGAGCACGGCGGCACGCAAGCCCAACAGCGACGATGCGTGTGCCATGGCGGCAACGATCGTCGACTTGCCGCAACCGCCCGAACCCGAAATAGCGCAGATGACCGGAGCTCGATGCGGCGGAGCGGCAGCGTCTGCCGGCGGCATCGGAGGCGGCGGGGCGGGCGTCGGTGGCAGCGCACCCGTCTCCCCCGCCGCAACCACACGCTGCGTCCAAGCCGGCATGGCAGCTTGTTCGGTCTGCGAGGCAGGCTCGTTCTGCACAATCTGCTCATGCTGCATCAGCGACAACTCGCCGCACCCGGCAAAGCCCTCAACTTCGTCGAGTTCATCCGCCAGATTCACGCCGTGCACGTATCCCATATCTACAGCCGGGGAGTCGCCAGCATGCTGCGCCGGCCCTCCAGCGTCATCGTCTACAAGGGGGTTCCGGGGGCGCCGACCATGCTCGGCTTCCGCTTTTCCATAATCATCAACACGCGGGCCTCTTGTAGCGCGAGGCGCCCCGGGTTCCCCATCAACAAAAGCATCGGGCTCAATCGTCATGCGCCGATCGGAATCAACCGCTCCCTCGCCCGCACGCCCGTTGCCGCATATACTGTGTGCAGCGATGACCTCGGTCGCCCCCGCGCGAAACAGCCCCTCGATATCCGACGGATCGAGCGCTTCTATCAACACGACCACGCGACTCACGCGGCCTTCGGCCGTCAGGCGCGCAACAGTCTTGCGCACATCTTCGGTATCGAACAGAGACGCCGCGATGATGGCAGCCCCGCGGCGCGACGGAAACGCCCGCGCCATGGAAACCAGCCCGTCCAGGTCACCCACGCGAAGCACCTGTGCACCCACATCACGGCCCTCGACTTCCCGCTGCAACAGCCCGTAATCGCCGCACGCGCAGCACGCAAGCCAGATCGCCTTCATCACTCGTCGCCTCCGCTCTTTTTGCCGCGCGCCGTGGCGGGAATCGTCAAGCTGACCGTTCCCTTGCCCGAGGCTCCCAGCAGTTCCTTGACGTCTTCGGGGTCAGCCGCCAGCGTCACCCATTCGATCTTGCCCTCGCGCGTGGAACCGGAATCCTCACTGGTATCGATCACGTACGCACCGCACAGCCGATCGGTTACGCCGTCTTTTTGCACGTACACGTCCACGTAGCTGCCCACGCCCGCAGCACCGCCGACCGAGTGCTCGGCATCGACCGCCACCGAAACGGCGACCTTGCCCTTAGGCACCTCGAGCTTGTGGCTCTCGGCCTTGGTGTAGACATTGCAGATCACGGCGTTTTTGGGAATACGCGAAGTCGTCACGTCGCCGCGCACCTGGCGTAGCTCGGTCGCCGCGTCACGCGGCAGCAGACTCGTCAACCACTCCTGGGTTATGACATTGGTCTCATCGAGGGTCTCGCCCACATCGATATCGCGCGCCGCGACGCATACCTCGACGCGATCGCCACCGTACTTGGCCAAGGTCTCAGCCTGGACCTGTTCGGCTTGCGAGCGGATCGACGAGCCGTAAACCATGCAGAGCAGAGCAGCGAGCACGCCCGCGACCAGACTGATGGCGATGCGCTTGCTCTTGTTCACGGCCGCTCCTCTCATGGCAGTGCCGGGCGAATGCCCGTACCACCATTGTCTGGGCGGCCAGAGTGCAAAGCGGCGCAATCGCAATCTTGGTTTTCGATGTCAAACCAATCGCTGACCAAAAGCTGAACAGCCCGTCAAGCTCGTGACAAGGTTTTGGTCAGCACGTCAGCAAACTGCATGTTTCGAGGCTTTTCCGCAGAAAAAAAGCCGTCTCCCGAACAGTTGGGAGACGGCTGTCATAGATAAATTCAATTACAGATGGACATCGGGATCGAGCATTTGAGCGCTCACGCGCATGGATGACGCCAGATTTTGGAACGTTTCCAGACGCAGGCCGTCGATCTGCCCGACGTCCTCGGCCTCGCGAACGGCGCAACCCGGTTCGTGGGTATGCGTGCAGTCGCCAAACCGGCACGCACGCGATGCCTCGACAATCTCGGGGAAGGCGCGTGCCAGACCCCGCTCGTGACCCACGAGCGGCAAACTGCGCAGACCCGGGGCATCGGCGATCACGCCGGCGTCGCCCGGCAGCGCCACCATCACGCGCGCGACGGTAGTGTGACGGCCCTGGTCGTCGCGTTCGCGCACACCGCCGGTCGCCAACGTATCGTGGCCCAGCAGTGCATTGAGCAGCGTCGACTTGCCGGCACCCGACTCGCCCAGAATCATGGCGCAGCTCCCGGCAGGCACGCAGGCACGGACCTCGTCCAGACCGCGGCCCTCGGCAGAAGACGTCACGATCACGCGCACGTCCGGACCCACCAGACGACGCACGCGGTCCAGATCGCGCTCGAGCTCATCGGCCTCGCAGCGGTCGGCCTTGGTGAGCACCACCACCGGCTCGGCATCGCAATCGAGCGCCAACACCAGTGAGCGCGCCACGCGATCGAGCAGCACCTCGCCGGCGCCGAGCGCCTGCACGATCAGCACGCTGTCAACGTTGGAGCAGAGCACCTGGCGCTCACCGCGGGCACGGCCGCGCCAACGCTCAAAGCTCGTACGGCGCGGCAGTACGCATTCAATCACGCCCATATCGTGCCCGGGAGCGCGGCGCACCGCCACACGATCGCCCACGGCAGGCAGCAGGACCTCGTCCTCGCCGCGCGACTTGGCAAACCCCACGGCATGCTCGGCACGAAACGTGTCATCGGCAGTCGCCACCAGCGGAAACCCGCGGTCCAGGCGCACCACGGCGCCAAGCTGCATCTGCTCGGGCTCCTCGGCATGTGCGCAGAAATCATCAAAGGCAGTCTGCTGAGCTTCATCGACCGGCAGGTCATCAAACGCCGGAACATCCTGCAGCGCGTCAAGCCCCGGTACACTCGCCAGCAATTCCTCAGCAGATGCAGGGGCTTCGGTCGCGAGCTTCCGACGACGATCACGCTTAGCCCGCGCCCCCGTCGTCTTTTTCTTCGCCTTAGCCTTAGCCTTGCCCACAGATGCCTCCCAGCACAAAACCACACAACTGAGCAGGTATTTTACCCACAAAAAAGAGTCGGTCGAGCAAACGCTCGACCGACTCACATACTTTCCCTCAGCCAATGGTCCCGCGAGGTTATCCGAAGGCCCGCCCGCCGGGAGGGGTTTCTTCCGAGCGATCCCGCAGCGCGAAGCGCGAGGACCAGCGAGGAAGAAACCCCGCAGGCAGTCGGGCCGGTGGGAAGGATGGCCTTTCGACCTACTCCTTCTCGACCGCGCGCATGATCGCCTTGTAGATCTCCATCAGCGGAATAATCAGGAAGGCAAGGCCCAGGGCAGCGACAACGCCCTTGAGCTCAAGCGTCACAGGGCCAAAGAACATCTCGGCAAGCGTCGGCTGCACGGTCACGATCACCGTCAGCACCAGTGCCAGAGCGGCGGAAGCCCACAGCCACTTGTTCTGCTTCTTCATGGTGAACAGCGACGCACGACGGCTGCGCATATTGAAGCAGTGGAAAATCTCGACCATGTTGAGCGTGATGAACGCCATCATCACGCCTTCCTCGTCGGCATTGCCGGCGATCATATCGGCGATGTGGATGTAGCCCATGTCAAAGTACACGCCCACAAAGAAGCTCGCCAGCACCAGCACGGTGATGATTAGGCCCTGGACCACGCAGTCCAGACCCATATGTCCGGCAAAGACACCATCCTTGGCGTTGCGCGGCTTGCGCTTCATGATGTCGCCCTCGGCGTCCTCCATGCCCAGCGCGAGCGCAGGGAAGCAGTCGGTAACCAGGTTCACCCACAGCAGCTGCACCGGCTGGAAGATGGTAAAGCCGATGAGCGTGGCGATAAACACCGAGAAGACCTCGGCAAGGTTGGCCGAAAGCAGGAACTGGATGACCTTGCGGATGTTGTCGTAGATGCGACGGCCCTCTTCGCAGGCACCGATGATGGTGGCGAAATTGTCGTCGGCAAGCACCATGTCGGCGACGTTCTTGGTGACATCGGTACCGGTGATGCCCATGCCAACGCCGATGTCGGCGCGCTTGATGGACGGGGCGTCGTTGACGCCGTCGCCCGTCATGGCCACGATCTGGTCGCGCGACTTCCAAGCCTCGACGATGCGTGTCTTGTGCTCGGGCTGGACGCGGGCGTACACGCCGTAGTCCTCGATGTGCGCGTCGAGTTCCTCGTCGCTCATGCGATCGAGGTCGGCACCGGTGATGGCATGGCTGCGATCGGTGACGATGCCCAGCTGCTTGGCGATGGCCACGGCGGTGTCGATGTGGTCGCCCGTGATCATGACGGTGCGAATGCCAGCGTCGTGGGCCTCGCGGATGGCTTCGGCGACCTCGGGGCGGACCGGGTCGATCATGCCGGACAGGCCGCAGAAGACCAGGTCGTGCTCGAGCGCAGCGGGGCTGCAGTCGCTCGGGACCTCGGTGTAGGTGCGGCTTGCCAGCGCCAGCACGCGCAGAGCCTCGTCGGCCATGGCCTTGTTGGCGGCCACGAGCTCGGCGCGACGCTCCTCGGTCAGCGGGACGACCTTTTCGCCCTCGTAGATATGGGTGCACAGGCCGATCACCACGTCGGGCGCGCCCTTGGTATACTGCTCGTACTCGCCATCCAAGGTCTCGACGATCACGGACATCATCTTGCGGCCCGAGTCGAACGGGGCCTCGCCCACGCGCGGATGCTCGGCAGTCAGGCCGGTGAGGCCAGCCTTGCCGGCGTCGTTGACGAGCGCGCACTCGGTCGGCTCGCCCACGGCCTCGCCCAGCTCCTCGTCCCACTGAGCATCGGAGCACAGCGCCATGCCGGCCAGGAACTTCTCCTTGGGCGCAGCGAGCTCGTGCTTGACGACGGTCATCTTGTTCTGGGTAAGGGTACCGGTCTTGTCGGAGCAGATGGTCTGTGTGCAGCCAAGGGTCTCGACAGCAGAGAGCTTGCGGATAATCGCCTGGCGCTTGGCCATCTTGGTCACGCCAAGCGAAAGGACGATGGTCACGACGGCAACAAGGCCCTCGGGGATGGCGGCGACGGCGAGCGAGACGGCAACCATAAAGGTGTCGAGCAGGGCAGTCGGATCGGTAAGGACGTTGCCCACGCCGTGGCGGAGGATGTCAACGCCAAAGATGACGACGCAGATGACGATCACCATGATGGTGAGGATGCGGCTGAGCTCGGCGAGCTTCACCTGCAGCGGCGTGAGCTCTTCCTTGGCCTCGGCCAGGGCGCCGGCGATCTTGCCCATCTCGGTGTTCATGCCGGTGCCGACCACGACGGCGCGACCACGGCCGTACACGACGGTGGAGCCCATATAGCACATGTTCTTACGGTCGCCGAGCGGCACGTCGTCGGTGCCGGCGGCGAGCTCGATCACGTTGGCATGCTTCTCGACGGGCACGGACTCGCCGGTGAGCGCGGCCTCTTCGATCTTCATCGTGGCGCTCTCGAGCACGCGGCAGTCGGCCGGGACGGAGTCGCCCGCCTCGAGCATGATCACGTCGCCGGGCACGAGCTCGGCGCTCGGCAGGTGCACGAGCTTGCCGTCGCGTAGCACCTTGGACTGCGCCGCACTCATCTCCTGCAGGGCCTCGAGGGCCTCCTCGCTCTTGGCTTCCTGGACCACGCCCAGCACCGAGTTGACGATAACGACGAACATGATGATGGCGACATCGGCAAAGTCGGGCTCGCCCTTGACCATACCCGTGAGCGCGCTGATAACGGCGGCAACGATCAACATGATGACCATGGGGTCGGCCATCTGCTCAAAGAAACGCTTCCACAGCGGCGTTTTCTCGGCTTCCTCGAGCTTGTTAGGGCCTGTCTTGGCGAGGCGCGACGACGCCTCGTCGTTGCTCAGGCCGAGGTTCTCATCGACGCCCTGGTCGCTGAGCACCTCCGCCGCGGCGGACAGGTATTCCTTTTGCATATAGAGTCCCCTCCTGGGATTCGGGCCACTCAGCAGATTGATGCCCGATCATAATTCCCAGGAGAAGGGCAAGGGCTCATCAAGGCTGCCGTGCTGAGCGGCAGTTGATAGTGGGGCTATGGTACCCCAAAGCGGCGCGTCTAGCCAAAACATTCCAATTGGAAACACGGCTCGAGTGCAACGATGCAGACCGTGTGATGCTCAACATTGATAAAACGTTTTTTCTTCGGTGCATCATCAAACTGAAATATCGCCCAGATAGCAGCGGTCAGAACGGTTGGTAAAGATTTTTCATATACCGTTTTTACCGCAAAAAATGAACTTCTAATTCGGCATACGGTCGATTTTTTGAGGTATTCGGTCGGCATTTCGTTATAATCATCTCAGTTTTATTTCTTATGGTTTATCTATCAGCGCAAGACGATGTCAGATGGAGGTCTGAATGTACAAGCGCACCAAGATTGTATGCACCATGGGTCCCGCCTGCGATAGCGACGAGACCATCCGCGAGATGATCAAGGCGGGCATGAACGTCGCCCGTTTTAACTTCTCGCACGGATCCTACGACGAGCACCACGGTCGCATCGAGCGCGTCCGTCGTATTTCCAAGGAGCTCGGTCTGCCCGTCGGCATCCTGCTCGACACCAAGGGCCCCGAGGTCCGCACCGGCCTTTTGGTCGATGGCAAGAAGGTTGCCGTCAAGACCGGCGACAAGATCGTCGTCACCGCTCAGCCCACGTCCGAGGATTTCCACGGCACCGCTGAGCACATCTCCCTCGACTACCTGGCTCTGCCCTCCGAGGTCGAGAAGGGCTCCCTCATCCTGATCGATGACGGCCTGGTTGCCCTCGAGGTCGAGTCCGTCGACGGCCAGGACATGACCTGCGTCGTTAAGAACGACGGCCTGATCGGCGAGCGCAAGGGCGTCAACATGCCCAACGTCAACATCTCGCTGCCCGCCATCACCGAGCGCGATCGTCAGGACATCCTCTTTGGCCTGACCGAGAACATCGACTACATCGCCGCTTCCTTCATCCGTGACGGCGAGTCCGTCCGCGGCATCCGCGAGCTTTGCCGCGAGAACGGCGGCGAGCACGTGACGATCTTCCCGAAGATCGAGTGCGCCCTGGGCGTCGAGAACTTCGACGAGATCCTCGAGGCTTCCGACGGCATCATGGTCGCCCGTGGCGACCTGGGCATCGAGATCAAGCCCGAGCTCGTTCCGCACATCCAGAAGGAGATCATCGCTAAGTGCAACGCGGCCTACAAGCCCGTTATCACCGCTACGCAGATGCTCGACTCCATGCAGCAGAACCCGCGCCCGACGCGCGCCGAGGTTGCCGACGTTGCTAACGCCATTTACGACGGCACCGACGCCGTTATGCTTTCCGGCGAGTCCGCTGCCGGCAAGTACCCGGTCGAGGCCGTCAAGATGCAGGCCAGCATTGCTCTCGAGACTGAGAAGTACCTTCCGGCTCACGCTCCGCTCGAGGTTCCGGCTGACGCTCACGGCACCCGCGTCGTCAACAACGTTGTGGGTATGTCCGCTGTGAACATGGCTACCACCGTTGGCGCCAAGTGCATCACCGTGCCGACGACCACCGGTCGTACCGCTCGCCTGATCTCGCACTTCCGTCCCAACATGCCGATCTGCGCGTTCTCCCGCCACGAGTGGGCCGTCCAGCAGATGATTATGTACTGGGGCGTTATCCCGCACCAGGCCGAGATCACCCAGGGCACCGTCAACGGCACGATCGTCAAGGCGATCGAAACCGCTAAGGAGCTCGGCTACGTCGAGACTGGCGACCTGACCGTCGCTACCGCCGGCGATCCCCGCATGAGCGTCCAGCTCGAGGACAAGGTCTCCTCGACCAACGTCGCTTACGTCGCTCAGGTGCGCTAAATCGCACTTGCAAGCAGACTTGCATTGCAAAGGGCCCGGAAGGCTTCGCCTTCCGGGCCCTTTTTCTGTGCGCTAAAGCCGGGGCACGGCAAAACACGCGCCCATTTCTTTACCAAAAGCGCGAAATCCGCCCTTCAAGGCCCAGAACTAGGACTCCTGGCTCCAAAAGTGTTCGCCCGGCGGCAAACCCACACCCCGTGCAGAGCTGCTATATCGTTTTAGCAAGGTCAAGATCAGCCACGTTTTCGGAAGTATGCGGCAAATTCTGAGACCTCCGAGCACACCCCGTTTTTTCGCAACAAAATGCCTGATAAACTAGCCTCAAAAGCCAGGTCTGCTCACAGGGTTCAGATTTTGCCGCATACTTCCGAATTGACGCTGGCACTCCTTAATCCATAGGCACGCTTTTCAGCCAGGAGGGCATCGTGGATCTGACGCTATGCGGCCAAACTGCTTTTAACTATCACCGCATCCCGCCGCAAATACTGGGTCTTTACCCTGCCATTAGCCTTGGCAATATGGATCGCAGATGTTGCGGCCTCAGAAGTCATGCGGTTGTAAAAGACCTGCTTCACGCACCGCTTCACAGGCTTGTATTCACCCGGGCACAATCCGGGTCGCGAAGCCTGTTTAAATCGCATCTCCTGACCCAAGAGCCACCTCCTGGGTCGTTTAGGCAGACTGAGCATGGATTTGATGTCACGTCGCCCGAGTTTACGCTGCTCAACCTTGCTGCGAAGGTCTCACGCAACCAGTTACTCATGGCTTGCTACGAGATGTGCGGCTCCTTTGCAGTGTTTAAGCCCTGCGAGCGAACGCAGCAACAACTCGATGAATCTATTTCGCTTAAGCTCATTCCACCCAACTGCGGCTGGGAGCGAGTTAACGACACCAAGGGCAATGACACCAACCTGTGGAAGCGCCAACCGCTCCTCAGCGCGGCGGATATCGCCGCGTTCGCTAAGCAGGCCGCAGGCCTGCGCGGCGTTAAGCAGCTCCGCTGGGCGGCCGAGCACATGACGGGGCAGACCGCCTCGCCTTTCGAAGTCCAAACATCCATACTCGTCTCACTCCCCCGTGACGAGGGCGGCATGGGCATCAACATCGCAAACAACGTGCGCATCCCACTCAGCGACGCCGCGCGCTCGCTGTATGACAAAACCTGCTGCTACGCCGATATCCTCATCGAGAGCGCCACCGACAGCATGGGCGTCATTTTGGAATGCCAAGGCCGCTCCGCCCACGATGGCGAAGCCGCAAGCCTCTCCGATGCCGAACGCACCACCGCGCTCACCAGCATGGGCTACGATGTCATACAAATTACCTACGACCAGATCAAGGACAAGAAGAGCTTTAACAACATCGCCGAGCTCATTCATAAAAAGGCGGGGCTCCCCTACATCCCAAAGACCGATCAGGAACGTACCGCTGAAAATGCCCTGCGACGGGAGCTGTTGGTCGATTGGGTTGAACTGTTCACCGTCAAGCCGGCCGGCTAGCAGCTAGCGATCAGGGGGACTGCGGGGACGTCAGAAGCGGCAACGCGAGCCGCAAAGCCCGCCTCGGTCAGCTCGATGACCTCGGTAAACGTTGCGTCGAAGAATTTCTCGGTCAGCAGGCGGTATGGCGAATGGTCGGGCTCGCCGGGGTTTTCGCGCACGATCTCGTGCATAACGCCGATGGTCTTGAGCACATACTCCTTATGGATGGGATACTGCCCAAAACGCGTCGCCGCAGTATACAGGCGATCGGTCGCGCGCGGAATCGAAACAATGCCGAGCGTCTTGCCGAACCAGTCAAAGTCACCTTGCTTTTTAATGCGGAACTCCTCGCACGGCTTGCCGCCGTGCGCCTCCAGGTACTGATTCACGCGCGTATTCCATACGGTATCGGCCACCAGATGCGACCAGACACCCAGTGTCAAATCGAGCAACGACTGCGCCACGTCCTCGGACGCAAGCGAGAACTCACAGGCGCCGGGACCGGCAACCGGCTCGGCATCCTTGTAGCGCTGGGGATAGTGCACGCGGTTCAGCCGCTCGCGTTCCTCGATAATCGAGGTCGCCGCGGCCGGCGCACCGATGGGCGAACTTTTAAGCAACGGTGCCACATAGGTATCCCAGAACTCATGCTCACGAGGCTTAGGGATGGGCTCAGGCTTGGCAAAGTGCGTAATGCGGTACGGGATGGGATCGGCGATGCCAGGGACCATATAGCCCACGAAGATATCCGGAACCACGCAGCCAAACAAAAAGGCATTGCGGTCGCGCACGCTATTGGCAAGCGCACCGGTGCGCTCCAGCAAACGCTCCGTCTGAGCGATATGAATGTTCCAACTTGGCATAGCCACCCCCATAAAAAACCTGGATAACTATACCATCACGGCAAAGCCGCGCGGGCGGCTACGCACGCTCTACGCAGCAACTAGTCCGTAGCACCGCTTTCGGTTCCATACGACGGCGAAGGTGCCTCGACCACATGGTGATATCGATCGATATAGATTGCACGGGCACCCAGGCGTCGCACCAAATCCTGGTGATGCGTGCTCATCAAGACCGTCTTACCCGCCGCGACGTAGGCCAGCAAGAAGTTGACCACGATGTCGCATGAATCCTCGTCGAGCCCATTGGTGGGCTCATCGAGCACTAGGATATCGGGGTTCATCGATACAACTGCCGCCAGCGCCACACGCTTCTTTTGCCCGCCCGAGAGCTGATAGGGAGAGGCGTCGGCAAGGTCGGCAACCTGGAACAGCCCCATGGCATCGCGCACGCGGCGCTCGAGCTCGTCTGCCGGCAGCCCCATCTGCGCGGGACCAAAAGCAACTTCCTCGCCCACCGTGGCGCAGAACAGCTGGGCATCGGCGTTTTGGAATACGAAGCCCACGCGCTGGTGGAACTTCTGAGCAGCAGCAGAATCCTTCAGATACGCCGCATCGACCACGTGCCCGTCAAACAGGTATGCCCCTGCGTCCGCGAGTTCAAGGCCGTTAATAAGACGCATAATCGTCGTCTTGCCGCAGCCGTTGGGACCGAGCAGGGCAACGAGTTCACCACGATCGACCTGCAGCGACACGCCATCGACAACCGTATGCCCCGCATAGGAGAACACCACGTCGCGCAGCTCGATGAGCGGAACGACCTCGGCGCCGCCCGCACCGTTCGTGCCCGCCGCACTATTCATATCGATCGTCAAAACGTCGCCCTTCCCCATTTACATCCCCAGTCGGAACCAGCAGCGCCTACAGCACGGCGCACAACACTGTCAGCAGCGCCACGCCGGCCGCATAGGCCGCATCGCGCCAGCCAAACCTGGCGCGCGCGGGAGCCGGATACGCACCGGCAAAGCCGCGGCAAAGCATAGCCTCGTCCATCGCGCGGCTGTATTTCATCGCCTTGATAAAGGTCATGCCCATGATACCCGCGATCGAATCGGTACGCGAAAATCCCTCGGGCGCACGGCCAACGCTGCGCAGCATGACCGATTCGCACAGATCGTGCGCCGTACGACCCAGCACCTCGATGTGCTTGAGCGCCATATCAAACGTAAAGATAACTTCGTCGGGTAGATGCAGCATCTTGAGCGCCGCCGACATGCGGCTCCACGTGAGGGTCCACGAAACGCCCAGCACCAGCGACACATTAATGAAGGTCTTGAGCGCAATCTTGAGCATGGCGCCCGTAGCGGAAGCACCCAGCAGCAGGGCAGGCAGCGCCAAAACCACTGCGAGCCCCGCGGCGCCAAGCGCCGGCACAAAGGTCGCGCGCAGCCCGCGTACGGGACGCACGGCAACGAGCACCAGCGCAATGGCCGCCATCAACATGAGGTACAGCGGGCTTTGTGTCAGGCACACGCACAGGACGCAAACGAATATCCCCACCAGGCGCACCGGAGCCGAAACGCAAGAAAGGGCGCGGTCGACCATCGACCCGCCCTCGTGCGCGCCTCCACCCAGGCGAACCCGCTCAAGCAGGCTCGCCAGGTGCAGGACGTTCTTTTGCATCACGCGATGACGAGCGCCCGTGGGCTCGTATCGCTCCTCGGCCGCAAGCCAGCTAGGCAGCTCGACCATCGCCATGGGCTCCGCTTTCCTTGACCGTCAGCGAGATCAGACGGAATGCGATGGTGAGCACCGCCACGCCAATCACGCCGGACAGGATATACATGGCAGCCTGACCGGCAAAGCCGAGACCCTGCTCCTCGGAATAGGCCTGCAGGTAATCACCCGTAGGCAGAGCGTCGGCAAAGGTCGGGGTGTCGAGACCGACCGAAGCCTGCAGGCTGTCGTCGCCAGCCTCCCGAACGGCGGTCGCGGCGCCCTCGGCGTCCCACTCACCCCAGGCGTCACCCGTGGCCAGCAGGCCCAGCGGCGTGGCCACGACAAGCACGGCAACCAAGATGAGCGTGGGGACCAGCGAGGTCTTCTTTGCAGCAGCGCCCTCGGCAGCAAGCTGTCCATCGGCGGCTTCGGGGCCGACGATAACGCTCGGCGCCGTCTTCTTGATAAAGCCGTAGATCGCGGCAGTCGCCACGCCCTCGACCACGCCGGCTACCAACATATGCGGGATCATCATGGCCGGAATGGCAATGGACAGCGGGAAGGGGCAGTACAGCGGAGCGCCCGAAGCATTCGTGAAAAGCATCGGCTGAATACCAAACTCGATTGCTGCGCACAGGGCCGCCAGGCACAGGCCGACCCAGCCGCTTACGATGGCCGAGACCGAGGTGCCCCAGCTCTTGTCGTGCAAACGGCTGTTAAGCGCGCGGAACACGATGGCTGCGGCAAACGGCAACACGAAGGCCATGTTAAAGCAGTTAGCGCCAAAGGACAGGATGCCGCCGTCGCCAAACAGCAGCGCTTGCAGCGCCAGCGCGACCGAAACCGCGATAGCCGCGGCCTCGGGGCCCAGCAGCAGCGCGATGAGTGCGCCACCAACGGCGTGGCCAGTGGTGCCGCCGGGCAGCGGCACGTTGAACATCATAAGCAAGAAGGAAAATGCGGCGCAGATGCCCAGGAAAGCCATGTGCTCGCGATCGAGCGTGGCGCGCACCTTCTTGATACAGTGAACCCAGACGGGCACCATCGCCACCGCCATGACGGCATCGGTCTGCGGGGACAGATAATTATCTGGAATGTGCATGTACGCCTCCCGGTTATCGGCGCACGGAATTGCAACGCCGCTTGAATCACCTTTCCAGTGTTACGTAATGTCAGATTCGTAACACTCCGCGGGCTATCATAGCAAAACGGCGCACTGCCGACAAAGCAGCACGCCGTTATGTGATGCGCGTGTCATATATGCAGGCTCAACGGTGCCTTATACCGAAAACAGCAGTCACGTAAGACTCGGCGGCAGCCGACGCTGGCCCATATCCGGCGCAGGACCTAGCCGCGGACCTCGCCGTTTACGCCCTTGCACACCTTGGTAACGATCTTCTGGTGCGCCTTTTCGACCTCTTCGCTGGTAAGCGTGTGGTCGTCGGAGCGATACGTAAGCGCAAAGGCCATGGACTTCTTGCCCGCTCCGATACGGATGGGATCGCGGTAGACGTCGAACAGACGCACACCCTCGAGCAGCTTGCCTCCGGCGCTGGTAATACGGCGCTCAAGATCCTCGCAGGTCACAGTGTTGTCGACTACGATAGCAAGGTCGTGCTCAACGGCCGGGTACTGCGAGAACTCACGGTAGTTCTCCTGGTTGCGGGCGCCCTTGATCAGCTTGTCCAGGTCGAGCTCAAAGGCAACGACAACCTCGTCAATGCCCATAGCCTCGCGCGCCTCGGGGTGAATCTCGCCAACCCAGCCCAGCACGGTACCGCCGGACAGAACCTCGGCGGCGCGACCCGGCTGCAAGAAGGCATAGCCCTCGCCCTCGACGGGACGGAAGCGGACCTTCTCGATGCGCAGCTGGGCAAGCAGCTCCTCGACGATGCCCTTGCCAAAGAAGAAACGCAGCTTACGGTACTTCATGTTCCAAGACCGCTCGCTCCACTGGCCCGAAAGCACGCCCGCCACAGACTTGGTCTCCTTGGGCAGGCTGGCGTTCTCGCGGCCATGGAACAGGCTGCCGACCTCGTACAGGTGCACGTTGGGCGTGCCGTGGGCCTCGTTGTAGGCCACAGACTGCAGCAGACCCGGCAGCAGCGAGCGGCGCATCTCGGTCTGCTCGGCCACCAGCGGGTTCATGAGAACCACGGGGCAGCCGCGGCCCTCGGTGGACATACCAATCTTCTCCAGGTCGCCCGGGGCGGCAAAGCCAAAGGTCGTGGTCTCGTTGAGGCCGCAGGCGCGCAGGATCTCGCCGACCTTACGGGTGAGCTTCTGCTCGCGGGTCAGACCGCCGATGTGGTTCTTGGCAGCCGGGATGGTCGCCGTAACGCGGCCCATGCCCCATAGGCGCAGAACCTCCTCGATCAGGTCGATCTCACGCGGCAGGTCGGGACGGAAGCTCGGCGGCGTGACCATAAAGTCCTCGCCGTCGCGCTCGACGGTGCAGCCCAGGCGGGTGAGCGAGCGCTCGATAAAGTCGGGCTCGATGTCGGCACCGCAGATGGCGTGCACGCGGGCCAAGCGCAGCTTGATGCTGTCGATGGTCTTGGGCGCGGGGAACACGTCCACATAGCCGGGGGCGACCTCGCCGCCGGCGATCTCCTCGATCAGCGCGCAGGTAACGTTGGCGACATCCACGCAGCCGGTCTCGTCGACCTGGCGCTCAAAGCGAATGGAGGCGTCGGAGATCAGCGACAGATCGCGGCTGGTGTGCGAGGTGCGACCGGCGTTGAAGCAGGCGCTCTCGACCATCACGTCGACGGTGTCGTCCTCGATCTCGGAATCCATGCCGCCCATGACACCGGCCAGCGCCACGGGACGCTCGCCGTCGGTGATGAGGCCCATGCCGGCGTCGAGCACGCGCTCCTCGCCGTCGAGCGTCGTGAACTTCTCGTCCTGCTGGGCGGCACGAACCACCACACGACGGTGGCCATCGCGCTCGGCAAAGGTGTCCAGGTCAAAGGCGTGCAGCGGCTGACCGGTGAGCATCATCATGTAGTTGGTGATGTCGACGATGTTGTTGTGCGGGCGCACGCCCAGGGCGTTGAGGCGCTTGACCATCCAGTCTGGCGACGGGCCGACCTTGACGTTGCGCACGATGCGGGCAACGTAGCGGTCGCACAGGCCCTCGTCGGCGATCTCGACCGAAAGCTCGTCGTCGGTCGCGCGGCCGGTCTCGACCTTGATAGCGGGCAGCTCAACGTGGAAATCGCGGTCGAAGATGGCGCCGGTCTCGCGGGCCATGCCGATCATGGACAGGCAGTCGGGGCGGTTGGGCGTGATCTCGCAGTCGAGCACGGTGTCGCTCGAGCCCACGTACTCGGCAAACGGCATGCCGCAGGGCGTATCCTCGGGCAGGATCATAATGCCGGAGTGGTCGCCACCCAGGCCAAGCTCGCGCGCGGAGCAGTTCATGCCCATGGACACGACGCCGCGGAGCTTGCTCTTCTTGATTTTGACGTCGCCGGGAAGCACGGCGCCGATCATGGCCGTGACGATGTGGTCGCCAGCCTCGAAGTTCTGCGCGCCGCAGACGATCTGCAGCGGGGCGGGGTTGCCGTCGGCGTCGAGATTCTTGTCGCCCACGTCGACCGAGCACACATACATGTGATCGCTATCGGGGTGCGGGGTCTTGGTGAGCACCTTGGCGGTCACCACGTGGTCGAAGGACTCGCCCACGGTGTCAATCGCCTCGACCTCGGTACCGGTACGGATGTATTCGTCCGAAAGGGTCTTGGGATCCTCCGGAATATCGATCATGGTCTTGAGCCAGTCGTAAGAAACGCGCATCTAACTGGTCTCCTTTCATCTGTAACGTCTGCAATAAACAGACGGAAAACTCCAGCTACGGAGACGGGTTTCCGAGGTGCCGCAGATTGCCTTGAAAGAGGAGGGCCGCGTACTTAGGTACGCAACCGACGATTGAAAGGCAAGGTGCGGTGGCTCGGGAAGCCGCCGGGACAGGTCAACTTAAAATTGGTTCAAGAAGCGCATATCGCCAGTCATGAGCGTTCGCAGGTCCGGCAGGTCGTAGCGCAGTGCCGCGACGCGCTCGGCGCCAATGCCAAAGGCGAAGCCGGTGTACTTCTCGGGGTCGATGCCGCAGTTGATCAGGACGTTGGGGTCGACCATGCCGCAGCCCAAGATCTCGATCCAGCCGCTGTGCTTGCAGAAGTTGCAGCCCTTGCCGCCGCAGACGTGGCAGCTCACGTCCACCTCGCAGGAAGGCTCGGTGAAGGGGAAGAAGTGCGGGCGGTAACGCGTTTTGCGGTCCTCGCCAAACATGCACTTAACAAAGTAGTCGAGCGTGCCCTTAAGATCGCCAAAGGTAATGCCCTCGTCGACGACCAGGCCCTCGATCTGGTTGAACTGCGGCAGGTGGCAGGCGTCGGCCGTGTCGGGACGATAGACGGTGCCCGGGCAGATCATATAGATGGGCGGCTTTTGCGACTCCATGGTGTGGATCTGCACGCCCGAGGTCTGAGTGCGTAGCAGTACGTCGGACTCGCCGTGGGCATGTGCCTCGGGGTGCGCGACGCTGCCGGGGTTGTTGTCGACCACGTAGAAGGTATCGCGGGCCGAGCGGCTCGGATGATCCATGGGGGCGTTGAGCGCGGTGAAGTTGTAGTAGGAGGTATCGGCCATGGGGCCGGACTCGACGGTGTAGCCGATGCCACTAAAGATGTCCTCGGCCTCCTCGATGATCTGCTTGATCAGGTGCTGGTGGCCGATCTGCGGACGGATACCCGGCAGCGTGATGTCGACGGCCTCGTGCTCGAGTGCGTGCTTGAGGGCGGCGGCCTTCATCTCGGTGGTGCGCTCGTCGAGCATGTCCTCGATCAGCTGGCGCATCTCGTTGGCGCGCTTGCCCATCATGGGGCGATCCTCGGGGGCGAGCTTGCCCATCATGCGCATCAGGCCGGTGATGCGGCCCTTGCGGCCGAGCAGCTCAACGCGCGCAGCCTCGAGCTTGGCTGCGTCGTCGGCGCCTGCGACGAGCTCCTTGGCCTCTTCCTCGAGTTTGACCAGATCATCAATCAGACTCATGTCTTCCCTTTCGTCTCTCGCGCATCCACTTGCCGCGGCGGCTGGAGCCACCCGGAGCTGCGGATGTGCGGCCCGGTTCGGTAACAAAAAACCGCCCTCGGGCATGTGCATTGCCCAAGGACGGTTGAATTCCGCGGTACCACCTTGTTTGACCCGGCGGATGTCTGGCCCGCCGCGCCCACTCTGTGCCCCTTGTCGCGAGGCTCACGGCTTCCCTACTGGGGCTTCGCCGCCGCTGGCCGCGTGCCCGTTGAGGTCGCTGCTCGGGAGTGAACGCTTGGCCCTTGTCACCGCAGGAAGGCTCGCAGCCCATGACCTTCCCTCTCTTGCCGGCGACGCGGCGGGCAAAACCCTCTCCGTCAACGCATTGGGCTATAGGATAACACATTCTGCGTGTGCATCGCCGCGTTCCGTTTTGTTCGCACCGGGTACAAGGCAGGTAGCTGTGCAAACTGGCCGCGCAGCCGCTTACGGCGCTCGGCCTGCGAGATTAAGGATACGGTATGGGAAAGAAGCTCGATAAGAACGCCAAGGCCGCCATGGCAAAGGCTGCCAAGGGCGTCAAGGTTGCTAAAGTCGACAAGGCCGTCAAAAAGTTCCGCAAACTCGAGAGCAAGCTGTGGACTCGCGAGTACCTGCTCAAGATTGCCGAGTTCGATGGAGCGACGATTGCTCCTGCCAACGGCGCCGCAGCGCGCGCCGACGCCATGGGAACCCTTGCCGGCGAGCATCACAAGCTACTGACCAGCGAGAAGTCCGTTGAGCTCGTACGCTCGTTAGCGCGCGAGACGGTTGCAGGCGGCAAGATCGACGACCCGCAGCTGCTCGACGAGATCCGTGTGCTCGGTCGCGACCAGCGCGAGGCAAGCGTCATCCCCACCGAGGAGGCCGAGGCCTGGACCAGGCTCACCTGCGAGGCCGATGCCGTGTGGCACAAGGCCAAGACGGCCAATGACTGGGTGAGCTTTGAGCCCTATGTGGATAGGATCGTCGCCCAACTTAAGCATCAGGCCGAACTTATGGACCCCAAGCGCGACCCATACGATGTTTGGCTCGACCAGTACGAGCGCGGCCTTTCCGCCAAGAGCTTCGATGCGTTTTGCGATGAGGTCAAGGCGACGGTCGTGCCGCTCGTGCACGCCATCGGCGAGCGCGGCCAGCAGCCCGATGCCGACTTTTTGCACGCCCGCGTGCCCGAGGGCGCCCAGCGTGCCATGAGCTTCGACCTGATGAAGCTTGTCGGCCTGGACCTGGATGACACCACACTTGCCTTTACCGAGCATCCGTTTAGCGAGGGCTTCTCGGTGGGCGATGCGCGCATCGCGACGCACATCTACGAGAACGACTGTATCTCCAACGTCTACAGCATCATCCACGAGGCGGGACACGCCATGTACGAGCTGGGCGTCAATCCTGCCTATGCGCGCACCTGTCTTGAGGGTGGTACCTCCATGGGCATCCACGAGAGTCAGAGCCGCTTTTTCGAGAACACCGTGGGTCGCAGCCGCGCCTTTATGGGACCGCTGCTCGAGGTGCTACGCCGCCACGCACCCGAGGTCTACGGCGACGTCGACGAGGACACGCTCTACCACGCCGTGAACATCGCGCAGCCTTCGCTGATCCGCACCGAGGCCGACGAGCTCACCTATCCGCTGCACGTTATGGTGCGCTACGAGATCGAGCGCATGCTGTTTGCCGGCGAGGCCACGGCCAAGGACATCCCCGCGCTTTGGAATCGCTTCATGGATGAGTACCTGGGCATTCCCGTTCCCGACGACACGCACGGCTGCCTACAGGATACGCACTGGAGCGGCGGCTCGTTTGGCTACTTCCCCACGTATGCGCTGGGTAGCGCTTACGACGCCATGTTTGTGCCGGCCATGTGCCGCGACGGTGTCGATCTCAACGGCGCCTGTGCGAGCGGCGACCTGACACCCGTCCGCGCCTGGCTGGGCGAGCACATTTGGCAGTGGGGCCGCGCCAAGGACGCGCCGGAGCTCATAAAGGGCGCGTGCGGCATGTCGTTCGATGCCCGCTACTACTGCAGCTACCTGCAGGACAAGTTCACCACGCTCTACGAGCTGTAAGGCATAACCGACACGCCAACGCAAAGGGGACGCCGCGGAACCAATCCGCGGCGCCCCCTTTCCACCTAGTCGTTTAAGAACGTCCCCAATGACTACCTTACAGAGCCTCGAGCGCGTTGGCGATGCGCTTCATGGCGGCATCGGCGGATGCTTGGTCGGGCGCCTCGGCCAGCACGCGGATAACCGACTCGGTTCCGCTCTTGCGCACGAGCACGCGGCCCTCGCCTGCCAGCGCAGCCTCGGCCTCGGCGATGGCGTTCTGCACGCCCATGTTCTCGAGCGCGGCGTCCTTGTCCGCCACGTGCACGGCCACCTGCGCCTGTGGCAGCAGCTTGCACGGAGCCGTGAGTTGCGAGAGTGTCTCGCGCTCGGCACGAATCACTTCCATCACGCGCAGCGAGGTCATAATGCCGTCGCCCGTGCGCTCGATATCGCCAAAGATCGTATGGCCCGTCTGCTCGCCGCCCAGGCTGTAGCCGCCCTCGCGCATCTTGGCATACACGTGACGGTCGCCCACGCCGCTGGTCACGGCACTCAGGCCGGCAAGCTCCAACGACTTGATCAGGCCAAAGTTGCTGGCGATCGTCGGCACCACGGTACCGCCCGAGAGACGCCCGTGCTTGTTCAGGTACACACCGCACACGTACAGGATCTGGTCGCCGTCGATCACGCGGCCGCGCTCGTCCACGGCCAGGCAGCGGTCGGCATCGCCATCGTAGGCAAAGCCCACATCCAGGCCCTGCTCCACCACGTGGCGCTGCAGGCGCTCAATATGCGTAGAGCCGCAGTCGACATTGATGTTAAAGCCGTCGGGCGCGGCATTGATCACGCGCACATCGGCGCCCAGTGCGTCGAACACCGGCTTGGCCACCGAGGATGCCGAGCCGTTGGCGCAATCGATGCCGATCTTGACGCCCTGCAGCGAAAAGTTCGCGCTGGCGATGAGCGAAGCAATGTAGCGGTTGCGACCCTGCATGTAGTCCACCGTGGCGCCGATGTGGTTGCCCGTTGCCAGCGGCACCTCGCTCTTGCCATCGATGTAGTCCTCGATGAGCTCCAGCACGTCCTCGTCCATCTTAAAGCCGTCGCTGTTGACGAGCTTAATGCCGTTATCGCAAAACGGGTTGTGGCTCGCACTGATCATGATGCCGCAATCGAAGCAGCCCTCCACGGTCTGATGCGCTACGCCCGGCGTGGGGATCACGTGCAGCATGTAGGCGTCCGCGCCGCTCGCGACCAGGCCGCTCACCAGCGCCGCCTCGAACATATAACTCGAGCGACGTGTGTCCTTGCCCACGATGACGCGCGCCTTAGCACTGCGGTTGGCGCCGTAATACCAGCCCACAAAACGGCCAATCTTATAAGCGTGCTCTACCGTCAGCCCAACGTTGGCCTCACCGCGAAAGCCGTCGGTGCCAAAGTACTTCATGCGCTCTCCTTACAAAATAGGGGCGAACAGATTGCCTGTCCGCCCCAAAATGGTACTCGATTATCTGCGCTACCAGAAAAACCCTACGCCGACGCGCTGTCGCGAGCCGCCTGGCATGTAGGAGTCTGACGCAGCGTAAGCGGCTTGTCCCCCGCCTCGGCCGACGTGGTCAGCGTATACGTGATCGTCGTCGTCTCGCCAGCATGCAGGTCAACGGTTCCCGAATAGAAGGGAATGCCATGCCACGTGGCAGCGCCAAGCCCAAACTGGGTGCCCTCGACGGTAAGGTCCGAAATGTTGCCACCCGTCGGGGCGAACAGCGAGACATTCAGGCGCTCGTCATCACGCGCGGCATCGGGTGCGCTCGCCGCAACGTAGTCGGGCAGCTTGCCGGCCTCTTCCTGCGTCATGATGTTCGTCAGGGTGACGGTGATGCGATAGGAGCACGTGCCGTCGCCATTCTTGACGCCCTGGCCAATCTGCGTATCGGCGTTGAGGTACCAATCGAGCTTGGAGAAGCTCAGGTTGTTAAAGTAGACACCGGCAACGGGATCCTCGCTCGGGTCGTCCGGATCGGGCAGCGAGGCGTCGATGTTCATTTCCTTGATAGCGTTCTGCTCGTCGTCGTTTTTCATCCACGCGATCAGGCGGCCCTCTTCGGCACCACGCTCAACGGCGCTGACGAGCTTCGTAACATCGACATCACCGATGCCGCCGAGAATCTTGTCGAAGGCGGCGCTGGCAACGGCTGCAAAGATGCCGTCCGACTCCTCGACCGGATAGTTCCAGTACACGTCGTGCATGAGGACTTTGGCCGCATTGGTGCCGTCGACAACCGTGCCGTCGGGCAGCGAGACATTGCCGACAAGGCCCAGCAGATACTGCAGGAACACCGGGTCGATACCGATGACGCCATCAACGTCTTGGCCATACTCGGACTTCCACAGAGCGGCGACACGCTGCGAGTTGCGCGGCCAGTCGGGCGAATAGGTGTTACCCGAGTTGTACAGGTTGCTGTGATTGCCAAACAGCGCCTCATCCTCTTCGTCGACGCTCTCGACCGCTTCATCCTCGCTCAGTCCAATACGGGGAACAAAGTCGCCGATCGACATCTGGCCGTCGGTAACCGAAATCAGACCCTGCGAGCCGCCAAAGCCGCCGCAAGCACGAATCTCAACGTTGTTCATGGCGTACATGAGATAGTTGCGCGTCTGGCCGTTGGCGCCGAGCATCTGGGGAAGGACAGGGGCGACCTTCTCCGCTGCATCGACCGCGCCGCTTAGGGTGGCAAAGCCATCCTTTGCCTTATCGACCAGCTCGGTCACCTGGGAAATATGCGTGTCGCCAATGCCCTGGATCTTCTCGTTGGCACTCTTGAACACCTTCGAGCTGCTGGAAAGCGAATCGGCAACGGCCTGCAGCGCAGAAACGTTGATCATCCCGTCCTGGAACAGCTTGCCGGGTGTTGCCTGCGAAAGATTGTCGGCCATGGGGACCAGCGCGTTGCTCGAGACATCGGACAGGGCGTCGATCATGGTACGGGCCGCATTGATGTCGCTGCCGTACACCGGAATAAACGAAGCCGCCGTCCACAGCGGGCTCGAGGTCTCCGCCTTCATGCTATCGCAGAGCTCGTCGATCTTCTTCGCGTCGTCGGGCAGCGTCGAAAAATCGCCCGACGTGACCTTGTCCTTAAGGCCACCGACAACCTCGACAGCTTCCTTCGCTTCGCCCTTTACGGTCTTAGCCGAGTTAAGCAGCATAAAGCCACTTGCGCCAAGCGCAACGAGCAGCACCACGACTACGGCGGCAACAACCGCGCCAACATGGCGCTTCTTGCCCTCACCCTTGCGATGGCGATGACGGACCAGGCCATCCGAGGTCGAGCTCGTCGAAGCGTCGCTGCCATAGTTCAAGCCAAAATCGTAATAATCTTCCTTGGAACCGGAGCCCTTAAACTCGGCACCGTTGTCTTCCAAACGGGCGAACGTGCCGGTCTCGGAGGCACCCGTATAGATCGTGCCAAGGTTGCCCGTAAGCCCCGCGCCACCGGCAGAGGGAGTATTGTTGGCGGCATTGCCGGCATTAATGTTGCCGGCGGCATTCGCGGCGTTGGCAGCGCCTACGTTGTTCGCAGGTGTCGAAGGAGCCCCGCTCGGCTGCGACGTGGGGATCGCACCGCCCGCAAAGACATTCCCTCTTGCGCGACCGGTCTTTTTAGCCTTCTGAGACTGCTCGTACAGAGCGGTAAACATCGCCGTCTCGCCCGGAGACGTGCGCTTACCGGCGCTGTTCTGACCAGCTCCGCTCGGCATGCCAGCTTTTCCGGCCCCGTTCGAACGCGGCGGAACTGCAGGACGGCCGCTGTCGCTGCCCTTAAAGTGATTACCAGCCATAAAGAAATCCTCGCAATTGAGTCGCAATAGAAAAGTCCATAACGCTATTAGTTTATGGCATATTGAGCATCGACAGCTAAACTCCAGACACGGCTATCAATTGGCGAAAATTTGGCGCAACACCTTATCTGTCTTGGCGGCGGCGCCAGCTACACCGTGAGGAACATCATCACGATGATCATGACAAAGCCGATAAGGTCGGTCGGCAAAAACACCGTCCCCAGCATAACGGCGCTGGTGATGGTCGCCGAGACGGGCTCCACAGTTCCGATGAGGCTCGCGCGCACCGAGCCGATGTCCTTAACGCCCTGCATATAAAGCATGTAAGCAAAAAACGAGCCGATAACCACGAACACCGCGAGCGCCTCGATGCCGGCAGCGTCGAGCGCCGGCATATGCGCCCAGGGCTGCACGAAGACGCACGAGACCACGCCCGCCGTGAGCATTGCCGAGCCCGTGACGATGGGGCTGCCGTATTCGGGCAGGATCTTGGCGGGAATCACCGCCATACACGCGGCGCTGACCGCACACATAAGACCTGCTGCCAGGCCAAGCGGCGAGATATTCAGGCTGGTGGGGTCGCCGCCGGTGGCGATTAAAAAGGTTCCACCCAGAGCCAGGCCAATGCCGATGACTTCGCGAGTACGCGGCATACGGCGATCGGTCACGCAGGCGTAGCCCATGATGATAACGAGCTGCAGGCACTGGAGCACCGTCGCGGTTCCGGCGTTCGTCAGGCGCACGGCCGAAAGATAGCAAAACTGGTTGAACAGCAGGCCAAAGGCGGTAAAGAGCAGCAGCTGCTTGCGATCGGCGGGTGTGGTCCAGAGCTTAATCAGGCGCTCGCGGTCGCGCGTAACAACCACGGCCATAAAGAGTAGACCGGCGAGAATCTGCCGTATGCTCATAAGCCACAACGTATCGACATGGTAGGTATCGAACAAAAAACTCGCGCTGGTGCCCGAGAAGCCCCAAAACGAACCGCCCACCAGCGTAGCCAAGACGCCCGTGATCATCTTGCGCGTCGAAGCGCTGTTCAGGCGGTCGCGCCATGCGCGACGGGTGTTGCGGCTGAGCTCGTCGGTGCCCTCGGGCACATCAATGTTCGATATATCGGTCATCGGCACCGAAGCCCCTGCGCCTTCGACCTGCTCGACACACTCTTTGCTCATTCCACTCCCCCGAAACAGCCTGGAAACAATTCGGCTTACCTTACCACGGCGAAGTCACCAGCTGGAGGCTTGTCCGCTTATCGGTAGGACAATTCCGCAGGCGTCTTTCCATAGCTCGATACCGCAATGGCCTTGCATTATGCGACAGCCAAATCGCGGCAGCAGGCTCTTTTGAAATGGATGCGACAAAGCCCCCGAATTCCACAATGTAAGCGATTTTTAAAAATGTTCTTGCCACCGAGTTCAGGCTCCGTTATATTATCCCTTGCGCGCTTGCGCACCCTTGATCGGGCGTTTAGCTCAGGGGGAGAGCGCTTCCCTGACACGGAAGAGGTCAGAAGTTCAAATCTTCTAACGCCCACCAAATGTTCGCAGCTCAGAGGCTATGTCCTCTGGGCTGTTTTGTTTTATGTCGCCAAATCAGCTGGCAGCTCCAACCGCCCAAGCAACCACCCTGCCCATACACAAAACCGCGTCAGCGACCCAAGTGCCTATCCCGGCTGACTCCGCAGTCAATCAAAACCGCCCCAATAGTCACCGAGGCCGAGACCAACACGTCTCGAACCCATCCGAGCCGCAACTTCTCAGCAAAACGCCGCGATGTCTGCGTCCTGCGGTATCCTTGAGCCACTTGCACCTGCAGCACCAAGGAGCCGCCATGCGCACCGAGCTCGATGTCCCCTTTTCGCACAAAGAAGAAGCCAAGGCGCTGGGCGCCAAATGGGACCGGACCAAGAAGATCTGGTATGTACCCAGCGGCGTCAACCCCGAGCCCTTTGCCGAGTGGCTGCCCGGTGTTGACCGATCCGACCCCTCAGCGCCGTATATATATCTAGTACTGGGCAAGCGCGAATGCTGGAAGTGTCACAAAGAGACCTCAGTCGCGGCCTTCGGCATTCCCTATCGAACCGATAACGACGAGAGCATCGCCATCGCGCACGCGCCCAACGAAGCCGGGCACATTGCCATCGACACGGCCAACGCCAACGCACTCGCCATCGTGCCCGCTCTTGGCTGCGTGCCGGGCGAGATCCGCGACTACCTTCATAAGCGCTGCGGCTACAAGCCCGTAGGCGCGCGAGCCTCCAAAGCCCCGTCGCTCGGCAACACGTGCACCAGTTGCGACGCGCTGCAAGGCAGCCGCTATCTGTTCGAGGAGCCCTCGTCCCCATTTGCCCTCACTGCCATCAACAAGCTGCCGGCACTGGAGTTTGTGCGCGTCGAAGTTGCCGGCGTATTTGGCGTCCCGGCCACGCGCACCGACTTTGACCAGGCGCTCTTTACCTGGGCACGCGACCATCACGCCGAGTTCCACAAGCAACTCGGTGAGGGGATTTATTTGTAGAGGCAAAAGACACTCACAGCCAACTCCTCCGCATCACCTATCCCTCGTCGCCGGCGTCGTACACGATATCGAGGCCACAAACAGGGCATTTCTCCGGATACACCGGCATATGAACGCCCGTACGTTTCCTCACTTCGTCGCTGAACCTGTCACGTGCATCGATGAACCGAATGTCGAGACACGGTATTTGCGAGCCGCAGCAAGGGCAGGCGACGACAAACGACCCGCAATCAACTTCTACGCCCGGAAACATATTGTTGTCGATAAGGGCACACGGCAGTTTTCCGTACTTCCCCATCGCAATATCGCCTCGCCAGCTCATACATGCCCCTTCTCGCTATACAAATCAGGAAGAGCATGCACCGGCGGGCGGGCGCGAGATTGCATCGCCACGCGATCCGATCAAACAACACGATCGTCAAAGAATGCCAAAGCCAAATACGCTAATACGGCAGAAGCCCCGCCTTTTCACGCTTCTTTTCCGAGCGATCGAACTCAATGCGATGGGCCTCAAGAAACACCGTATCGGGTCGCCACTGACGCTCATTCGGCTGCCTTAGCGTCGCACCCGCAAAGGAAGCGTAGTCGGTCTTATCCAGCAGGTACGATCCGCACAGCCGATATTCGCCGCAAACAGGCTCAAACGAAATCAGGTGAGCATCAAATAGGGAATGAAGATCGCGCCGAAGCAGAATGCCGTTGCTGGCAACCTGCGATTTGGGTCCCGAGTAATTCTCGATATGTGCAGCCTCCAGAGCTTCGCTGACGCCGCAGTCCGACACCGCGCAACGGCCATCATAGGCGGCAACGAGCTGTTTGCGGAACCATTGCTGCCCCAATCGCTCGCGCCTTAACGCATAGCGGACCTTTTCGTCGTCGGTCGTACCCTGTCCGGTAAACTCAATATCGACGGGCATGTGCTTCAGATAACTCATGTCGGGTGCAAAACGAGGGTCCGGTCCGCCTTTATGAACAGGACCGTGCAGAACAAACCATCCGTTTTCGGGCTCGAACCGCTCAACAAACGCAAGGCCGAGCACCTTGTAGCCCACCTCGGTTGCAAATATGACTCCGACTGGAACGCCACATTCCATGCAGTTGAGCATTTTACGGTTGTAATTCTGGTCTCGAAAACCAACGGTACCCGGCGCTTGAACCGAGTACTTAATGACCCACGTACCATCGTCCAAATAGAGCGGAGGCACATCGGTGTAGAAGCTCTTTTTAGAGTTATGGACCGAAAGCGCAAAGATCTTATTGGGATCTTGCTTCACCCGATCCTGGCCCGGCCAGAAGATCCCTGAATCCCGCGTTACGGGAAAGAAGTCCGAGCCAATTCTCAAACGATACTGATACTGAGGGCTATCTTCCTTGGTGTGGTGCGGAAGGCTGGTCCAAACGCCGCCGCGCTGTTCCTCACCCAGAAACCACTCCCATGCCTCAACGTATTCGGAAGGCACGAGACTGCAGGCACGGTCATAGCTTGGTCCATCCATCAACGGAACAGCAAGGTCAATGTCGTTCATCGCCAGCACCTACAACCATACGAACGCGAGTCATGCCCCTCAATAATATGGCCGAGAGTCAATTATTACGAGATCTCATTCCGCGATCGGCACGTCGTTGATGCTCTCGGTTTGCCGTTGGCGCGCTTGTACTCCGCTACCCCACTCCCCTGTATACTGATGTAGCACGTGTTTCATCCGAGCTTGTTGGGCCGGATTGTTCATGAGAGGGTCTTATGGCTGCTTCGAATCCGCCTAAGGGGAGCGTTTCTTCTTCGTCCATCAAGCCGGTTACGCGCAAGGCTGTGCGTTGCCAGCGCGAGGTCGCTTGGCTTGTCACGCAGGCGGCGGGCAGGCTTGTGGCGACCACTCAGGACGTCAATGCGCCTACGCCGAGCTTTGTGTTAGCGGCGGCGCTGGATTTTGTGCGCCAATTGGAGCTTGCCGCACAGGATGCCAGCGGCCACCTCGACTACCAGAATGTTATGGCGCCCGACCTGCAAACGTTCTGCCACATGGCCAAGTTGCCCGCCGCACCCAATGCGCTTTCGGACGCAGGCTACATGTTTACGCTTTCGGGCGCGGACCTTATCCGCGACATCTATGCATACTGCAGCGAGCTCGCCGAGCGCCACGTCTTTGACGCGGCTGAAGTCAAACCGGGATATGTCATCAAGCTGGTTCTTAGGCTGTTCTTGATGGACGGGTTCGGGGCCATGCCGGCGTAAGCCGAGTCTTTAGCATCACCGTCGACTGAGCAACAACCGCTTTACCTTAGTGGGCGCCAATTGAGGGTCGATTATTGGGTCGCCTCGTCCACTAACGCATTTATTCCACGCGCTCTGACAGTCGATACTTGCGGTTGCGGCTTGTCAACGGCGCCGTCGGCTCAAGCTCACCCTGCTCAATGAGCGCATTGACGCGTGCCCTAACCTGGGAAACCGTGAGTCCCGTGCGCTCCGCCAGTTCGCGCGTCCCCAATTCGCCGTAGCGCTTGAGTGCCGTCATAATCAAGTCCCCGCCATGATCGACCGGCTCAATCTTTGAACGGTAAAGTACGACCTTGAACCGATCGAACCCCGGGCAGAACAGGGGCTCGGCCAGACCATGCGCGCGCATGGCATCGATCATCATCGGGATGCCCGAGCCATTGCCCTCAGCCGGCGAACCTGCGCCATCCGGCAGCGGGACAATCGACATGAGTTTCACGAGCGTCGCGTTACGGCATCGGGAGCTGCCGTCAAACAAGCTCTCGCGAGTCTTCCCTCCATAAAGGCCGCCGGGATTCGTCACCTCGATACGGTCGTCAAAAACGTCGACGGCGATCGATTGCCCACAGAACCGATCCCCGTATTCCCTGTGGATAACCGCGTTGGCGACTGCCTCGCGCAGGACCTCCTCGGGAATCTCCAGCGAGTCGATACGCGAGACGCCTTGGACGGTCGAGGTTCGCCGCAAATTCTTGGCGACGGCTGCGACGGCATCCGAGATCATCTCGCCCAACGTTCCCTCACAGATTGTGCGGTCCATGAACCTCAGCGACCCCGCCATGCCCTTCTGAGTTCCCGCATGGACAGCCACGTCAATGAAGAGCTTGGGATAGAACTGCTGAGGGTAGGTGCCCACAACTAGGAGTCCAGCCTTGGTGACATTGCCCTGGGAATCAAGGATATTTAGGCGCTCCAGCTTCGTTTGTTTGTCCGGCGCGCCGCACATTGCCCGGGGCGTCAACGAGAAAGCCCGATCTATCGTACGGTCGACCAGCGTCTCGTCGAGATTGTCCGCGCCCGCACCCGCCACCGCGTCGCGATCGCTCGGAGTCGCTCGACCGTATGACGCCAATGCGAGCACCTCAGTCGATGAAAGCGGCACATCTTTGTCATCGATGCGCTTGTAGCTGCCGCCCTGGGCGCCCCGCTCTATGACATAGCAGGGCTTGCTCGACGGATCGAGCTCCTCAATCGTAATGACGAGAACGATGACGCCCTGAAGCTCCACTCGCTCGATCGTGTATTTAGGCGGATTGGCCAGCTTTCCTCGACCGCCCGCATCACCCATGCCTGACACAAATTGGTTGAGCACTTTCTCGGTCTCGAAGTTCTCAACCGGGACAAAACCTGCGCGCTCACTCACTCCGAGCACGATGATTCCGCCGGCTGTGTTCGCGAATGCGCTCACCGTTTCCCATACGTCGCGGGAAAGCGTCGTGGCGCTCTCCTTCACTTCGACGTTAAGATCATCCGAGCCCATACGCCTTAAAGACTCAAGCAGACCGGTCAGCTCGTTTTCGTTCATCTGCACGTCCTTTCGCTCGGTCCTGCGGAGAATGCCGCGGATAGATTTCCCTCGTCTCTCAGTTATCTCTCGTAATTATCTCTCATTTATCTCTCTATCTCTCGGCTTAGAGATAAGAGATAGATAGAGATGGAATGTCTACCATTTGCTTCATTTATACATATTTTTGCTGGTAGAACAATCGGTATTGAGACAATACCATGATTGCCTACCTCTTTGCTGCTCAGTTATCTCTCATATTTTTCTCTCATCTTCCTGTCATCTCTCATATTAGAGACGAATGAGAGACGAGAGATACGCGAGTGATGGACGAGCGAGGATTTTCGGACGGTCGGATATCGAGAGTGAATATTTGGACGGTTTTTGGGGCTTTTGCGGCAGATTCCGTCCAAATATCCACTCTCGTTCGATAGGTGTCCGGAAATCCTCGCTCGTCCGTCCGAATATCCACTCTCGTTTGGCGTGTGTCCGAATTTCCACGCTCGCGCGGCGGTCACGCGGGGCCTTTACCCATTCCGCCGGCATCGTCTTCAGTTCGCCGCAGAGCCGCGGCCCCATATGGGTATACTCTCGAGGATTCGACTCGACTCGCCCCCGCTGGGGCGTCAAAGGAGACTGCATATGCCCACTACCTCAACCGACCCGCGCACCGCTGCCGCCGCGCTGCTGGTGCCCGGCACCACCTGCCACGGCTTTACCGTCGAGCGCTGCGAGACCGTGCCCGAGCTCGACGCAGACGCTTACGTGTTGTGCCACGCCGCCTCGGGCGCGCGCCTGCTGTACCTGGCGTGCGACGACGAAAACAAGGCCTTTGCCATTGGCTTTAAGACGCCGCCGGCCGATTCCACCGGCGTGTTCCATATTCTTGAGCACTCGGTGCTGTGCGGATCGGCCAAGTTTCCCGTCAAGGAGCCGTTTGTCGACCTGATCAAGAGCTCCATGCAGACGTTCCTCAACGCCATGACCTACCCCGACAAGACGATCTACCCCGTCGCTACCACCAACGAGCAGGACCTGTACAACCTGATGGACGTGTACCTGGACGCGGTGTTCAACCCGGCCATCTATACCAAGCCCACCATTTTTGAGCAGGAGGGCTGGCACTACGAGCTGGACCTGCCGGAGAGCGTCGAGATCGAGGGCAGCGACAGCTCCGCGAGCCTGCGCGAGGGCACTCTGCGCTATAACGGCGTGGTGTTCAACGAGATGAAGGGTGCGCTGTCCGATCCCATGAGCGTGCTGGACGACGCCGTCAACGCCGCGCTCTATCCCGACACCGCCTATGCGCACGAGAGCGGCGGCGACCCGCGCGCGATTCCCGCGCTCACCTACGAGCAGTTCCTGGACACGCACGCGCGACACTACAATCCCTCCAACTCCTACATCACGCTCTACGGCGACCTAGATGTGGACCGCGCACTGGCCTTTTTGGACGAGCGTTATCTGTCGCAGCCGAGTGCCGCGAGCCGCCGCATGGACGCTGCCGTCGCCGCCGGCGAGAACCCGTCCACGCTGGCGCCCAATCCGCTGGGCGTGCAGGCACCCGTGACCTGCGAGTACAAGCGCGTCGAGATGGCCACTACACCCGAGAACGCCCTGGTGGGCCTGGGTCTTGTGCTGGGCAGCGCGCTCGACCGCAAACGCACGATCGCGGCAGATATCCTGTTTGAGGCACTGCTGGGCTCCAACGAAGCGCCAGTTAAGAAGGCCATTCTGGCCGCCGGCCTGGGCGGCAATGTGGTGAGCTACACCGCGGCCGAGAGCCTGCAGCCCTACGAGCTCATCATGCTGCAAAACGCGCAGCCCGGCGTGGCGCGCGAGCTTCGCCGCGTGTTCCAGGACGCCTGCCGCGACCTATGCGAGCATGGCGTTCCACGCGAGCGCCTGGAAGCCATCATCAGCAGCAACGAATACGACCTGCGCCAGCGCGACTACGGTATCGCCGACGGCGTGGCCATTGCGTGCGACGCGCTGAGCACGTGGCTCTACGATGACGACGCCGCGACGCTGGCGCTCAAGTACGGCCCGGTGTACGAGGAGCTGCGCAGTGAGCTGGACGGCAGCTATTTTGAGGACCTGCTGCGCGAGCTGGTGCTGCAGAACGATCACATGGCACTGGTCGAGCTGGTGCCGGTGGACGCCGCCGAGGGTTCGGAGGGTGCCGAGGCCGCCGAGCTGGCAGCCAAGCGCGACGCCATGACCGATGCCGAGCTGGCCGACGTGGTCGAGCGCACGGCCGCGCTGCGTGCCGCGCAGGAGGCGGAAGACACACCCGAGGCCAAGGCCACGCTGCCGCGCCTGCGCGTGTCCGACATTGGCGAGGCGCGCCCCGAGCCGCCACTGGTCGTGGACACGACCGCGCCCATCCCCTGCCTGCGCCACGGCATCCCCACCAACCGTCTGGCCTACGCCATGCAGTATTTCGACCTGAGCTGCGTCGCGTTTGAGGACCTGCCCTATGTGACACTGCTCTGCCGCCTGCTTAAGCAGCTGCCCACGCGCGAGCACTCGGCCGAGGAACTCGATAACTTGCTCGCCGGCAAGCTCGGCTTTTTGAGCTTTACGACCGAAGTCATGACGCAGCCCGAAGTAGACGGCGTGCGCCCCTACCTGCTGGTGAGCGCCGGCGCCCTGTCCGAGAAGATCGATGCACTGGCGAGTCTGCCGCGCGAGGTATGGTCGAGCACGCTTTTGGCGGACGCCGACGCCGACCGCATGCGCGACGTGCTCACGCAGATTCGCATTGGGCTTGAGCAGGGCTTTATCAACAACGGCCACTCGGCGGCGCTCGGTCGCGCGATGAGCTACAGCTCGCCTTCGGCCGTGGTGCGCGAGCAGCTTTCGGGCGTGGACTTCTACCTGTTCCTGCGCGATCTGCTCGACCACTTTGACGAGCGCCTGGACGACCTGCGCGCCAAGCTTACCGAACTGGCAGGCCGCATCTTTGTGGCCGATGGCTGCATGGCGAGCTTTACCGGCAGCGACGAGGACTTTGACGCGTACTGGGATGCCGCGGGCGACCTGGGGCTGGGTGCGGGCGATGGTGCCGGCCGCGACGCGCTCGTGGTGCCGGCGCCGTGCGACCGCCACGAGGCTTTCGTGATCCCCAGCGACATCTGCTTTGCGGCAAGCGCGTGCGACCCGCGTCGCCTGGGCATTGACGTGACAGGCACTTGGGCCGTGGCTGCCAACGCGCTCTCCTACGACTACCTGTGGAACGAGATCCGCGTGAAGGGTGGTGCGTACGGTTGCGGATTCCGCGCAGCCGGCGAGCGTCAGGCGGCGTTCTACACCTACCGCGACCCGGCGATCGATCCTTCGATTGAGCGCGTGGAGCGCGCGGGTGCATGGCTTGGCAGCTTTGAGCCCGACGAAGCCGCCTTTGAGGGCTTTATCGTGAGCTGCGTGAGCGGCATGGACGCGCCGGTGAAGCCGTACGCGCTCACCAAGCGCCGCAACACGACCTACCTGGCCGGGCTCGATCCGCATGCGCGCGAGGAGCGTCGCGCCCAGATGCTCGCCGCCACGCCCGGTGAGCTGCGCTCGCTCGGCGCCGACGTAACGCGCATCGCAGCCGAGTCGCCCACCTGCGTCTTTGGCGGCCGCGACGTCATCGCAAAGAGCAACGCCGGCTTTAACGTCATCGACCTGCTGGGCTAGCCACAGCAAGCAAAACCACCACAAAGGGGACAGGCACCTTTGTGGTGGTTCGAACACTTGTTCTATACGTACACATGTTCTATAGTATGGGTGATTGCATCGGATCTAAATTGCAACTAGAATATAGTTGCGGAATGTGAGGCGGGATGACTCGAGCCGATAAGCTCATCGCCCAACTGTTTAGCTGCCCTTCGACGTATCGGTATGCCGATTTTTTAAAAGTCATGGCCTCATATGGCTTTGAAATGGACAGCAAAGGCAAGACATCCGGATCGCGCATTCGCTTCTACAGGCCCTCAGATGGCAGGATGTTCGTGATGCACGCGCCTCATCCATCTGACGAATTGACAGCGGGGACAATTCGAAACATCGTTCGATTTCTGCAGGATGTCGGAGGCAGTCATGAGTAACGTTTTGGCATACAAGGGCTATTTCGCCCCAGTCGAGTTCGATGCCGAGCAGCATGTACTAACAGGTATGGTCGCCGGCATTAGGGACGCAATCGTATTTGAAGGCTCCACGGCTGAAGAAGTGGAGCAATGCTTCCACGACGCCGTCGACGATTACCTTGAGTTTTGTGCCGAAAAGGGCAAGGAACCAGAGCGGGCTTTTAAGGGCTCGTTCAATGTGAGAACAGGCTCCGAGCTTCACAAGCAGGCAGCACTGGCGGCGGCAAAGAAGGGCGAGTCACTCAATAAGTTTGTGACCGAAGCAATCGCCGCGGCGTTATAGCGTTAACGCATGGGCCAAAACCACCACAAAGGGGACAGGCACCTTTGTGGTGGTTTCGACATTTGCCCAGATAAAACCTGCCAAAATAAACCTGTCCCTTTTTGGTAGGTTTGGGAGAGGAAGCCGGGATGGACAAGGCTGAGTTGCGGCGGGCGGTGATTGCTCGGCGCGATGCTCTTGATTTGGACTTGCGAGCGGCGAAGTCTGCTGATATCTGTGCGCGGCTGGTTGAGCTGCTGGGCCGCTTGGATGCCGCGGCGCCGCACACCGTTGCCGTCTATGCCGCGATGGGTTCCGAAGTCGACTCAGCCGCGTTTGCCGCAGCTGCCGCCAAACGTGGCTGGCGCGTGGCCTATCCGTGCATGCTCTCGGCAACAGACGCCGCAGCTTGTGGCCAGCGCATGTGTATGCGGGCAGTTGCTGCCGGCGACGCGGACGCGGCTCCGTTTATCGCCCACCCCACGCGGGCCTTTGCGGCCACGGACATCGACAGCAGCCGCTTCCCTATCGTGCCTGCCGAAGCTCTCGACATGATCGTCGTGCCGCTCGTAGCATTCGACCGCACCGGCACGCGCCTAGGCTACGGCGGCGGCTGCTATGACCGCTACCTGCCCATGCTCTCGCCCGTATGTCAAATCGTCGGCATCGCCTTTGACGAACAGCGCGTCGACCACATCCCCACCGACGCCCACGACCTGCCGCTACCCCACATCATCAGCGCCTAACGGCTGCCACATCAGCCACGGCTACAGCGGCATCATCGCAGCCTAGTGCTCCTCGCCGGCGCGGGCTAGGTCGTAGGACGTGGTCTGGTAGACGTAGTAGTTGAGCCAGTTGGTGTAGAGCAGCTGAGCCTGGCTGCGCCAGACGTTGAGCGGCTCGGCCGTGGGGTCGTCGTTTGGGAAGTAATGCGCCGGCACCTCCGGGTTGAGTCCGCGCTTCACGTCGCGCTCGTACTCCAGGCGTAGCGTGTCGGTGTCGTACTCGGGGTGGCCAAAGACAAAGAAACGGCGGCTGTCGGTCGACTTGACGATGTACAGGCCCACCTCGTCGGACACGGCCACGACCTCAAGCTGCGGCTCGGCCTCCACATCCTCGCGACGCACATCGGTGTTGCGCGAGTGCACGGCATAGAAGCGGTCATCGAAGCCGCGCACCAGCGGGCTTTGCGGCTTCACCAGATGATGCTCGAACACGCCGCTCGCCTTGGCCGGCAGGTCGTGCTTCTGGATACCGTAATGATGGTAGAGCCCCGCCTGCGCGCCCCAACAAATGTGCAGCGTAGAGTGTACGTGCGTGGTAGACCAGTCCATGATCTGGCAGAGCTCGGGCCAGTAGTCGACCTCCTCGAACGGCATCTGCTCCACGGGCGCGCCCGTGATGATCAGGCCGTCGTAGTGGATGTCGCGGATGTCGTCGAACGTACGGTAGAACGTCTCCAGGTGGCCGGCACTCACGTGCGTGGCCTCGTGCGTCTTGGTGCGTAGCAGGTCCACCTCCACCTGCAGCGGCGTGTTGGAGAGCTTGCGCATGATCTGCGTCTCGGTGGCGATCTTGGTGGGCATGAGGTTGAGGATGAGCACGCGCAGCGGACGGATGTCCTGATGCAGTGCGCGGTACTCGGTCATGACAAAGATGTTCTCGCTCTCGAGTTGCGCAGCAGCAGGAAGGGCGTCGGGAATACGAATGGGCATGGATGCTCCTTACGAGTCAGTTGCAGCTATGGTACAACGAGCGGCCCCATCCGCGCGAGCACATCGCCCCGCGATGCCGTCAGCGGCCCAAATCACTCCAAAAGTAGAGATTACGGCATGCCCCAAGAATCTACGGCGCTTTAGCCTAGCAAAGTGGGCGCAGGACGCTACAATGGTTCGACGCGAAAAACTCGGCCGAAAGGATACATATATGTACCAGACGCGTAAGATCGGTGTGGTCGGCCAGGGCCACGTAGGAGCACATGTCGCCAACAGCCTGCTTATGCAGGGCATTGCCGACGAGCTGTACCTGTGCGATATCAACGAGGCCAAGGTGACGTCTGAGGTCCAGGACCTGCGCGACTCCCTTTCGTTTGTCCCGTATAACACCAAGATCGTCAACTGCTACGACCACTACGAGGAGCTGGCCTGCTGCGACGTCATCGTCAACGCAGCCGGCAAGGTCGCGCTGGCCGCCGGCAGCCGCGACGGCGAGCTGTTCTTTACCACCGACGCCGCCCGCACCTTTGCCAAGCGCATCGTCGACGCCGGCTTCGACGGCATCTTCGTGAGTATCTCCAACCCCTGCGACGTCGTGTGCACCGAGCTGTGGCATCTGACCGGCTACGATCCCAAGAAGATCATCGGCTCGGGCTGCGGTCTGGATTCCGCCCGCCTGCGCACCGAGATCTCCAAGAAGGTCGGCGTGAGCCCCAAGTCTATCGACGCCTACATGATCGGCGAGCACGGCTTTAGCCAGCTGGCTGCCTTTAAGGCTGCGACCATCGCCGGTAAGAGCTTGACCGAGCTTCAGGCCGAAAACCCCGACAAGTACGCCTTTGACCACATGGAGGTCGAGGAGCTCGCGCGTAAGGGCGGCTATGTGACCTACCAGGGCAAGCAGTGCACCGAGTACGCCGTCGCCAACTCCGCCGCGCGCGTCTGCGCTGCCGTTCTGCATAACGAGCACGCCGTGCTTTCCGCCTCCACGCTCATGACCGGCCAGTATGGCGAGGAGGGCATCTTTACCTCCCTGCCGTGCGTGATCGGTGCCGAGGGCGTCGAGGAGGTCTACACGCTCGACCTGTCCGAGTACGAGCTCGAGGGCTTCCACAAGAGCTGCCGGCACATCCGCGACAACATCGCCCAGCTCGACTGGTGGGACGCCGAGGCGTACGACGCAAAGTAGGCCGCCGCTTGACGCGACACCTCGCCCATACGGACGCCATGTAAAGCGGGCCGCGCCGGAAACCCATCGGCGCGGCCCGCTTTTTGGCTCACACGACACGCTTACAAATTTAGGTCTAATACTTTTCCGCGAAGTGAACGAGCAAAAATGAGCCCCCGAAGCATCGACACTTTATGGGAACCATTTCCTGCGGTTTCATTAAGATTTTCCTGCGGTTTTGGCGCCAAAAAATGTCGATGCTTCGGGGGTCCAAAATAGGTCGTTCACTTCGCGGAAAAGTATTAGACTTCGTTTTCGCGCAGACACGAATCCGGCCGCCACAACGCAAAAAGGGGCCCGCGCGCAGCGCAGACCCCGTCAAAAAAGATAATTCCCGGTACCTAGTACTGCTCGATGCCCATGTAGCGACGAATCTCGGGGCTGTGGTCGAACGCCTTACCGCGGGCTGCGCGCAGCTCGCAGCTCATCGCGTAGAAGAAGATTGGCTCCAGGTACGAACGCACGCTGGCAGGCACGTCGCCCACGCCGTACTCGAGTGCGTCGAGCACCATGATCGTGTCGGTGTGCGTGTTGAGGAACGCCAGCGCGCGCTCCTCCATGGGGCGACACTCGCCCGATCCGAGCTGCACAAAGTAGAACACGCCGGGCTCGGTAGCCTCGAACGGGCCGTGGAAGTACTCGCCGGAGTGGATGTAGCAGCAGTGCTGCCACTGCATCTCCATGAGCGAGCAGATGGCCATGGCATAGGTCTGGCTAAAGTTGGGGCCGGAGCCCAGGATATAGAAGAACTTGTGCTGCTGGCAGAGCTCGGCAAAGCGATCGCCCAGCTCGGCGTTGACCTTCTCGCGGGCGGCGGGCAGCAGCGCGTCCATCTGCTTAAGGCCGGCATACATGTCGGCGAGCGCCTCGTAGCCCTCCTGCTGGTCGAGCAGCTCGGCAGCCATTAGCACGCCAATGCCCTGCGGGACCTCGGCCTGCGACTCGCCCTTGCCCCACGGATAGACCCAGGTGGTCCACTTGCCGTTGTCGATCTTGGAACCCGCATAGTCGGTCATAGTCACGACCTCGGCACCGGCAGCCAGCGCCATCTCGCAACCGTCGACGACCTCCTGCGTGTTACCGCTGTGGCTGCAGGCGACGACGAGCGACTTCGGCCCCAGGCTCTTGGGGGCCATCAGGCAAAACTCGCGCGCGGTGTAGACCGTCGAGGCAAACGTAGTGGCCTCGCGCTTGAGTAGCTCGTTGGCCGGCATTAAGTCGATCATCGAACCGCCGCAGGCGATCCAAAAGACGTTCTCGATCTTACCCTTGCGCTCGATAATTTCCTGAATCAGATCGTGTGCGTTCACGGTGACGCTCCTCCTTGTGTGGCGGCTTTGGACGACGGCAGCTCGTACCTGCAGTCGTTCTATGTTGTTCTATTTATAGCATGCAAGCAGGTGCCCGTGAAGTCATTTCAGCAAATTTGTTCTATGTTGTTCTATCTATGGACGTTAGATGTCGAACACGTAGCGCGAGCCCACGATCTTTTGACGCCCGAGCAGCAGGGGCCGCCCGTCCGCATCGGTAAAGTACGCCTCCATATAGAAGAGCGGCTCGCCGACCGGCACCTCCAGCAGCGGGGCCGCCTGGGCATCGGCAAGCGCAATCTCCACGGTACAGGGGTCGGACTTGAGCGGCGCGCGGCCCGAATGCTCGGCGACGAGCGCAAAGATCGAGTTATCGGCGAGGTCCTCGTCGGCAAGCGTCTGCAGGTAGGGATGGTCGGCCAGCACAAAGGCGTTGTTCTCGAGCATGACGGGGATGCCGTCGGCCGTGCGCACGCGCTCGACCACGATGAGCTCGCAGCCGGGCTCCACGCCAAAGAACGCCGCATCCTCGCGCGTCGCCGCGACCACCGTACGCGACACCAGACGCGCTCCGGCCACCATGTCGTTGGCGGCACAACCCTCAGTAAAGCTCTGGACGTCGCCTTTCTGGACAATCTTGCGCTTGAGCTTGGGAGCGCACACAAAGGTGCCCCTCCCCTGCTGTCGGTTGAGATATCCCGCGCGCGACAGCTCCTCGATGGCGCGGCGCACGGTGATGCGTCCCACGCCGTAAGACTTCGCGAGCTCCATCTCGGAAGGAATGCGCGAGCCGGCCGCATACACGCCGCGTGCGATCTCGCCCTTCAGGTCGTCCATGACCTGCTGGTACAGCGGTACGGCGGATACGCCAGCGCGGTCGGTTTTATCGTCGGTTGCCATCGTTACGCTCCATCCCGCGCATGCTCGGACTCAAACTCTTCAATCGCCGCCATAAACTGCTCGCCAAAGGCATCGGCCTTTTTCTCGCCGATGCCGTTGACCTGGATAAGCTCGTCGCACGTTTGCGGGCGCAGGCGGCACAGGCCGCGCAGGGCCTTGTCGGAAAAGACCATGTACGGCGCCATCTCGAGCTCGGTCGAGATCTCCTTGCGCAGGGTACGCAGGCGCTCGAACAGCTCGGCATCGTCGCCCACGCGCGGGCGCTGATCCAGCTCGGCCTCCTCGCGCAGCAGATCCACCGCACGGCGAGCACGGGCCGAGGCCTTGCGCTTGGACGCGCGACGCTTAACGGTAAAGGCAAACGCCTCGTCCTCGACCTCGCCGGCACGCGGGCCCAGGCCCACGACCGGGTACTGCCCCTGCGAGGTGACCAAATAACCGCGGCCGCACAGCTGGCCGATGATGTCCTTGATGCGCCCGACCGATTCGCTCGACAGCTCACCGTAGCCGCGGTCCTCGTCCAGATGCATCTGGCGAATGCGTTCGGTGTTGCCGCCGTGGAGCACGTCGGCGATCAGCGACTTGCCAAAACGCATGGGACGCGTGGCCACATAGCGCACGGCAGCGCGGGCCATATCGGTGACGTCCTCGACCTCGAACTGCGTGAGGCAGTTGCTGCAGTTGCCGCAGCCCTCGGCCTCGTTCGTGGCGGCGCCGCCCGCACCAGACGCTGACGCATGCTCGGCCGCGGCCTCGTCGCCAAAGTAGCGCAGCATGTATTCGCGCAGGCAGCCGGTGGTATTGCAGTAGCCCTCCATCTGGCTGAGCAGGCGGTAGCGGTTCTGGAGCGCCCACGCGCGCTGCTCATCGTCGAGTGCCTCGTCGGCAGCATCGCCGCGGTCTATCAGAAAGCGGCGCATGCGAAAATCGTTGCCGTTCCACAGCAGGTGACAGCTGGCCGGGTCGCCATCGCGGCCGGCGCGGCCCGCTTCCTGATAGTAGGCCTCGATGCTCTCGGGCACGTTGTTATGGATGACATAGCGAACGTTGGGCTTGTCGATGCCCATGCCAAAGGCGTTGGTGGCAACCATCACCTGAAGATCGTCGTCAATAAAGGCACGCTGGCTTTGACGGCGGGCGTCGTTGCCCATGCCGGCATGGTAGCGGCCAACGCGAATGCCGCTGGGGCCCAGCGCCTCGGCAAGCTCGCCTGCCAGCGCATCGACCGTCTTGCGGGTCGAGCAATACACGATGCCGCTCTCGCCCGAATGCGCAATCACATAGTCGCGCACCCAGGCTGCCTTGGCCTTGTCGCCCATCTCCTCGCAGCCAAAGTAGAGGTTCTTGCGATCGAAGCCCGTCACCACCGTCGCGGGATTTTGCAGGCCGAGCATCTGCTGAATGTCCGCGCGCACACGCTCAGTCGCCGTAGCGGTAAAGGCCGCCACGATGGGGCGCTGCGGCAGGGAATCGATGAACTCACGAATCTGCAGGTAGGCGGGGCGGAAATCCTGGCCCCATTGGCTCACGCAGTGGGCCTCGTCAATGGCCACGAGCGGCACGCCAATGCCGCCGTCCGCCGCGGCCTCCTGCGCAAAGGCTAAAAAGCGCGGCTCGAGCAGGCGCTCGGGCGCCACGTACATAAGTTGGTAGCGGCCCTCGCGCGCCCGCTTGAGCACGGTGTTTTGCTGGGCCGGAGTAAGGCTGGAGTTGAGATAACTGGGGCGCGCACCCGCCGCGAGCAGCGCGCGGGTCTGGTCCTCCATAAGCGACAGCAGCGGACTCACCACAAAGGTAATGCCGGGCAGCATGAGCGCGGGCACCTGGTAGCAAATGGACTTGCCGGCGCCCGTGGGCATAACGCCCAGCGCATCGCGACCGGCAAGGATCGCATCGACCATGCGGTCCTGCCCCAGGCGAAACGAGGTGTAGCCAAAATAGGCGCCGAGCGTGTCGAGCGCCATCTGCTGCATGCTATCGGTCATGGTTTCCTAACGTCCAAGTCATCTGCCGCCGATTATACGCCGCCACGCGGACCGCTGCCGTACGGCTGTCAGCCACGCTCATTCTGCGGGTAGCCGTTGGGGACGTTCTTGAATGACTAGTCGTTTAAGAACGTCCCCAACGGCTAAGCTCTTGACAGGCGTGGAAACGTCGCAGGTTGAGCATAAGTCAGCGAAAACGCCCCTAAGCGAGCAAGGTGACGTGAAAGAGGAGGGAAGCGTACTTCGGTACGCGACCGACGATTGAACGTCAGATTGCCGCTTAGGGGCGTTTGCAGCGTCGACCGGTCCGCCGTTCGTTAGAACGGCGGAACCAAGGGCGCAGCGTCGAGCCGTTGCGCGGTTTGGAAAACCGCGCAACTAGAGCTACATCACCATAACGTAGCGCGATCCCACGTAGTACTGCTTACCCATCAGGACCGGCTCGCCATTGGGGCCGATAAAGCCGGCACGCAGATTGAGCAGTGGATCGTGCGGAGCAATGCCCAACTCGGCCGCTTGCTCGGCGTTAGCGCGAACGGCCTCGACCGTACGGTAGCCAACCGAGACAATCGGCGTTCCGCCAACACGCTCGACCTCGGCAAAAATCGACTTGTCCTCAAGATCGGCCGTCAACAGCTCACGGTATGTATCAAACGGCACAAAGTTGTTTTCCTCAAAGATGGGCTCGCCGTCGGCCGTACGCACGCGCTTAATGTGCAGTAGCAGCGCGTCCTTCTGCAGGCCAAAGAACTCCATCTCGTTTTGACGTGCCGGCACAATCTGGCGATCGACCACGTGTGCACCCGCCTTCATGTCATTGTCGGCACACAGCGCGGTAAACGTCTGCAGCGTCGAGGCGTGGAACTGGCGGTTGATGTGCGGCGTGGAGACAAAGGTGCCGCGGCCCTGCTGCTTAACCAGGTAGCCATCGGAGCACAGCTCCTCAACGGCGCGACGCACCGTAATGCGGCTTACCTCGTACTGCTCGGCAAGCTCAAGCTCGGACGGGATACGCTCCTTGGGTGCATAAACACCTTTCTCGATCGCATCCTTGATTTCGTCGTAAATCTGCTGGTAAAGTGGTGCATTTTTGGGTGCGGGCATATCTGATCACTCTTATCAAAATAGCGAAATAACTAATACGTATATAACGTCTTTTTATATGTTATCTCAGTTTGATAAAACGATACACCACATACAGCAAATCCTTACTTGCCGTCGTCCTGCTGCAGACTGTCCTGCTCGCTGAGGCGCGCCTGCCTGCTGGCCATGCGCGCGGGCTTGTCGGGATCGGGTACGGCCGTGGGCATGGGCTCGTCGACATGACCGCCCCACCAGCCGCCCACGAAGTTGAGCGTGTGGAACACATTGATCACGGCGCCGGGATCAATATCGCACACCAGCTTGATAATGTCCTGGCTCTCGTAGGTCGAGACAACGGCGTGCAGCAGATACATCTTTTCGCGGCTGTATCCGCCAATGACCTCGGCGCAGCTAATGCCATGCTGAAAATGGTCAACATAGGCTGTCATGACCTCGTCTGCCTTGCGTGTCGTGATCTGCAGCGTTACGCGGTCGTAGCGGCGGTAGAAGCTGTCGATGGTCTTGGTCGAAATAAACTGGAACACGATGGAGTACGCCGCGTTGTCCCAGCCAAACATAAAGCCAAAGATCGCCAGGATAAAGCAGTTAAAGCCAAAGATGACGCCCCAGATGGTCTTGCCTGTATGGTTGGAAACCCACAGCGCGATAAAGTCGGTGCCGCCGGTGGATGCGCCGGACTTAAGCGCGATGGCGGCGCCCAGGCCCGAGACCACGCCGCCAAAGATGATGAGCATGATCTTGTCGCCCAAAAACGGGGCGAAGTGAAAGATGTTGAGGAACAGCGACGAGAGCATGACCTGCATCATCGAGAAGATGACGAAGCGCTTGCTGATGCCGCTCCAGCAAAGGAGCGCCACGGGGATGTTGAGCGCGAGCATGCCGAGCGAGATGTCGATATGAACGCCGCCGAGCGAGGTGACGCGATCGAGCAGGACCGCGACGCCGGTGAGGCCGCTCGGAAGCAGGTCGGCGGGGCGAATGAACGCCTGAATCAGAAATGTCTGGAGAACGGCGGAGATGGTGACCGCCACGGCAGTAATGGCGCGGCGGACGATGGTGAGACGGCCGAGCACGAGCACGCGGTCCGTGAGCTGATCGATGGCGTTCGCCACGTAGGCTCCTTTCGAAGGCAGATGTAATTGTGGGGCATGCCGGCGATTGTAGCATGGAGCGCGAGAGGGCGCTTCAATTCACCCTCTCTCGACAACCAAAACGAGCCAGCAGCTCCCCAACCAAAGAGCCAAATTCTAAGTGAGTAGACTTTTCGCGATCTACCAAGCGCACTCAAAACAGCCACCTCTCCGACCTGCGGTTTTACTAAGGCAGATACGCTTTGTGCTCGGCATGTGCCAAAAAGTCTACTCACTTAGTCCGAGTCGAAGCCAAACGGATCTAAATCGAAGCCAAAATGAGCCAATCCACCGCAAGAGACGTGTGAATCCGCACTTCTTGCGGCGAATTGACGCTACAAAGCGGTCAGAATGTCGGCGAGGTTGTCGATGACGGCGTCGGCTCCCGTTTGGTCCAGGTTGACGCCCTCATGCGGACGCAGTGCCAGGACGCGGGCGCCGGAGCGCTTGCCAGCCTCGATGCCCAAAGGCGAGTCCTCGATAACCAGGCACTCGGAAGGCTCAACCCCCAGCGCCTCCATAGCACGCAGGTAGATCTCGGGGTCGGGCTTAAACGCACTGCACTCGTGGCCGCTGATGGTGTAATCCAGCACATCGGCAATGTCAGCGATCTCCACCAGCTCGTCAATCAACTCGCGATAGGACGAGCTCGCGATGGCACACTTCACGCCGCGCTCGTGCAGCTCACACATCACCGGCTCCGTCTGCTCGTTGAGCAGCTCGGCATACGGAACGGGGTGGTCCGGGCTGTAGACTTGCTTGTACTCCACGCGCAGGCGCTCGCGCAGCTCAACATCGTCGGGAACCAGCGTCTCCCAAATGGCGGGCTCGTTAGACCCCGAAAGATCAGGGATCTCGTCAAAGTGAAACCCCTTCTCTTCCATAAACGCCACGCGGCGGCGGTTGTAGAACCACTCGGTATCGACCAGCACGCCGTCCATGTCAAACAGCACCGCCTTGATCATACGCATCTCCTCCCACCTGCCAAAAAGGGACAGGTTTATTTTGGTAGGTTTTATCTGGGGTTTTGTAACGCGACAAACACGCCCTCCCCAGAGCAAAAAAGGGGACGGGGTGCAAACCCCATCCCCTCTCAATCAACCCGTAAGGACTACTTACTTGTGATTAGTAGGAAAGCTTCCACATGTAGCGACGCATGGTCAGCGGGTGCTGACGGGCCTCGGCGATCTGGTTGCCGTACTCGCGCATAACGGCGAGGTGCAGCAGCGGGTTGAAGTAGGTGACGACGCTTGCCGGCACGGCGTCGGCCAGACCGTAGTCCTTGGAGTCGATCAGAGCGACCTTGGCGCCCATGCGCTTAAGGAAGGTGAGGGCGCGGGCGTCCATCGGACGGGTGGCACCATCGGACATGAAGAAGACGTAGGGCTTACCCTCGGTGGAAACCTCGAACGGGCCGTGGAAGTACTCGCCGGTGTTGTAGGCGGCGGCGTCGATCCACTGCATCTCGGTGAACAGGAAGGCGGCGTGAGAATAAGCCATCTTCTCGGAGGCACCAGAGGCCATGAAGTAGATCATCTTGTCGTCCTTGAAGTCCTGGGCGAACTGCTTGGCGAGGCCCTTGGCGGACTGAGCGGCGTTCTCGCAGAGCTCGAAGACGTTGGTGAGGCCGGTGATCATGTCCTCGTAGTGGTCATAGCCCTCGGTCTGCTGAAGGATCTCGAGAGCAAGAGCGATGGCGTAGCCAGGCTTCTCGCACTTGGCAGCGTAGTTGGCATGGAAGCCGTGAACGATGACGTGGTCGGCGTCGACGGTCAGAGCGGAGCCGGCCTTGTTGGTGAGGGAGACGACCGGGCAGTTGTGCTTCTTGGCGGTCTTGTTGGCCTCGACGGTCTCGGGCGTGGAGCCACCGAGGGAGCAGGTGATCACGAAGGTGTGCTCGTTGACCCAGGAAGGCGTGTCGTAGTTGAACTCGTTAGCGGTGAAAATCTGAACGTTCAGCTTGTCCGTGTTGTTGGCCAGGAAGTACTTGGCAGGGTAAAGGTCGGACATGGAAGCACCGCAGCCGACGAAGGCGACGCTGTGGATCTCGTGGTTGGACAGGACGTCAGCGACGATCTGCTTAGGGAGGTTAAGGTCGATCTCGTACATCTGACACATTCCTTTCGATTTTTTGCGGCGCCACATTGCCGGGCGCTCGCAGGGTTACCGTGGTTTGGACCGAGTCGCCGGCCCGTTGAGGATGTGTCAAAGGAACTGTCCCTTTGACACATCAAGGGATGGAAGCCTGCCTGGGGTATGGGATGCCAGGCAGGCCCCCGGGGAAAGCGGTTAGGCGCTGGGTCGCGACTAGGCCAGGATACCGGCCGCGGAGAGGGCGATGCCGCCCACGATGGCGATCACGAGAAGCCAACCGGTGTTGACGTTCTTCTTGATGAGCCAGTACATAAGGCCGGTGAGGCCAAGGGAGATCATCTGGGGCATCATGCCGTCCAGGATGTCCTGGATCACGACGGTGCCGTCAGCGAACTGCAGCGGGGTGGTGGCGCCGATCAGCGTAGCGATCATGCCGCCCACGGACATAAGACCCACGATGCCGCAGACATACATGAGCTTCTCCATGAGATCGCCGCCCTGAAGCTTGCTCAGGTACTCGTGGCCGCCCTGATAGCCCATCTTGGCTGCGAACCAAGTGATCAGCACAGAGGGGACGATGGAGATGAGCACGGCCAGGATCGGGCCCATGATGGAACCCTGCTGAGCCAGCTGAACGCCCAGACCAAAGGCGATAACACGGATGGTGCCCTGGAATAAGGAGTCGCCGATGCCGGAAAGCGGACCCATGAGGGAGGTCTTGACCGCGTTGATCGAATCGGGATCGAAGTTCTCGGGATCCTTGGCGTACTCCTCCTCCATGGAGGCGGAGAGGCCCAGGATGAAAGCGCTCGTCTGCGGGGTGCAGTTGTAGAACGCCATGTGACGGTGGTAAGCCTCTTTCTTAGCAGCGAGCTGCTTGGGGTCGGACTCGTCCGGATAGAGGCGATCGAGCGTGGGAACCATGCCGTAGAGGAAGCCCATGTTCATCTGACGCTCGTAGTTCCAAGAGGCCTGGATGGCCCAGGAGCGCCAGAAGAACTGGCTGACCTTCTTGTTCAGGGACACGTCCTTGGTTGCGGTTGCCATAGTGTGTTCCTCCTTAGTCTTCGTCGTCTTCGTCGTCTTCGAGCGGATCGTAGTCGGAATCGACACCGGCGGCCGCATGGGAACCGTTGAACTTGAAGCCCATGAAGACGACAGCCAGGCACACACCGATCAGAGCGACCGCGATGACGGACAGGTTGAGGTAAGCGGCGAGCAGGAAACCGATGAACAGGAACGGAGTCATACCCTTCTTGATCATCATGGTGAGCAGCAGGGCCAGACCGTAGGCGGTCATGATCTTGGTCGAGACGTTCAGACCAGTGGACAGCCACTCGGGAACCATGTTGACGATGGCCTGAACCAGGTCGGTACCGACAAAGACGGCGAGGAAGATCGGCAGGAAGTACATGATGGCGTACAGACCGGAGCCGGCGCAGATGTGCATACGGTAGGCGGTCTTGAACTTTCCGTTATCGATCGCGCTATCTGCCACATGGGTGAGGGCGGCGATGATGGAACGGAACACGATGCCGAGGAGCTGACCCAAGACGGCGACCGGGATGGCGATCGTCATGGCGGTCTCAGCAGAAGCATCGGTCAGGCACGCGAAGGCAGCTGCCACGATGCCGCCCAGGACCATATCGGGCGGAACGGCGGCGCCGACCTGCACCAGGCCCATGGACACGAGCTCGACGGCGGCACCGACGGCAAGGCCGGTGGGCACATCGCCCAGCAGCAGACCGACGAGCGTAGCGCCAACGAGGGGCTGCTCGAAGTTAAGACGACCGAGCAGGCGGGAGTCCCACATGCAGAACACGCCGACGAGGCCGACGAGCACCGCACTGATGAACGTATTCATACCCTTCTCCTTTCAGTCAGGCAAAAGCCTGGTTGATTACAGCTTGGCGTCGATGTCGACGCTCTGATACGTAGGGGTCTGCTGGACGTAGAGCTTGATGCCCATGTCGAGCAGCTGGTTGACGTCGGCCTTCTGGGTGGCGTCGAAGAAGACGGAGCTGTCCTTGCCGCCGACCTGTTCGGCACCGTCGTGGTTGGCGGTGGCGCCCAGGTTGATGGCGTCGAGCTTGTAGCCCTGGCAGAACTGCAGCATCTCGGCAGTGTTGCCAAAGACGAACATGACGCGCTCGCCGAGGGTGTTGAGCTTGTCCATCTTGGCGAGGGCACGCTCGACGGTGAAGACGTTCAGGCGCACGCCCTGGGGCTTGGCCAGCTTAAGAGCGCCCTTCTTGATGTCATCGTTGGCGGCAGCGTTGTCGACGACGATGATGCGCTCGGCCTGAACCTTGGTGGTCCAGGTAAAGACGACCTGGCCGTGCAGCAGACGGTAGTCAAGACGTGCGAGGACGATCTTGGCGGGACCGGAGCTGTGACGGGGTGCCTTGGCCTTCTTGGCGGGAGCCGCGGCGGCCTCGACCGGTGCGTTGGGGTTGGTCAGACCGGTGCGGGCCTCGTTGATGAGGGCCGCGAGCTCGGCGCCCTTGACGGGGACGGGGCTCATAGCGAGCGTGAGCGCCAGCGGGATGTTGAAACCGCTGACAACCGTGAACTTCGTGCCGTTCTTGGAAAGCTCGACCATGCTGTTGTTGACCGAGCTGCCGAGCATATCGGTCAGCACATAGACGGTGTCGTCCGCGTTGAACGTGGCGATCATGGCGTCCACCTTGTTGGTGATGGGCTCCTTGTCGTCACGAGCAAGCGACACGACGTGGACGTTCGACACGTCGCCGAGAACCATCTCGAGCGTGTCTTTGGCGCCTGCGGCCAAGCCGCCATGAGATGCGAGAATGATCTGATTCATCTTGCCTCCTCCTTTTCGTTATGGTCATTATAACGTCTTATACGTTGCGGATATTGCTAATTAGCATAAAGACCGTTCGCGGGTGAAAATCGACCGTTGACGGGTTTAACGTACTTGAAACGTTGGGGCTGGGCAGGCCGGCACTGGCGGGATAACCCCAAGTCGGACCCTGCGCGCAATCCCCTATCGCACGAAGTACCAGGGGCTTTCCTGCACGGTGGGCTCCAGCGCGATGCCGGTGCGTTCCTTAAACAGATCCATGTCCTGCGTTTTCTCCGTCCACCACGCGTTGGGCTTAAAGGTCATGCTCTCAGCGACATGACCGACAAATACACTGTTGCGCAGCTTGGAGAAGTCGGTGTTCATAATCAGGATGGACATGAGCACCAGCACAATACCCAGGACCTTGATCGCGCCGGCGGACTCGGCATAGACACCAATGCCCACCAGTACGGTGACGACCGTCTCAAAAGACATTACGACGGGAACTTTCGATGTCTCGAGCCCCATGGACAGACCCTGCATATATAAGATGTAAGCCACGGCTGTGGGGATGAGTCCAAAGCCAAGGAACAGCAGCAGCAGCTGTGGCGACATTGCCGCGGCGACATCCGGCCACGGAGCCGCGATAGCCGCCATAACCGCACCGCCAAAAACAAGGCCCCAAAACGTGACAGCCAGCGGGTGGACCGTCTTGGTTGCTATCCGGCTAAACACCGCGAGCGACGCCCCACAAAAGCCTGCAATCACGCCCGACGTGACGCCCCAAACCGAAAAATGGAAACCGGAAAGGTCGCCATTAGTTACTGCAAGTACACAGCCCCCTATGTTAAAAGCGATGGCAACGAGCTTGTTGGGGGTCACGTCCTCGCGATAAAGCACGCGGCCGAGCACGACGCCAAACACCGGCGAGGTATAGAGCAGCACCGAGGCCGTGGACATGCCCACCTCGCCCATACACTCGTAATAGCAAGTGTTGGCGGCGGCCAAACCGACGATACCGACAAGCGCGCAGGAAACAAGCTCTTTAGGGCTTGCCTTGAACAGGGCCAGCGGACCCTGAGCCACGGTAGACCCCTCACCCGAACGGCAGCCCATAAACATCAGGACCGGCGCCAAGATAAGCGCTCCGACCAACAAGCGAAAGGCAGCCATACTCTGGGACGTAACGCCCATGGCCGAGATGCCGTTTACAAAGATTCCGATGCTGCCCCACATAAGCGCGGCGATCAGCACCAGCACATAGCCCAGATTGCTTTTCTTCAACGCAGCCTCCTCGGTATTGTTTCCAATATGTTTCACACTACGTTATAGTCGTTATATACATTTTTCAAGGCACAAATCGGCAAACGGGAAATCTCTAGACAAAGGGAGTGTCCCGCCAGCCACGGTATCGTCGATGTTTTGGCAATGTCAGCGAAAACCCGCCAGAGCGAGCAAGGTGCCTTGAAGTGAGGCGGCATTGACCTTCTGGTCATGCCGCCGAAGCTGAAAGGCAGATTGCCGCTCTGGCGGGTTTGCAGCGTCGAGCGGTTACGGCGTTTGGTAAAACGCCGTAACTAATACTCAAGCTTCCACATGTAGCGGCGCGTCATGTAGTCCTTGTGGGTAACGGCAGAGAGAGCGCGCATGTACACGTTGTTGAGAATCGGGGCAAAGATCAGGTGGTTGAAGTACTCGCTCACGCTGTCCTTGATGTCGTTGAGGCCGAGCTCCTTGGCGTCGAGCTGATAGACGTGCTCGCCACCGTACTGGTTGACGAAGCGGATGCCGCGCTCGTCATTGCAGCGGCTGCGGCCGACGCTGATGAGCTGGAACAGCGAGGTGCGCTTGTCCAGAATCTCGAAGGGGCCGTGGAAGAAGTCGCAGGTGTTGATGGTGCAGGAGTCGATCTGCAGCATCTCCTGCACGTTGCAGATGCTAAAGACGTAGGCGGCACCGAAGAGCGGACCCTGGGCCATGACGTTGATGCAAGGCTTGTCGGCGTTCTGCTCGGCCCACTTAGCAGCGAGAGGACGGGTGTACTCGACGGCCTTGCGATAGATGGGGTCGACCAAGTCGAACGCGGCCATAGCGGTCTCGTACTCGGCATAGCCCTCGGTCTGCTGCGTGAGCTCCATGGCGATCATGGTCACGACGGCGGAGTTGGTGCGGCCCATGCAGGACTCGTCGACGGCCAAGCTGTCGTACTGGATCTTGTAGTCGCAGACCTCGGTGAGGCCGGACTCGTCAACATAGATGGCGATGGTGCTGGCGCCGTGGTCCTTGGCGACCTGGGCGGCGACGATGGTCTCCTTGGTGCCGCGCATGGACACGACGACGGCCAGGGTGTTCTCGTTGACGTAGGCAGGGGTTGCGTGCACGAACTCGTTGCTGGTGTAGCTGGAGCTCACGACCTGCGTAGCCTCGTGCTCCATAAAGTACTGAGCAGGATAGTTGCCGCCGTTGGATCCGCCAGCGCCGATCCACACGACGCGCCTGATGCCGCCCTTGTCTGCCTTGTCAGCCAAAACCTGGGAGACGACATCCTTAACCTGTTCCTGAGTAGTCATCGTGCATCAGCCTTTCTTCTCGTTTGATGCTCTTGATGGCATACAAGTTACATACATGTTTTGGTTATGTCGACTAGTTGTATGCTATATTTGTCTTAGATATTTTGCTGGTAAAGTTTTCGGCAATCCATTATCAGCGGTTTTGTTGTCATGTTGGATACATGCTTGGTTCAGTAAGCATACAGGTTAGATACAGGTTGGTCGCATGAATGCTTCGTCTAAAAAGAAACTGGCCCAATACGAGCGCTTGGCGGGCATGCTGCGCGACCGCATCGCCGCCGGCACCTACGCGCGCGGAGACAAACTGCCGTCCGAGATGGAACTCATGGACGAATCGGGTCTGTCGCGCAGCACCGTGCGCCACGCGCTTAAGGTGTTAGTTGACGAGGGCCTGGTGCGCACCGAGCGCGGACGTGGCACCTTTGTGGCCGACACGCCCGCGCTCCACGAGAACAACCTGGTGTTTTCGAGCTATACGACACAGGTCCAGGGTCAGGGCATGAAGCCCACCACGCGCACCGTGGACTCGGGCTTTGCCAAGGCGGCCGGCAGCATAGCCAAGTTCTTTGACGCCGCCGCGGGCAGCAAGCTCGTCAAACTTGTCCGCCTGCGCTACCTGGACGATGCGCCGCTGTGTCTGGAGACCACCTATTTGCCGCCAAGCTTTGGGTCGCTCATCGATCGCGATATCAACGGTTCGCTCTACGCCACGCTGCGCCAGGAATTCCATCGCGCGCCGGCACAGGGGCACAAGACCTTTGAGGTATGCTATGCCTCGCAAAACGAGGCATTTTTGCTCAACGTTGAGCGCGGGCAGGCGCTGATCCTGATCACCGACTACGTCTACGACACCGACGGCCGCCCGCTCCATGTCTCCAAGCGCATCCAACGCACCGACCGCGCCAAATACACCGAACCCATCGGCTAACCACCGCAAAGGGGACAGGCACCTTCGTGGTGGTTTTAGGCGAGGAGGTCGGGGAACCAGGTCGGTTTGGGTTGGTTGGGCGTGCGCTCGGCTAGAACCAGCTCCATCCAGCACATGTCGTACCAGCGGCCGAACTTTTGGGCGCAGCGGTCGAAGGCACCCACCAGGCGATACCCCATATGGGCATGGAAGTCCTGGCTGTTGTGCGTCAGATACTCGTCGTCTTTGTCGTGCGGTACGGCGATGAGCGCACACATGTTGGTGATGCCCATCGCGACCAGGCACTGCTTGAGCGCATCGTGTAGCTTGCGGCCCAGCCCGCCGTGGCGCACGTCGCGCGCCAGGTAGATCGACGTCTCGACCGACCAGTCATAGGCCTCGCGGCTGTTAAGCGCGCTCACATAGGCATAGCCCACTGGGTGCCCGTCCAGCTCCATCACCAAATACGGGTAGCGCTTGAGCGTACGCTCGATGCGCCCGGCGAACTCCTCAACGCTCGGCACCTCGTATTCGCAGGTTATCGCCGTCTCGCGTACATACGGCTCATAAATGGCAAGCAACGCCGCCGCATCATCGGGCGTCGCCAGGCGAATCGTCGGCTCGGACATCTCGGGCATACAACCCCTCCCCCACAAAAGCAAAGGCCGCCCTGCGCCAAACCCAGGCGTAGGGCGGCCCCTCGTCATTACATCAAGCTACAGGACAGCCGCCAGCGCGTCGATGTCCTCCTGCGTCGTGGCCCAGCTGGTGCAAAAACGCACCACGGTGTGGGTCTCGTCGTACTTTTCCCAGTACTCGATCGAGGCGTGCTCGCGAATGCGGGCCATGTCCTCGTTGGGCAAAATCACAAACTGCTGGTTGGTGGGCGTCTCCAAGAAGAACTGGTAGCCGCGCTCGTGCAGCACGCGACGCAGCGCCTGCGCCGTCTCGATCGCCTGGCGACCAATCTCAAAATACAGGCCATCGGTAAAGAGCGCCTCAAACTGCACGCCCGTCAGGCGGCCCTTGGCAAGCAACGCTCCGTGCTGTTTAATGCGCGGAATGGGATGTGCCGGAGCGTGCATGCCGCAAAACACCACAGCCTCACCGCAAAGCGCACCGCACTTGGTGCCGCCGATGTAGAACACGTCTCACAACTGCGCTAGCTCGGGCAGGGTAATGTCGCACTCATCGGCTGTCAGCGCATAAGCCAGGCGCGCACCATCCACAAACAGCGGAATCTGGCGCCTCTGGCACACCGCATGAATCGCCGCGAGCTCGGCCTTGGAGTACAGCGTGCCGTACTCGGTCGACATGCTCACATACACGGCACCCGGGAACACCGTGTGCTCGTAGCTCTCGTTTTCGTAGAACACCTGGATATAGTTTTCGAGATCCTCGGCATGCATCTTGCCCTCGTAGCCGGGAATGGTAAGCACCTTGTGGCCGCCAAACTCGATGGCACCAGCCTCGTGGCAGGCAACGTGACCGGTCTCGGCGGCAACGACGCCCTCGTAGGGCGCGAGCAGCATGTCAATCACCGTCGCGTTGGCCTGCGTGCCGCCTACCAGGAAAAATACGTCGGCATCGGGAGCCTGACAGGCCTCGCGGATAAGCTGCTTGGCACGCTCGGTGTGTGCATCGGTACCGTAGCCGGGCTGCGGCTCCATGTTGGTGTCGACGAGCGCCTGCAGCACTGCCGGATGTGCGCCGTGGGAATAGTCGTTGTTGAACGCGAGCATGGCAATCCTCTCTTACCAGGTATCGGCCAGATGATTCAGGTGGGGCTATTGTACGCCGTGAGGATAGGCAATGCGTGCGGCAAGGCACTCAAGTGCCAACACCAGGGCAAAGCCGCAGCTCACGTCAGTCAAAAAGTGCGCACCGATCACGATGCGGCCAAAGGCGACGAGCGCCGCAACCACCGCAGCGACCCAAAAGACCACGCGGCGGCGCGACGGCTTTTCCTTAAAGGCCGTCGCGGGAAGCCCGGCGAGCATAAGGCCGATCGCCGCGTGTGCCGTGTGTCCGCTCGCAAACGACTTAAAGCCGTCCTTGATCACGCCAGCGGCGATATAGGCCCATTTGTCGGGATTGCCGATCACCCACCACGGCTGAAAATCGAGCCCCTGCGTCACCTCGATCACGCGCATGCGCGGGCGCGACCACAGCGGCTTGACGATCACATTGAGGATGATGGCTTGGGCGACCCACACGGCAAGCACCATCAACGCCCAGCGTGTGAGCTCGTCAGGCTCGGTATTGCGCGTAAGGCGATAGACGATAAGATTGGCGGCGATGACCAGTACAAACGTCAGCACCAACTGAGCTGCGACGAGTTTGCCGCCGACCCGCAGGGACGAGATGATCTCGTAGCCGGCCAGGCCGACGTTAACGAGGATGCCGAGCGCGGCGAGCCATTTGCTCCCCCTGGAGTCGGGACGCACCGCGCGCACGAGCATAACGCCCGCGATGCTCGCCGTCAGCTCGAACGGCAGCTCGCCGGCGGCCTCGATAAAGCGACCGTACATGCTGGCGATGTTGAACAGCGCGCTCGAGATCTGGTAATCGAAGAAGCTGCCCACGCCCAGACAAAGGCACAGAACAACCGCGATGGCAGCGGCGTCTTTCTTGTAGATGTATCCGAACATGCTTTCCTTTCGGTCGGACGAAGGGTCGACCCGCAACGTGGTGGGACAAAGTTATCAGTAGTTTTTGTCCCAGGGTCGCTCGCGTTGACAGGCTCGATGCGACTATCGCACCTGGGACAAAAACTACTGATAACTTTGTCCCACCGGCTTACTTGTTAGTCGTCGTCGCTGGCACCCAGCTGTTGCAGCAGCATGAGCGCCGCGGCCACGGGGCCGGTGCCGTCGTTGGCATCGAGGCCACGGCCCAAGCCGCTGCCCGCGCCGGCGCCCGCCTTGTAGGGCACCGACAGCTTGCGGCTCTTGGGGAAGTTCACCGCGCCATAGCGGGTCTTAAGCTCAAAGGCCACCTTCTTGGGCACGTCTACGCCCAAAAACGTGATGCGGCCGCCACTGAGCGTGACGCTCTCGAGCCCCAGGCGCTCGCCGCGAATGCGGATGCGCGCGCGATTGAACAGGTTGAGTCCCGCCAACGGCAGCTCGCCATGCGCGGCCTCGGTCTCTTCCTGCACCTCGTCGATGCTCTCCAGGTCCTCGGCCGCTGCGAGCTTACGGTACACGAGCACGCGCTGGTCCACCGCCGGCAGGTACTCCTCGGACAAGAAGTAGTCGGCCGGCAGGTTAATACCTACGCTCGCCGCCTCCACGCCGGCGTCGTCATCGCCGCGCGCCTCGGCTACCGCCTGGCCCAACATCTGCGTAAACAGGTCAAAGCCCACGCTCGACAAGTTGCCGTGCTGCTCGGCGCCCATAAGCGAACCGGCGCCGCGGATCTCCAGGTCGCGCATGGCGATACGCATGCCGCTGCCCAGGTCCTGGAACTCGGACAGTGCAGTCAGGCGCGCCGTGGCCTCCTCGGTAAGCGGCAGCTCGCCCGGGAACATAAAGTATGCGTAGGCCTGCGTGGCAGAGCGACCCACACGGCCCTTGAGCTGGTAGAGCTGCGCCAGACCCAGGCGCTGTGAGTCCTCGATGATCAGCGTGTTGGCGGTCGCGTTGTCGATGCCGCTCTCCACGATGGTCGTGGCGATGAGCACGTCGATCTTTTTGGTCGCGAACTCGATCATCACGTCCTCGACCTCGCGCGGACTCATCTTGCCGTGCGCCACGCCCACGCGCGCCTCGGGCGCGGCCTCGTGCACGCGCGCCACGGCGTCGTCGATGGTCTTGACGCGGTTGGACACGTAGTACACCTGGCCGCCGCGACCCACCTCCAGGCGAATCGCCGCGCTCACCACATCGGGGTCGTACTCCCCCACGTGCACGATCACGGGACGACGCCCGGTCGGTGGCGTGGTAATCAGGCTCATGTCGCGCACGCCGCTCGTGGCCATCTGCATGGTTCGCGGAATCGGCGTTGCCGAAAGCGTGAGCACGTCAATCTGCTCACGCAGGTTCTTGAGCTGCTCCTTGTGCTGCACACCAAAGCGCTGCTCTTCGTCGATGATCACCATGCCCAGGTTCTTGGGGTTCACGTCGGCAGAAAGCAAGCGGTGCGTGCCGATGAGCACATCAATCGTGCCCTCGGCAAACGCTTTAAGCGCGCGCTTTTGCTGCGCCGGGGTGCGGAAGCGGCTGAGCACTTCGACCTCGAGGCCAAACGGGGCAAAGCGCTCAAAGAACGTCTCGTAGTGCTGCTGGGCCAGAATGGTCGTGGGGCAGAGCACCATGACTTGGCGGCCGGAGTCCACGCACTTAAACGCCGCGCGCAGGGCAACCTCGGTCTTGCCGAAACCCACGTCGCCGCACAGCAGGCGGTCCATGGGCTTGGGCGCCTCCATGTCGGCCTTGATGTCGGCAATGGCCTCCAGCTGGTCGCGCGTCTCGTCGTAGGGGAAGCTCTCCTCCATCTCGATCTGCTCGGGCGTATCGGGCGGACAGGCGATACCGGTAATCGACGAGCGGCGCGTATACAGGTCGACCAGGTCAAACGCCAGCTTTTTGGCGTTCTTGCGTGCCTTGTTGGTGGCACGCGTCCAGTCGGCGGTATTGAGCCTGGTCAGGCGCGGCTTGTCGCCGTCGGGGCCAACATAGCGCGTGATGCGGTCGACCTGCTCGAGCGGCACGTAGAGCTTGTCGCCGTCGGCATATTCCAGCAAAAAGTAGTCGCGTTCCTTGCCGCCCACTTCCTGGCGCGCGATCTCGCTAAAGAGCGCGATGCCGTGGGTGGCGTGCACCACGTAATCGCCCGGCTTAAACGGGAAGGTGATCTGCGTAATGTCAACCTTGCGGCGGCTGCGCGCGCGGTTGGCATCCATGCGGGCGTTGAGGTCGGCGATCGAGAACACTGCCAGGTTGGCATCGGGCACCACCACGCCCTGCGGCAGGGCGGCATCGACAAAGGTTACGCGTCCGCGCGAGATGGTGGGCACGGCGGCACCGGCGGCAGCCTGGGCGGCACCCGCCTCGAGTGAGCGGGCGTTGAGCGCATCTGCCTTGCGCTCGCGAATGGAAGCATGGGCCTCCTGGCGGGCGGCACGGTCGGCAGAATCCGCCGCCGCCACGCGTACACGGTCGCCGATAACACCGGCGTTTTCGGGCGCGGCCGTCAGCGACTCCTCAAAGGTAACGCCCTCATCGCCAAAGGTGAGCTCCATCGACTCGCGCGCACCGCGGTCGGGAATGGCAAACACGCAGGCGTAGCGCTTGCCCACGACCTCCTGGATACGCGTCATAAAACGGTTGTCCGAGCCTGCGATGGCCGGCTGCTCAATCTTGAGCTCGGCCGTCACCGCACCGCCGGCACGGATGAGGCTCACGTAGTTCAGGCGCTGCTGGGCACCAAAGTCGAGCTGCTGGGCGCGCACGTACAGGCCGTCCAGACGGTCGACCCCCGCCTCGCCGGCACGCGCCTCGATATCCTCGTAAGCGCGCAGGCAGTCATCGAACAGCGAGCGCGGCTCGGACAGCACCACGAGTGCCTTGCCGCTCACATGCGACAGCGGGCTCACGGTCTGGCCGTACATAACCGGCAAAAAGCGGTCGAGCTCGGGCGTGACGATGCGCGCGTCCACCATCTCGAGCAGCGCCGCCAGTTTGCTGTCGTCCTGACTGGCGCGATAGAGCGCCACGTGCATGTTGTGGACGGCATCGTCGGTAAGCGCCAGCTCACGGCAGGGGAAGATCTCGATGCTGTCCTCGTTGCCGATGGTTTGGCCCGTGGAGCTCACCATGCGGCGGATGCGGTCAATCTCGTCGCCAAAGAACTCGATGCGCACGGGCGCCTTTTCCTGTGCGGGGAACACCTCGACGGTGTCGCCGTGCACGCGGAACAGACCGGGCGCGTCGGCGGCGCCGGCATTGGTGTAGCCCATGCCCACCAGGCGCTGCGGCACCTCGTCAAAAGGAATCTCCTCGCCCACCGCAAAAGTGGTGGACTCCCAATAGCGACTCTCGACCGGCGGTACGCAGCGCAACAGCGCACGGGCCGAAGCGACCATGATGCAGTTGTCCCCGCGCACGATGCGCCCCAGAGCCTCGCAGCGCTGCGCCACCACGGCGTCGTCGGGCGCCTGCTCGCGCCACGGATAGTCCTTGCGCTCGGGAAAACGGCACACATGCGCCAAGCCCACGTAGGCGGCAAGGCTGCGCGCGGCGCGATCGGCCGCGTCCTCGCCGCTCACAATGTAGACCGTGGGGCGCGGACGGCGCGCAAACTGGGCGGCCGCCATGAGCGTACGGCCCGACTGCGACACGGCCAGCGTCACGTCCTCGCCGGCATCGAGTCCGGCCTCGACGGTCTGCAAGGCCTCGGCAGCGTAGAGCTGCGCGGCTATACGGTGAATGAGCATGCTGTTCCTCCGGCATCGCAACGCCAAAAGCCCGCCGGGGCAAGCTCGGCGGGTCGTACGTCAAATACATTGTCTGTCATGGTAGCGCATGGAGAGGACTCCAGCTCAAGCGTACGCCCAGCCCCGCAACAAAAACGCCAGACGGAGATGCGTTCCGCCCTACCCCGCTACGCGCACGCTGGGGCACAAATCTGCCAGCGGACACTCGTCACACTTGGGTTTGCGGGCGTCGCAGATCTCGCGGCCAAAGGTGATCCACTGGTGGTTGACCGACTCCCAATACTCGTGCGGCAAAATCTTGAGCAGATCCTGCTCGGTCTTGAGCGGCTCCTTGGCGTGCGTCTTGGGGCTCAGCATCAGGCGATGCGCGATGCGGTTGACGTGCGTATCGACCGCGATGCCCTCCACGATGCCAAACCCCACGTTGAGCACGATGTTCGCCGTCTTGCGCCCCACGCCCGGCAGCTTGACGAGCTCCTTCATGTCGGCCGGCACCTCGCCGCCGTAATCGACGACGATCATCTGCGCGGCCTCCACGGCGTGCTTGGCCTTACTCTTATAAAAGCCGAGTGACTTGATGGTATCGGCCACATCGGCCACGCTCGCCCCGGCCATGGCCTCAGGCGTGGGCCACTGGGCAAACAGCTGCGGCGTCACCTTGTTGACCTGCGCGTCGGTCGTCTGCGCCGAGAGCAGCACCGCGATGAGCAGCCTAAAGGGATTCTCGTGGTCCAAAAAGCACTCGACCGGGCCATAGCGACGGTTGAGGCGCTCACACACCTCGATGGCGCGCTCGCGCTTGGCGGCATTGGTCTCGCGTGGCATAACGACTCCTCGGCTCAACGGCACAACAAACCTATAGGCACGATTGTCCCACGTATGGGGTCGTTACGCCTCCAAAAATGCACCGGTCTGGCGGCTCCACAGGCTTGCATACTCGCCGTCTGCCTCGACCAGCTGCGCATGCGTGCCGTCCTCGACGATCTCGCCGTCCGCCAGCACCACGATGCGGTCGAGCGAGGCCACGGTGGACAGGCGATGCGCCACCACAATGGAGGTGCGGCCACGCATCAGGTTCTCGAGCGCCTCCTGCACCAACGCCTCGGATTCGCTATCGAGGGCAGACGTCGCCTCGTCGAGCGCCAGAATCGGCGCGTCGGCGAGGATGGCACGGGCAATGGCCACGCGCTGGCGCTGGCCACCCGATAGCTTAACACCGCGCTCGCCCACCATAGTGTCAAAGCCATGGGGCAGGCGGTCGATAAACTCCAGGGCATTGGCCAGGCGCGCGGCCTCGCGGATCTGCTCGTCGGTGGCTTCGGGGCGGCCGTAGGCGATATTCTCGCGAATGGAGCGGTGGAATAGCAACGCCTCTTGCGGCACGTAGGCCACCTGACGACGCAGGCTCTGCTGCGTACAGCGCGAGACGTTCTGGCCGTCCACGAGCACGCGGCCGCCCTGCACATCGTCCAAGCGCAGCAACAGCTTGGTGAGCGTCGTCTTGCCCGAGCCCGATTTACCCACCAGGCCCACGCGCTGGCCCGCCGCCACATGGAGCGTCAGGTCGTCGAACACGTTCTCGCCCGCCGCGGCGTCACGGTATGCAAAACTCAGGTGCTCAAAATCAATCGCGCCCTCGCCCACCTTGAGCTCGGGAGCATGCTCGTCGTCCGCCACCAGGCGCGGCTCGTCCAGCACGCGCGTCATCTCGGCGGCGTCACCCAGCGCGCGGTTAATGCGCTGCATCATGGAACTCACGTAGTTCAGGCGCATGGTGAGGTTATAGGTGTAGGTAAAGATCATGACGAGCGAGCCGGCCGAGATGCCAAACCACGCGTTGCCGCCCGCCACGAACACACTCACCACGGCCATGGTGATGACGATAAGGCCCGAGGTCGTAAAGTTGCGCTGCATCATGGCGTGCATCGATACCGTTTCGGCATCGCGCGCGGCACGGTCGGCGGCATCGAACAGGTCGCGCTCAAAGTCCTCGCGCCCGCAGGTCTTGACAGCCAGGATGTTCGTGACCGCGTCGGACAGCACACCCGAGAGCTTGTTTTGTGCGGCGGACGTCGCGGCCGAAAGCGGCATGATGCGCTTGTACATAAGCCAGACAAACGCGATGTAGACGACCATGATGCCCACCAGGATCACGGTAAATGTGGGCACCACCGGAGCGAGCGCCGTCACCGTGCAGACAACCGAGGTGATGGTGGGAATGAGCGAATACGCCGTCACGTCGACCAGACCCGTGTAGCCGCTCATAAAACGGCTCGTCTGGCTCACAAGCGATCCGCCAAAGCGGCTGGTGTGGAATGTCATGGATTGATTGGAGAGCGTGTCGAAGCACAGGCGCGCCAGGTGATAGTTGCCCGCGATCTCGAGCTTGTAGACGGTGTAGTCCTGCAGCTTGGAGAGGATCTGGCCCACCAGGTTGACGAGCACGAGCGCCAAAATGTAGGGACCGAAGACCTCAAACACCTGGTCGCCCGCTACGGGGCCGGCCTGGACACGATCGACGATGAGGGCCATAACGTAGGTGTTGGCAAACGTGAGCAAAAAGATGTAGCCCGCCGACGAGAACACCGAGAGAAAGACGATTAGCGGCTGCGTGCGCGTGACATCCCAAAAACGCTGCAGCGTGCGGCGCACGGTCGAGCGTTTGAGCGGGCTGGTGCTTCTCTGAGACATGGGCTTCCTTTCGCGTCTGATAGGGCGAAAGGCCATTGTTGCACATTAAAGTGCGCTTCAGGCAAGCACGATGCGAAAAGCAGCGGGGCATCCGCGTTTGCGCCGGCGCCCCGCCGTCTTGTTGCAATTAGTCCTCGTCTTCTTGGTCTGTGGGAAGGCCCGCGGGCGTGAGCCCCAAGATCTCATCGGCTTGGTCGGCGTCTTCCAGCGCGTCGATGTCCTTGAGCTTGCGCTCCATGACGTTGGTGCGCGTGGTAATGATGCCCTCGACCGTTTTGCCCGCGGTCTCGATCTGCTGCTGGGCGCGGCGCAGCGCCTTTTGATAGCGCGGCAGCTCGGCCTTGACAGCGGAGAGCACGCGCAGTACATCGTCGGTGCGTTTTTGCAGCTTAAACGTTTGGTAACTCATCTGCAGGCTGTTGAGAATGGCCGCCATGGTGCTAGGGCCGGCAACGTTGACATGATAGTCGCGGCCCAGGGTCTCGATAAGCCCGGGGCGGCTGACGACCTCAGCGTACAGCCCCTCAAACGGAACGAACATAATGCCAAAGTTGGTGGTCGCGGGCACGCTCAGGTACTTCTCGCAAATGTCCTTTGCCTCGCGCTTCACCATCATATCGAGCGTCTTGCGTGCGGCGGCGACGACCTCAGCGTCGCCCGACTCCTGGGCGTCGAGCAGATGCTCATATGCGTCGCCCGGAAACTTGGAGTCAATCGGCAGCAGCACGGGGTCGCCCTCGTCCACCGGCAGCTTGACGGCAAACTCAACGCGCTCCGAGGCGCCGGGCTTGGTGGCGACGTTTTCCAGATACTGGTCGGGTGTAAGGATGTCCGCCAGAATTGCACCCAGCTGCACCTCGCCCAAAATGCCACGCGCCTTCACGTTGCCCAGCACGCGCTTAAGGTCGCCCACGCCGGTAGCGATGGACTGCATGTCGCCTAGGCCCTTGTACACGGCCTCGAGCTGGTCGCTCACCTGCTTAAACGATGCCGACAGGCGATCGTTGAGCGTGCGAGAGAGCTTCTCGTCCACCGTCGCGCGCATCTGATCGAGCTGCACGTTGTTGTCTTTGCGGATGGCGCCCAGCTGAGCATCGACCGTCTCGCGCACCTTGTCCAGGCGATGCTCGATGCCCTCGCGATTGGCGCCGAGCTGTTGGGCCGTCTCACGGCGCAGGTCATCCATCCGGTCACCAGCTTGCGAGAACTCGCGTGCGATGGCCAGGTAACGTTGCTGCTCCACGGCCGCATCGGTCGTCTGCTGCTGCGCGATGGCATTAGCCGTGCGGCGTGTTTCGGCCAGCGCGACGTTCAGGGCATCGAGCGCGTTGTTGGCCTGCTCGAGTGCTGCCAGCGTTTCCGCGCTACTGTCGCCACGCTCCCGCAACTCGGCACGAAGGCCCTTGAGCTGCAGGGCACAGGCCGCAGCGACCCCCACCGCCACCAAAGCAATCACAATAAGTGCAATATCAATTGCAGACATAAACTCCGCCCAACAAACCCAATCGATCATCAATCAAAACCGCGATCAATCTTACCCCGCCACACACACGGATCACTCACTGCCTTGCAGACAAATTTCTCTTAGAGCCGCGGACGCTAAAACGCTAGCTCTCCCAGCCGGCGCGGATGGTTGTTATGACGTCACCCAGGCGCTGGCCCAGGGCCGCTAGATGTTGGAGCACCTCGTTGGGCGATGCACCGTTGAGGATGCACGTGAGGGCATACGACGCCAGAAAGATGGCCGCAAGCCCCAACGGGACGAGCACGATCATCGCCAAGGTGCGCAGGCGCTGGCCCACGCGGCGACGACGCGCACGACGCTTGTCGAACGCGAGCTCCTGCGCATATGAATCTTGCTGTACGGAATAGGCCTCTGGTGCCGATTCGCACCCGGGCACAGCTGCAGGTACAGCAGCGGGCACGACATTTTGCGCAAAGGGCTGGACTGCCGCCCCTTGCATTTGTATCTCCATGAGTCGTTGCTGCTGACGCAGCATGCGCTCAGCTTGTTGCTGCGGAGTCTCAAGAAACAGATCCATGCTGGCCTCCAAAATCGGAGCATTCGACGCTTACGACCAGCATCCCGCACCGCCATGACCGCGACAACGCAATCGCCGGCAATAGCCACAAAGTTTCTTTTGCTCAAAAGCTGTCGAAAAGCTCAACAACTCCCCTACCAGCACTTTCTCTGAGCTTTTTTCGCCAACAATCTTTTGGCCTTCCGCCCTTACGCCAACTGACCAAAATCTAACCAATAGCTTGACGAAAATTGTGGAGACCGGGACCCCACAAAAACGTGCCGTCCCAAAAAGGGGCGGCACACAACCTTTAATATCAGCTTTTCTGTAGCGAGCACGCAACGACCCGAAGCCGGAGCGCAGGGCGGGAGGCCGGATCGTCTTCCCTCAACGCGACCCTGCGGAGCCGTGAGCGGGGAGGGAAGGCGATCCGGCCTCCCGCCCTGCGCTCCGCAGCAGCCAGCGCCAAGCGCTAGTAGTTCACCACCTGCTCCTCAAAGTACGCCTTCGGGTGGTTGCACACCGGGCACACCTCAGGCGCCTCGGCACCAACGTGCAGGTGCCCGCAGTTCAGGCACTTCCACACCTTTACGCCCTCGCGCTCAAACACCTCGCCCGACTCAATGCGCTCGACGAGCTTGTTGTAGCGCTCCTCATGAGCCTTCTCGACAGCAGCGACGCCGCGGAACTTCGCGGCGATCTCGGCAAAGCCCTCCTCCTCGGCGGTCTTGGCAAACTCGTCGTACATCTCGGTCCACTCGTAGTTCTCGCCCGCGGCGGCATCGCGCAGGTTATCCAGAGTGCCGGGAACGGCGCCATCGTGCAGATACTTAAACCACAGCTTGGCGTGCTCGGACTCGTTACCCGCCGTCTCGGCAAAGATATTCGAGATCTGAACGTAGCCGTCCTTTTTGGCCTTAGATGCATAGTAGCGATACTTGGTGTGCGCCTGGGACTCACCGGCAAAAGCGGTCTCAAGGTTCTTCTTGGTTTGGGAGCTCTCAAAATCCATAGGTGTACTTCCCTTCAATACATGCCGCCCATAGGCTTTGAGCGGCCTTATTTTATGGTACCCCCTGCCGAAAATCTAAACCTTAAAATTCGAGCGGGCTACACACTCAGCCAACGATCGTCCTCGGAGCGGCAAAAGCCCTCACGCTCCAGATCGGCTAGAATGCCCGCGACAAGCTCGCACTCGACCGGCCCGCGACCGGCTGCCGTCTCCATCTCGTTAACGCCCCCCACGGCGTCAGCAAGCGTAATCCCCGCCGGCTGGCCATCGCGCGCTGCCAGCAACATTCGCACGATATGCGCGCGCTTTTGGCGACGCGAGCCCTCAAACTTTGATTGACGGCTATAGCCCGCCGAGCGCCTGGACGGGTTGGGCAGCATCTTTTTAAGATACGCGCCGTAATCCAGCAACGCGTAATACCACGCGCGCGGCGTGTCGGCGTCGTCTTGAGGCACGGCAAAGGGGACAATCTCGTCCGCCGTCGCACCGGGAGCCGCCGGGCAGGCCGCCTGAATCAGCGGCACCAGTTCGCGATCGGGAACAGCCGGCACATCGGGAAAGAAATGATGCAGAAAGACCGTGCGCACGTTGGTCTCCAGATACACACCTGGAAGATCGAACGCGAACGACCGAATGCCCTGCGCCGTCGCTGGCCCAATACCGGGCAGGGCGACCAGATCGCGCGTCTCGCGCGGGAACTTCCCGCCCCAGTCCTCTACTAGCTGCTGTGCAGCCCTATGAAGTGCTAGAGCACGACGGTTGTAGCCCATGCCCTGCCAAGCGTCCAAAACGTCCGAGGGCGCCGCCTGCGCAAGTGCCTGCACAGTCGGAAAGCGGTCGAGCCACGCGGGCATACGCGTCTCCACACGCGGCACCTGCGTTTGCTGCAGCATAACCTCGGAAAGCCAAATAATGTACGGGTCGCGCGTGCGGCGCCACGGAAGGTCGCGATAGCGCAGGACCCCTTCCGAACGAATCATCGAACGAAAGGGGTCCTGAATCATGACAATGCTCCTTATGCGGCGCTATTCCTCCCGGCAAGCATACGCGCAGGCGGCGTACTCGGGAAACGCATCGCGATCGGCGAACTTGGGATCGACGGCCGGGAACTGGCGATGGGCGACGATATCGCCGAGCGAAACGGAATCGAGATAGTCGCGCATCAGTGCCTGGGCTCCGGCCCACAGGGGATGATAGCAGCACGTGCCCATGCGCGCACAGTCGCCATCGGGCGCGGTGCAGTCGTTCATAACCATGGGGCCCTGAACGGCCTCTACAACCTGACGGATCGTGACATCGTCGGGGCTCACCTTAAGGCGCATGCCGCCGTGAACACCGCGCAGGCTTTCTACAATGCCGGCTTGAACCAGACCGTGCTGGATCGAACGGGCAAATGAATACGGAACATTGACCTCTTCGGCAGCAGTGCGAACAGACAGCAACCGCTCCGGCTCCTCGGCAAGCATCGCAAGCATGCGAAGGGCATAATCAGTCTTCCTCGATATGTCCATGTTTCCCCTTTCAAGGAATAGGAACAGCTCGAACGAGCTCCGGGGCCGAGCTTACGTCGAGACGTCAATGACCGTATGGACGCCCAAATAGCAAAACGGGTGTCCACTGAATGCCGCGTTTGAAGCCTCTTGCATCAAAAACGGCTCACAGTGCAATTCAGTATAACCTAGCCCCCTGCTTCGTTGAACAGGTGTTGCGCAACAAACGTCTTGTTTGAGCACATGTCTTAAACGGAGCTTGTCCGGGAATTGGAAGGATTTGGTTTTGGGCGAAAGGTACCGATGGGATCAAGGTCCTATCAAACGCAAAAAGCCACGTCCTAAGACGTGGCTTTAATTGCATTGGCGGGAAGTACGGGGCTCGAACCCGCGACCTCCGACGTGACAGGCCGGCGCTCTAACCAAACTGAGCTAACTCCCCAGGCAGTCGTTCGCGTTTGTTTCCGCTCGCGTGCGCTGCGGGGATTAGTATACACAGAAGTCTGTCCGGTGCGCAACAACTTTTTTGAAAAAATTTTTCGGACCCTCCCTGCCGTCACATTGTTCGAGCTGTTGTTGTTCCTCGCCGCTTCGCGGCTCGACGGCCCCGTTCTCCGTGGCGGGGTTGGTCTGATGGTTCTTGTTGGACTTCGACCTTTGGCTCAAAGAAAACGGGGGATGCATTGTACATCCCCCGTTTTTGTTGCGGTTAGTCCAAGTCAATAAACTTGGTGCTTATGATTTGGCCGTCTTTGACGAGCATTCTGGCCATGGTGGGGCCTCGGCTGCCTCTGGGGTAGCTGGCACTGCCCGGGTTGAGGACCAAGCAGCGGCCCACTTGGGCTTCTTTGGTTACGTGGGTGTGGCCGTTGATAGCTACGTCTACGGATCCCACCGGGAGGTCTTCGCGGTAGTGGGCTACGGCGAATTTGAGGCCTTCGTAGGTAAAGAGCGCAAGACGGTCTACATCGGGGCCGTAGTCGCGGTAGTAATCGTTGTTGCCCAGTACGGCCCGCACAGGGGCGATGGTGCATAGGTGCTCGTAGTCCATCTCTGACGTGAGGTCGCCGGCGTGGATGATCAGATCTGCGCCCTTGAGCTCGTCCAGAAGCGCGGGCGAAAGATAGCCGTGGGTGTCCGAGATGATGTCGATGCGCTTGGCGCTTGCACTGTTCATGGGATCCCTTCTGCAAAAAACGATTCGGCAGATACATACAAAAAAGGCCCCACGGCTCCGCAGACAATTGGTCTACAGGGCTGCGGGGCCAGTGTGCTAGAGGCTCAGGGCCTTCTTGAGCGGCACAACGCGGCGGCGCGAGACCGGCACGCGTTCGTCGACGCCCGTAATGCCCAGTTGGATAGCGCCCGAGGGCACCGTCTCGACATCTGTGACGCACGCCAAGTTGACGATATAGCGGCGGTGAACACGGAAGAAGCCAAAGTCGCAGAGCTTGGCCTCAAACTGCGCCAGCGAGGTCGTCGACAAAAAACGATCATCGACGGTATAGATGCAGGAGTAATCGTCCTTGGCCATGATAAAGCGAATGTCGTCCACGGGAATGAGCACCTTGCGGCCGCCCTTTTCCACCGGGATACGCTCGATGGTCACCTTGCTGTCCGTAACCGGCTTGGCGCGTTGCATGACCTTCTCGATCGCGCGATCCAAGCGAGCTTCCTCAACCGGCTTCATCAGATAATCGACGGCATCCACGTCGAATGCCTCGACCGCATGGTCACTATACGCAGTCACAAACACGATCGCCGGCGGATTTTTGAGCTTATGCAGCGCCTCGGCAAGTTGCAGGCCCGAGGCACCGGGCATCGAGATATCGAGAAACACGACATCCACGCGACTTTCCATAAGCATCTCGATGGCGGAGCGGACGCTCGACGCCTCCGTGATCGTGCCGATCTTGCCCGTTTGCTCGAGCAGGAAGCGAAGCTCCGAGCGAGCCGGCGCCTCATCATCCACAATCATCGCACGCAGCATAGGGATAAAACCTTTCGTCAACTAACTACGCCGGGCATCCGTCGCATGACGTTGAGCCCGTAGCCTTTTATTTTACTCTTGAATGTCAAAGATGCTCTCTGACAAATCAAGATGAAGGAGCACTTTGGTGCCCTTGCCCGGCGCCGATTCGACACGCGTATAGGAGTGCGGCCCATAAAAGCGATGGATGCGCTCCGAAATATTGTGCATGGCCACACCGGCGCCGCCACCCTGGGGAGAGCTGGCGTCGGGACGGGCAGAGCGCTCGTCAAACAGTCTGGCGGCGGTACCCTCATCCATGCCCACGCCATTATCGGCCACGGCAATCAAGATTGCATCCTCGCCGTCTTGGTGAACGGTCACGTCGATCCTCAGGGCGTCGTCATCGCCCATACCATGACGCACGGCGTTCTCGACAATCGGCTGGATCACGAACGCCGGCACCAGCGTATCTTCCACGTCCTCGGACACATCGAACGTCGCAAGCACGCGGTCCTCGCCAAAGCGGGCCTTCTCAAAGGTAAGGTAGCGCTTGGTCTGTGCGACCTCGCGCGAGACCGGAATAAGCGATCCCGAGTTGTCGAGCGTGGCACGATAGAACGATGAGAACTCACGAAGCAGTTCGCGGGCCCGCAGCGGGTCGGTGCGCGTAAACGATGCAATGGTGTTCAGCGTGTTGAACAGGAAGTGCGGGTTAATCTGCGCCTGCAGTGCACGCACCTCGGCGCGCGCCGTGAGCTCCTTTTGCACCTCGAGCTCGTGGATGGCGAGCTGTGTGGACAAGATCTCGGCAAAGCCCGAGGCAAGCGCGTACTGGGTACGGTCGACGGCGCGCGGGGTCTTGTAGTAGAACTTGAGCGTACCGACGGTACGATCGCCCACCTTGATGGGGGCGATAATGCCGGCGGGGACTTGGTTGTGCGAGCCGTCCGAGCCCACGACATCCACCATACGGTTGAACGACTGCACGATGCCATGTTCGATAACGTAGCGTGTGGCAAGCGTGTGGATGGGAGTATCGGGCAGCAGTTTTTCCTCAAACTCGCCCGCGCAGGCAAGCACGTTGTCCTCGTCGGTGATGGCCACCGTCATGGCGCGCGTCTCGGGCAAAATGCGCCGGCACACCAAACGCGCCGACTCCTGCGTCAGACCGCCCTTAATGTCCTCGAGCATGGCCGAGGCCACCGAGAGCGTCTCCTCGGTGTACTGGGAGCGCACCGAATCGGGATTGAGCGTCAAAAAGATAAAGATGCACAGAAAGATGCACAGCAGCGCGCAGGCAATCACCGTGGCGATCGGCTCGATACCGGTCACCAAGGCGAAAATAAAGTACACCAGCACGCAAATGGCGCAGGCGACGGCAATGATGCGAAAGATTGATATTGAACTATCGCGCTGGGCGCGGCGGTCGATCATTCGGCCCCCTCCAGGATACTGATCAGTTGTGCGTCACGCCAAAGCCCGTCCATGATCTTGGGCCAAAAGCTCTGGAAACGCAGATAGCTTGCAGCGTTTTGGCGCGCATAGGCCTTTGCCTCGTCGATACCATGGCGCCAGATGCGCAGGTAGCCCTCATGCTCGCGGGTAAACACGCTGCGGACCATAGCGGTCTTGCGCACGCGGTCGTCGAGCTCGCGCGAAATCCACGGGCCCGGGTAGGGCATGAGCGATGCCGCCGTAACGGGGATGAGCTCCTTTTGATGCGCGGCGAACGTCAACTTGGCCCGTTCGTAGTACCAACGGTATACATCCTGCATAAAGCGCGGTGAGCGCTTTTCGGACTCCGGAGGCAGATGGCGCACGGTCCACTCGTTATCAAACCACACGTCGTAGCCAAACATACGCATGTTAAAGAGGTAATCCAAGTCCTCGCCGCGGGTGATAAACGGGTCAAAGGCCACACGCGTAAAGGCGCGGGCGTGCAGGGCCATCAGGCCGCCGCACACGTAGTTGGAGCGCGAGATGCGGGTTCCCGAGAGCGCCTTTTTCATCCAACGGTTGAACTCGATGCGTTTGGTCCACCAACGATGGCAGATGCCCACCTTGTCCGTGGGCGCCAGCGGGGATCCGTCGCGATCGTAAAAGTAACCGCTCTTGACCAAAATCGGCAGGCCCTGACGCGTCTGCTGGCCCAGCGCATAGGTCGCGCGCTTCATAAAGTCAGCGTCGATGACAGTCTCATCGTCATCCAAAAAGATAACCGCGTCATGCCCCAGCACAGCGGCACAGGCTAGCCCCATGTTGCGGATGGCGCCGTAGCCTCGCAGACTCACGCACTCGCCCGAACCCTTGGGTGCGATCTGAGCAACCCGGTCTGCGATGCGCGAGGCCTGGGTGTTGGTGACAACGGTGACCTTGAGCGTGGGATGCGCGTCGACAATCTCGTGCACGCGCAGCGACACATCGGCTGTGGCAGAAACGGGACAGACCACCAAAAGGATGATGCGCGGGATGTCACGTACCTGCTCAAGCGAGGCCAGGCAGCGGTCGAGTTCGGGATTGTCGGCGTTGAGTCGTGTCGAATGGTCATAGGTGCCAGGAGCGTTTGCGCGAGCGTCATCGCCCGCCCAATACGTTGGAATCACGACCGTGGCGTTCATGCCTTACCCTCCCTGCAACACAAAAACGGGACGCCGCCAAACACAGGCGACGCCCCGCGACCTAGCTGACTCCATCATACCCACTTGGGCTAATCATTGTTCGAAAGTCAGAATGTTTATTGCGGATAACCCCAAAAGAGTATCGCGGCGGACGCAATTACCGGCAGGTTCCTATGCGGCCTGCTCTGCCGTCTGAGACATGCGGGACAGACGGACCAGCAGCGCAAAGCCCGCCACCAGTAGCACGCCAATGGAAAGGACGCCCAGCGAGGGGTTGCCGGTCAGCGAGGTGACGACCGACACCAGAAAGGTGCCCATAACGCTTGCGTAACGACCAAAGATGTCAAAGAAGCCATAGTACTCATTGGACTTTTCCTTGGGGATAATGCGGCCAAAATAGCTACGGCTGAGCGCCTGCACGCCGCCCTGGAACAGGCCGACCAAAATAGCGAGCACCCAAAACTCAAAGGCGGTCTTTAAGAAAAACGCGGCAAAGAGCACGATGCCCATATAGGCGGCGACGGCCACCAAGATCATGTTGAGCGTGCCCACGCGGCCGGCGAGCTTGCCGTAAATGATGGCAGACGGAAAAGCAACAAACTGCGTGACGAGCAGCGCCAGGACCAGCTGCGTCGAATCGATGCCCAAGGCCGATCCGTAACTGGTGGCCATGGAAATGACCGTGTGCACGCCATCGATATAGAAGAAGAACGCGATCATGTAGACCAGCACGGTCTTGTTGTGGGCGATCTCGCGCATGGTGTGTCCGACCTCGGAGAACACACCGCCCACGATGTGGCCGATGGTGTCCTCGGGACCGCGCTCGCGACCGTACTTTTGCTTATAGGTGCGAATGAGCGGCAAGGTAAAGATGAGCCACCAGGCGCCGGTGATGACAAACGACAGACGCGTTGCCAGCATGGTGGGGATACCAAGAGCGGAACCACCCATGATAAGCGCCAGGCAGATGATGAACGGCACGGTGGAACCGATGTAGCCCCAAGCATAGCCCGAGCTGGACACGGCGTCCATGCGCTCGTCGGTGGTAATGTCGGGCAGCATGGCGTCGTAGAACGTCATAGAAGAGTTAAGGCCGATGGTGCACAGCACGTACACGGTCAAAAATGCCATGGCGGACATTGGGATAGCCTGCGCCAGGCAAAGAACCAGGCCCGTGAGGAAGAAGCCCAAGAAGAACTTAATCTTGTTGCCGGCGTAATCGGCAAGCGCGCCCAGAATGGGCATGAGCATGGCAATGACCAGCGAGGCAATCGTCTGCGCGTTGCCCCAAGCGACCACCAGGTCTGCCGAGGAAGCACCGGTATTGATGGCGTTAAAGTAGATGGGCACCACCGAGGTATTGAGCAGCACGAGGGCCGAGTTTCCCACATCGTACATAACCCAGTTACGCTCGAGCTTGGTGTATTTCATGGACAGGGACCCTTCGTATTCGCCCGATATGCAGCTAGTTCATCGTACCCCAATTGCACGGAGGCGCCGGTAAGGATTCGGCAAAGAGACAGGAGCGGACCCTACTCCTCGCGGTCGAACTCCTCGTCGGTGCCGAGCACGCGACCGCTGTAGTTGACGTGACTGGTCACGGCCTCCATGTCACCGGTCTCGATAAAACGCGCGACCGTGCACTCGTAATCGACCAGCGCGCGGTCAAAGACCTCGGGGAAACTCTCATTCGAGACCTCATCGGTAAAGGGATTCTTCCACGCCAGATGACCCAGATTGCCAGTGCGCTCGGGCAGCTCCGTCGTCACGCGATGGGCAAGGCCGTCGAGCAGCGAGTAGTCGTGCACCAAGCCCTCAACCAGCGAGATCGCGCGCGTCTTTACGGAGCCGGCCGGCTCAATCGCACGGTAAAGTCGCTGCATATTGGCAACGGCAGCACCGTACTCCCCCGCCGGAATGTCAATGCCGTACACGCGTCCGGCAACATAGCTCATCAGCACGCCGGCCACGCGATTGATGCGATCGGTGGTGACGATCTCGCCCGCCGGCGGGTAATCGTCGACCGTAGCGCCATCGCGCTTAAGCTGCAGCATCAGTACATCCAGGTCGCTCTCGATCACGGCATGGACCTGACTGCTCGAATCCTCAAGCTCTGAATCGGACTCCACGATGCCAAACTGCTGCTCATAGACAAAGGGGTGGGCGTTGCGGTCGAGCACGTAATGAGACAGCAGACCCAGCGCAAAGGCGCGACCCAAGCTGGCGTCGCGCGGCAGCAGATGCGACACGCCGTCGCGCAGGCACGCGAACTGGCGAGACATGCGCGAGCGATGCATGACCTGCGCCAGCAGCGTACAGTCGGAAACACGCGGTGTCAGAATGTGAAAGAAAAACGGGTCGGGACCTTGGTTGCCCAAGATAAAGGCAATGCGCTCTTCATCGGACGTGATGACGCCCTGCGGAAGACGGTCGATGCTTTCCTCGCCAAACAGATGATGGGTGATAAGCGCGGGCATAATGATCCTTTCGATTTCATTCGATGCCACCCATTATGCCCACCGCGCGCCCATGCCAAACCTGCGATGGTAAACGACAGCACGCAAGCCTCTTACGCAAGCCCCAGGTGCGACTTGACCTCGGCGGCACGACGACGGGACACCGGTACCGTCGAGTTCACGCGGTCGAGCCTGAGCTCCATCAACCCCGTGGAGCCAATCTCAACATTGTGCACGTCTTCCAAATTGACCAGGTAGCTGCGATGAACGCGAATAAAGCCCTCGGAGTCCAAGCGACGCTCGAGCGAAGAGATCGACTCATTGATCAGGTACGTTCCCTCGGCGCAGATGGCGTTGCAAAAATCGGCGCGCGCCTCAAAGTAGCAAACGTCTGCGGCGGGAATGAACACCTTTTTGCCCCCGCGGTCCACCGTCAGACGCAAAGGCTGGCGCGGAGCGTGGATAACACGACGGACGCCCAAGGCCGCCTCGATCTTGTCGAGTGCCCTTGACAGGCGTGCGTCCTCAACCGGCTTGACGACATAATCGACGGCATCGAGGTTATAGGCATCAGCCGCATACTCGGCAAATGCCGTCACAAACACCACGACCGGCGGCGTCTTTAGGTTCTGCAGCGTCTCGGCAAGCTCAATTCCCGAGCGACCGGGCATGGTAATGTCTAAAAACAACACGTCGGGCTTGTTCGACAGAATCGACTCCACGGCTTCGGTGACATTGCCCGCCTCGGCAATATGACCCACACGCGTATCCTTTTCCAATAGATAGCGTAGCTCAGCCCTAATTGGGGGCTCGTCATCAACCACCAAGATGTTCCAGCCTTCGGACATATGTGCTTCCCCTCTTTTTCTCTCAATCCAACCGCGTGCTACGCCGTCAACGGCGCGGGCTCATGCGGCTCGCCGTTCAGCTCGACGATGACCTGCGTTCCCACGCCCTCTTGGGACTTCACGCGCATGCCGGAATCTTCTCCGTAAAAGAAATGGATGCGCTGAAGCACGTTGAAGAGCGCCAGGCCGCAACCTCGCTTGACGGAGCCGTCGGCGGTAATGCTCTCGGGCTCCTCTCGGCGATGTTGCTCAAACAGATGCGCGCAGACCTCTTCGCTCATACCGATGCCGTCGTCCTCGACGATGATCTCCAAACCGTCATCGGTCTCGAAAGCCCTAACATGAATAGAAAGCGGCTCGGTCTCGCGCTGCGCGTGCTTGATGCAGTTTTCGAGCAACGGCTGCAAGATAAACGGCGGCACCATGCAATCGCGCACCTCAAAGTCGATATCGACCGAGACGCGCAGACGGCCGTCGCCATAACGAGCCTGCATAAGATTGATATAGCGAGTGCCCTGTTCCACCTCGTGCTCGAGCGTTGTGAGGGTATCGGAATCAGAAAGCGTCTGACGGTAGTAATTGGAAAAGTCGATGAGCAGCGACCTGGCCTTGTCCGGCTCGGTACGTACGAGCGACACAATGGTGCTGATGGTGTTAAACAGAAAATGAGGATCGACCTGCGATTGCAAGGCGCGCAGCTCCACGCGGGCCGTAAGCTCGTCCTGGCGCTCGAGCTCAAAGCTCGCAAGCTGCGTGGAAATGAGGTCGGCAAAGCCCGAGGCAAGCGCCGTCTGGCGCATATCGATGCTGCTCAGACGGGGATAATACAGCTCGAGCGTGCCCACGCAATGCCCGCGCACGGTAAGCGGTGCGACAATACCGGCGCGCAGGCGCGGAAAGTAGCCACCCGTCTCGGTCGAGGCATCGCGCGAGAACACGCTTTGCTCACCGCTGTTGATCACATTGAGCGTGGTCCGCAGCACCACCGGGGTGCCCGCGGGGCATTTTGCCGAGTCCTCGCCCCAGCTTGCCAACACCTGCTTGCCGTCGGTAAAGCAGATGGCAGAGGCGATAGTTTCGGACAGGATGATCTTAGAGGCGCCCAGGGCAGCTTCGGGCGTAAGGCCGCGCGACGTGTAGGCGAATATTTTTGAAGCGATGGCGAGCGTGCGGTCGGTTGCGCTCGATGTGAGGTCGTCGGGAACGACAAAGACGTACGAGAAGAAGAAGCACAGCATGACCAAGCCAGCAATGACGACAACGGCCGGAACGGGATTGGGATTATCGGTTAGATCCCAGATGAGCAGCAGGATAAGCAGCGGAACGACAATACCGAGCAAGATGGCTTGAACCACATGCTGAGCGGTACGAAAGACCTTGGTAGAGTTGTAGCTCTTGCCCAGAATCAGCCTATTGAGATCCACCGTCATCTCCTTCTTACTGACGCACCCCATAGCAATAAAGAGGGCCGCAAGCGACCCTCTCCATTGCATTATGCAATCAAATACTGTGTTTTACATCAAGCCATCGATGAACGGTAGCTTAGGCGCTGTACTTGTTTGCCTCGCCGAAGGTGCCAGCCTCGACAATCCAGCCGTCCTTCATGATGACGTCCATGTTGTCGGTGTTGAGCACGTGGATGTCGGCGGCGACGTCACCGTTGACGACCAGCAGGTCGGCGCACTTGCCGGCCTCGATGGAACCGGTCTCGTCCTCGATGTGGCACATCTTGGCACCGTTGAGGGTGGCACAGGTGATGGTCTCGACCGGGGTGAAGCCGATCTTGTCGACGAACTCGTACATCTCCTCGATGGAGCAGGTGCCGTACGGGGTGACGAAGGAGAAGGAGTCGGAGCCGATCGTCATGACGACGCCGCGCTTCTTGGCCTCGCGCAGGCAGTCATAGTTGCGCTGCAGCTCCTTCTCGACCAGGGTGCCCTCGTACTTGTCGTGCAGCTCGGGGACGTAGACGGGCGGATAGGTGGCGTACCAGGTGGGCAGGAAGGCGATCGTCGGGGTGAAGAAGGTGCCCTGCTCGGCCATGAGGTCCATGGTGCGCTCATCGATATCGAAGCCGTGGATCAGCTGCTCGCAGCCAAAGCGGACGGAATCGTAGGCAGCGGCGTGATTGTTGTAGCAGTGGCTCCACACGGGGATGCCGACCAACTTGGCCTCTTCGATCACGGCCTGGATCTCCTCGGAGCAGTAGTGCTGGTCGCGACCGGAGTCCCAGCGCCAGATGCCGCCACCGGTAGCCCAGATCTTGATGGCATCGGGGTTCTCGCGCAGGCGACGACGGACGGCCTTACGCAGATCCCAAGGACCGTCGACCTGATCGCCCCAGGGGTGCGATTCCTTGTTGAGCTCCTGGCTGCAGTGGTGGGAGTCGCCGTGGCCGGCAACGCGGCAGAAGCCAAGGCCGGTTGCCAGAACGCGCGGGCCCTTGAAGACGCCCTTGTCGATGCAGTCACGGATCTGGATACCAAAACGGCCGATCTCGCAGACGGTGGTGAGGCCGTGGGTGAGGCAGTCGTAGGCCTGCTTGACGGCGACGGCCTGCTTCTCGAGGAGCGGCTGCATGACCCAGTCGGTGTCATCGTCGGTCAGGTTGCCCGAGAAGTGCAGGTGGGTGTCGATCAGGCCGGGAAGGACGGTCTTGCCGGCAGCGTCGATAACCTCAACGCCCTCGGGAAGGTCCTGCATAGCACCGGCATACTCGATCTTGCCGTTGTCGTCGACGAGAACGAGGGAGTTCTCGACCGGCTCGGCACCGGTACCGTCGATGAGCTTGCCGCCAACGATTGCATACTTAGTGGACATGGTTCCTCCTTATGGATCCATATAGTGGGCGAGGCCGCGTTGGGTTAAGGCCTCACAAAACTACCCAAGTGGTGCCGGGTTCGGTGCGCGGGAGAGAGGATTCCGCGCACCCGATCCGCCCCGGCTAGGCGTTATTTTTTGCGCGAATTGGTGAAGGCCATGAGGGCCAGGCCAACAGCCAGCCAGCCGATCACGATGCTCCACTCCACCATGTTGAGGGAGGCGGGAGAGAACGGGATCACGAGCAGGCCAATGATGGTGCCGCAGGCAACGATAGCGAGGCTGATGCCAAACTTGCCGCCGGGCACCTCGTAGGGACGAGGCAGGTCGGGCTCGGTGAAGCGCATGCGCAGGCAAGCGAGGGCGACCATGCCGCAGGAGAAGATGAAGGCGAGAGCCGACACGTTGGTCAGAGGGATGAGCATGTTCTTGCCCAGGAACGGACCGACGACGGTGATGACGCCCAGAACGACGCAGGCGAGCTTGGGAGCGCCGGACTTGGGATCGACCTCGGCGAACTTCTCGGGCAGCTGGCCCTTTCGGCCCATGGCGAGCATGATGCGGCTCGTGGCGCCGTAGAAGGAGTTCATCGGGCCCATGGGTCCAAGCGTGGCGATGACGAGCATGGCCAGGTACAGGAGCATGTTGATGCCCTTGAGGCAGGCAAGCGCGGGAACCGGGCTCTTAACAAACTCATGCCAGTCGAGGATGGTGCCGAACGAGTAGATGCAGACCATGTAGAAGCCGCCGGCGGCCAGCAGGGCCAGGGAGATGATCTTACCGAACTTGTTCCAGTTGAGGCCCTCGGCTGCTTCCTCAGCCTGCTGAGGAATGGTGTCGAAGCCGGCGTAGAAGAACGGGGTCAGAACCAGGACCGAAACGATGCCTGCGAACAGGCTGGTGCCCTCGGTAGCAGGCTTGCCGCCGCCAGCACCGGTGACCTGGGAGAACACGGGCATGGCGTTGTCAGGCGAGCCGGTGAACAGCGAGACGCCCATGGCGAGCAGCATGCCGCAGAGCAGGGCCTTGGTTAGGAAGGCCTGCAGCTTGGCGGCCGAGCTGGCACCGCGGAAGTTGAGGAAGATGACGTAGGTTGCAAAGCCGAGCGCGATCAGCGTCGGGAACAGGTAAACGTCGGCGCCCAGGATAGTGTAGAGCTTGACGGCGCGCAGCCACTCAAGGCCGGGCAGGCTGCCGAACATCTCGGACACGAGGGTCGAGATGGCGATGGCCTCCCACGGGCACAGGATGCCGTTGCCCAGGGCCAGGAGCCAGCCGGTGATGTAGCTCATCGTACGGCCAAAGCTACGATCGACATACTCGACGATGCCGCCCGAAATGGGGATAGCAGCCGTGAGCTCACCGAAAACAGCTCCGACGGGCACGAGGAAGATTGCACCCAAGAGGAATGCGATCATAGCGGGAACGGGGCCGCCGCCCACGACCATCCAGTCGCCGACCTGCAGAACCCAACCGGTACCGATGATGGCACCGAAACCGATGGTAAAGAAGTTCCAGAGCGAAAGCGTTTTCTTCATGCCGCCGTTATCCTCGACTGCAACTTCTGCATTCTTGTCCGCCATTGTTCCCCTCCTTTCCTTTTTGACGCCCCTTGGCGTCACCCCTTGCGCGGTCCGTTTTGCCGCGCGCTTTTATTCCATGGCTTTAAGATACGGCCTTGGCACAGCAGCGCCGCTTGTAGCTCGACCGAAGGCAGAACTGCAAAACGAGCGGCGCCGTTTTTGGGACGAACGGCGGGAGACGTCATTCGTCCTGGACGCTTTCATCTTGTCTGCTTTTGAATACCTGTTGCCGTGACGCTTGGCGCGCGGCGCGGCAACGTTCATACCATTTGTCAGGCTTTTGGCGCACATACCCATGTGTCGTGCATCTTTTTATGTAGGATAGACAAGTTACACACGAGGCAAGGTGATTCAAATGGCATACGGATACAATGACGGCGACCAACGGCCACAAAGCGTGCGCCTTGCCGGCCGTACCACGCCAACGCCCAGAAGCACCTCCGACAACGACAACCCGCAGCGCCCCCAAGTGCAGACCGGGGCTTCTTCGCGGCAACAGAGCCGTACCGCGCAGCAGTCAGACCGCGTGAGTACGAGCACGCGCCAACGCCAGACCGACACATCGCAGCCGCGCCGCTACGATCGCCGTACGACCGACTACTACGTTAAGCGCTCCTTTTCGCGACCTCAACGCAATCGCGGCAATTCCGCCCCTCGCCCCGCGTCGCACACCACAAGCCACGCGCTTCCAGCCCGCCGCCTACGCCTTGCGCTTTGCTCCATTGCCGCCTGCCTCGTCTTTGTGTTTTTGGGATCCTGTATCTCGCACGGATCAGCCGGTCTTGAGCCCACTGCCGAGGACAAGCTGCTTAAAGCTCCCGTCGCGCCCGGTTACTCCTTTGCGTTCTCGACCCCACGCTCGCAATGGCAGGCCGGCACCATGCCCCACATCTACCAAATTGACCCCGCATGGTCGGAGCTGCCCTATGCCGGTGGCACTATTCGCGAAAACGCTTGCGGCCCCACTTGCCTCACCATGGTCTATATCTTTAAGACCGGCCATACCGATAAGACGCCGGTCGATATATGCACACTGGCCGAAGCCGGCAACTACGCCCCCACTGGTGCCACCGAGTGGTCGTTTATGACAGGCGGTGCGTGGCAGCTGGGACTCAACGGAACACAGCTCTATAACGATCGCGAATCGATTACCCAAGCACTTCGCTCGGGTGCGCCCGTTATCGCCGCAGTGCGCCCCGGTACGTTTACCAACGTAGGCCACTACATCGTGCTCTACGGCATCGACGATGCCAGCCAGATTGGCGTCTACGACCCCAACTCGGCCAGCCGCAGCGCCCGTCGCTGGGGCGTCGTAGAGGTCCTCAACGAAGTCGAAGCCATGTGGGCCTACTACTAGTCATTGGGTACTCATTGGGGACAGACTTAAATGAGTAGTCATTTTTTGACCAGTCGTTTAAGAACGTCCCCAACGGCTACTCATTTAAGTCTGTCCCCAATGAGTACCCGCAGAATGAGAGTGGATAATCTCCCGTTTTTGGCCTGTTTGCAGGCTCAAAGTGGGAGATTATCCACTCTCGTCATTTTGGCGCGGCCCGCAGCACTACCCATGAACAGCTACCTCAATAGCAAAAGCCCCGCAGCCGGAGCGGACTGCGGGGCTCATGAAGAGAGGCTAGTTTGTGGGCGCCTTGCCTGGCGCCCACGAGAGAGGCAACAGAGTAGAGACTACTCGTGGATGCGGGTACCGGAGAGGCCGGCCATGGTCTCGGCGGCCTTGTCCAG
>DXMY01000019.1 GCA_019413925.1 Collinsella sp.
GACGCCCAGGACGGGCACGTTGGCGTAGGAGCACAGCAGGAAGCCCAGGAAGTAGAAGGGCACGAGCTGCTTGGTGAGCACCAGGCGGCCGAGCATGGCGAAGCCCATGGCCGGCAGGATGTTGGCGGCAACGCCAAAGCCGTCGATGATGAAGGGCGGGATGAAGTCGAGCAAGCCCTGGATGGCGTCGGAACCCAGATAGAAGGCGCCGCCGCACAGCAAGAAGTACTCAACGCAGCCCCAAATTCCAATTCCCCAATGGACGGCATAGATGCCTTTGAGGTTTCCCTTGAGGGCGAACTTGTCTGCCATATCGACAAACACAGGGAACAAGGCGTTGGTAATGTTGCCGATCGTCAACGAAAGGACGGCGATGGGCATGGCGAGCGCGATGGCCGTCTCGGTACCCTGGCCGAGCTGAATGGCAAACGCGCAGGCGAGCACGCCGCCGACGGTTTCGTTAGGCGGCACGTAGGCGCCGATGGAGATCGAGCCCATGAACAGCAGCTCCAGGCTGGCGCCAACGGCAAGGCCAGTCTGCAGGTCCCCCAGCACCAGGCCCACGAGCGGGCACAGGACGATGGGGCGGAACGCGTAGAGGGTGCCGAGCTGATAGTCGAGGCATCCAAACGCTCCGACTAAGCCGACGAGGATTGCTTGGACAAGCATAATTCCTCCCAATAAGGAATCTCAAACCGTCGTCACTCCCGTCGCGCGCGTTGTTGATATCAATTCCGGGAGTTCGATTACACGGCTCGAAGCGTACCTGGTGTGCTGCGAACACCCATGCCAGGTACAAATGATTTGATACCAATTATAGGTATGCAGGTCCTCACTATTTAATACCACTCGCCCAGCGGGGTGTTTTTTACCGTAAACGGCAGACGCATTCCATCAAGCATGCTCCTTGTTTCGATGGCGGACAAGCGCCACCAGAAAGCCATCGCCAAAGGCATCGGATGCCAAGTTGCCTACAATCACCAAAACGATAATCGCCGCGCCCAAAAACTCGTTCCAGTGAAAGACCTCGCCAAAGAGGAGCGCCGACCAGCAGGGAGCGAGCACGACCTCGCTCATGCAGACCAAGTTGGCCGCAAACGCATTGGTACGCGCGATCCCCTTGGCATACAGCACGCTCGCAAGGCCACTGCAAAAAAGGCCATGCACCAGCATAAGCCCCCACTCAAATGGTCTCACGGAGTCTAGGGCACCAGCAAAATAGACGATCGGCAGCATAGAGATACCGCAGGAGATGAGCGAGGACACCATGGGCGACGCATCGGGGCGAGAGTTCAAAAAGAAGCACAGCCCAAAGGTGGCGCCCGAAATGACAGCAAGCAAGTTGCCGAGCATGCCCTCGGCACTCAAATCACCTAAAAAGAAAAGTCCCATACCCGTAAAAGCAACCACCACAGAGACAATCTTCGCAGGCGAGGGCAACGTGCGAGTTGCGAGCGATTGATACACGATAACGAAAATCATCGAGGTGTACTGCAAAACGATTGCGTTGCCGACCGTCGTGAGCTGGTTGGCAAAGTTAAACGTGGTGCCCGTCACGAAGTTGCAGACGGCCACAAGGACAATAAGACGGCTGACGCGGAGGACGGGCCTGCCGACGAGCAGGATAAAGAGCGCCATAAATATTGCCGTGACGGCACCGATCAAAAGAGCTGACTGCGAATTGGCGTGAACGAGGATGCCGATAAAGCTCCACAAGAGCGCCGTGCCAAATAGATACATCGCCCCGCTCACGCCATTATCGGGTGGATTGTCAGATCGAATCACGAAGCACCTCCAGCTAGCTTTCGATAATAAAAAACGGCGACCACAACGGGTCGCCGTTTCCCTTGGGGGCAGATAATAGGCCGGGCCCTTACGCCAGCACGCCGAAGAACGCGCCGACGATGCCCACGACCATGGTGGCCACGATCAGCGCCATGGGGTTGATCTTCTTGGACAGCAGCCAGTAGTACAGCCAGAAGGCGATCATGCCGAGCATGCCGGG
>DXMY01000002.1 GCA_019413925.1 Collinsella sp.
ACTTACGACCCGCCCCTCCAATAAACGCGTTATCATCTTGACCCATGAACATACGTTAGGAGCAATCATGCCAAACGAGAACAGCTACGAAGTCGCGCTGCAAAAGAGCAACGCCATTCGCGAGGGCCTGGCCAAGACGCCCGACAAGTTCACCATGCTCACCGGCGACCGCCCCACCGGCCGTCTGCATCTGGGTCACTACTTCGGCACCCTTAAGGGCCGTGTTGAGCTGCAGAACATGGGCGCCAAGACCAACGTGCTCATCGCCGACTACCAGGTCATCACTGACCGCGACACGACCGAGCACATCCAGGACAACGTGTACAACATGGTCATGGACTACCTTGCCTGCGGCATCGACCCCGACAAGACCATGATCTACGCGCACTCCGCCGTACCCGCCGCAAACCAGCTCATGCTGCCGTTCCTGTCGCTGGTCTCCGAGGCCGAGCTGGCGCGCAACCCCACGGTCAAGGCCGAGATGGAGGCCTCGGGCCACGAGCTCACCGGCCTTCTGCTCACCTACCCGGTGCACCAGGCCTGCGACATCCTGTTCTGCAAGGGCAATGTGGTGCCCGTCGGTCGCGACCAGCTGCCGCACATCGAGCTCACCCGCACCATCGCCCGCCGCTTCAACAACCGTTACGGCAAGGTGTTCCCCGAGGTCGACGCGCTGCTGTCCGAGACCCCGCTGCTGCCCGGCCTGGACGGGCGCAAGATGAGCAAGAGCTACGGCAACGCCATTAACATCTCGATGACCGCCGAGGAGACGGCCAAGCGCATCAAGAAGAGCCAGACCGACTCCGAGCGCATGATCACGTTCGATCCCGAGAATCGCCCCGGCGTGTCCGGCCTGCTTTCAACCGCCGCCATCTGCACCGGCCGTTCCGAGGTCGAGATTGCCGAGGAGATTGGCATGGGCGGCTCCGGCCAGCTCAAGAAGTACGTGACCGAGGCCGTCAACGAGTACTTCGCGCCGATCCGCGAGCGTCGTCAGCGCTATGAGAACGATCTGGACTATGTGAAGGACGTGCTGCACGAGGGCAACCGTCGCGCCAACGAGATTGCCGAGCAGACCCTGGCCGAGGTTCAGGACGCCATGGGCATGGTGTACTAGACCGATCTGCTGGCTTGAGCTTTCGATTGCTATAGGGCGGGCGCTACGGCGTCCGCCTTTTTTGGAGCCGGACCGCTTCGGCTCCGTCCATCGCACTCCCCGACAAACAGGAACAGGCCCGCTGGCAGTTAGTTGCCAGCGGGCCTGTTCCCGAAGTACACCGTTGAATCGCACAGAGGGGAGGAATGCGAATCAAACTCAACAGGGCAGGCTTTTTCATCGCCTATTGCCTGCTCCGTTGCTGAAAACAATATAGTTCACCGTGGTTTACTTTGCTGCGACAAACCGCGCCGCCATACCTTCTCCATAAGTTAACCACGGTAAACCTGCCAAAACCACCACAAAGGGGATAGGCACCTTTGTGGTGGTTTAAGCCACGGCAGAGCCGCTAGAGCCCTGCAGGCCAGCGACAGGCGGCCAAGTCGACGTGCATGTCGTCCTTAAACGCCACACCCTCCCCTAGCAAAAGCTCACGTTGAGCATCGGGACCGCCAAAAGCAAAACCATCGCATATGCGGCCATCGGCAAACACCACGCGGTGACAGGGAATCTCGCCGGGGCGCGGATTGCCATGCAGGGCATACCCCACGTACCGCGCACTTCGTGGACGTCCAGCAAGCAGCGCCACCTGACCATACGTGGCGACCATCCCCTCGGGAATCTGCTCGACCACCTCGTACACCCGCTCAAAAAAGCCCTCAGACGCCATTGCTCGCTCCCTTCCACCCGGAATAGCATAAACCACCACAAAGGTGCCTGTCCCCTTTGTGGTGGTTTTGGCAGGTGGGCTAGTTAACGGGCTGGAAGAAGGCTACGGCTACGGCGCCGGGGCCTACATGGGTGCCGATGGTGGCGCCGATGGTGTGAACGGGCAGTTCGCCCTCGGTGTGGCCAGCCCACAGTGCCGCGCTGTCCTCGATATACTTCTTGAGCACCGCATCCGAAAGGCCCGTATAGCCGAGCGCCAGCGGCATGGAAAAGTCGATGCCGCCCGCCTTTTCGACCTTCTGGTTGAGCAGGTTACGTCCGTTCTTGGAACCGCGCGCCTTGCCCAGCTGCACGATCAGACCGTCCTCGGCAGCCACCACGGGCTTTACGTTGAGCAGCGTACCCACGGCACCGGCCGCAGCAGACAGGCGACCGCCGCGCACCAGGTACTCCAGCGTCTCGAGCAGGCCGATGACGACCACGCGGTCGCGCACGGCCTCGACAGCCGCCGCGATCTGGGCCGCGCCCTGGCCCTCGTCCACTAGGCGCAGGGCATACTCGACCAGCACGCGCTCACCCAGGGTAACGTTATTGCTATCAACCACATACACGTCGCCGCCCGGCGCCTCGGCAAGTGCGGTACGGGCGCTCTGATTGGTCCCCGAAAGTTTGGCACCCACGGTAATAATCACCGCCTCGTCGCCGGCCTCACGTGCTTCGGCAATCGCCTGCGAAAAGGCGTACGGGTTGACCTGACCGGTCTTGGGCAGCTCGTCGCGCTCCACGAGCATCTCGTAAAAGCGCTGGTGATCGATGTCGACGCCATCCATATACACATCGGTGCCAAAGGTAACGGACAGCGGCAAGACGGACAGCGCCGGGTGCTCCGCCGGCGACATATCGCTGGCGGAATCGGTAATAATGCGGACGGACATAGCGAATCCTTTCTTGCGCAGGTCTCGCGCAGGGAATTTTGACAGCAATGTCCCGGCACGGCATACGCGCTCAAACGGGACGATGCAGTTTTTAATGGGAAGCAAATGCCTTGGCGGCCTTAGATCTCACGCAGGGTGTTGAGAATCGTACGCAGCGACGCATACATCTGCTCGCGCTGCTCCACACCCATAGCCTTACCGGTGGTGTCGAGCACCTCGCGAATGATGCGGTCCGCCTCGCTCATGCTCTCGCCGCCCAGAGCGGTCAGGCGCACCGGGGCACGATACTTAACGGCCGCATCACCCGAGTCGTCGACCTCGACGTAGCCGCCCTCCTCCAGATGCGCGAGCGTGCGCGAGACGGCGGCACGGGTCACGCCTGCCATGCGAGCCAGGTCAGCGCCAGTCAGGCCGTCCTTGCTGCGCTCAAGATAGTACAGGCACATAACGTCGGAGCCCTTGAGGCCCAGCCTTGCGCCCTCGGATGTCTTAATGCGCTGGATCTCCTTGTAGAGCCCGCTGATCAGTCCGACAAAGTCCTCGAAACGTGTCTCGTCGTTCTGCTGCATGGGAGACGACCGCCTTTCGCTTACATGATGCTAACGGGTAAACATCTTAGCCGCACGAGGCAACACCCATACCCAAATATCCCATTTGTTAACCCATCAACATAAAAACCACCACAAAGGGGACAGGCACCTTTGTAGTGGTTTTGACCGGCGAACATGATCCGCAGGCGTCGCTACAGTTCCACGCAGGGATTGTCGCGGGTCACAAGCGTCTTAACGACAACCGTCGCTCCCAGATAGCGCTCGAGCAACTCGGCGAGACGATCAACGGCAGCCTGGCAATCCCCCATCCGCTCGGGCTCCACGCACTCAATCGCCAGGAATGCATCGGCCGAATCGTCGGACAGCGCCGTGCGAACGCCATCGCGCCAGTTCCAGCAGCGGCATACGGCGCCCGCATCATCGATGTAGGCGAGCTCGCCGGGCAGCGTCGGGTCATCCGTTTCCTCGCCAAGTGGCAGGAACGCATCGCCGCCGTCAGTCACCTTCAAGCGAAGATCCCCCTCAATCGCATGCAGGTCCTCGCCGCCAACGGGCAGCGCGTAGGTCAGCGACACCGTGTTGTAGATGTCCACCGCGGGCGTAATGTGGCCCACCGGTTTGCCCTTGAGCACGCGCTTGAGCAAGTTCTCGATCGAGCAGCGGGCGCCCTTTTTAGTCTTGAACAGACGGTACGCGTCGCGCCATGCCTTGACCGGCGCGTTCTCGCTGATGGTATCGCTAGTCAGGTGGCGCTCCGCATCGATGTTGGCGCGGTCAAGCAGCGCGGCGATCGCATCCACGTCCTCCTGGGGAATCTGAGCCGCGGGCTTCATGCCCTTTACGACCACAACGCCGATAGCCGCCTGCGGAAATAGTTCCCAGAATGAATCCTCGGCAATAAAGCTCTTCATACGCTCTCCCTTCATTGTGCGCGCCCGAGTGAGGGCGCCTAAACAAAAGCGCCCTTACAACGGCCACCTTCAAAGTCCTACGGTGCCGCCACAAGAGCGCTTACGCTGTCCCCATCCGGAGAAGGGGACGATATGTCAGGCGTATTGTAACCCGAGCCATCCACGCGAGCAAAACCACCACAAAGGCGCCTGTCCCCTTTGTGGTAGATATGGACTCACAGCGAAGCTAGTGGCGAAGTCCCAGCAGCCCGCGGCCGCGATGACGGGCGTCGGCGTGTACTTGAGCGTGCGGACCGGCGGCCTTGACGGACTCGGGCAGGTGCGAGTACTTCTTCTCGAAGTTCTCCTCGAACATCACCGCCAGGTTGTGCGCTGCCTCGTCGTAGCGCGCGGTGCTCTGCCAGTACTGGCGCGGCACCAGAATGCCGTCGGGCACACCGTGGCACGTGGTGGGAATGTCGACGTTAAAAATATCGTCGTGCAAGAACTCGCTGTCCTCGATGGTACCGTCGAGGGCGCGGGCCACCAGGGCGCGCGTGTAGGCAAGCTCGATGCGATGACCCACGCCGTAGCCGCCGCCGATCCAGCCGGTGTTGACCAGGTACACACGCGTTCGGCCGTCGGCAATGCGCTCGCCGAGCATCTTGGCGTAAACCATGGGGTCGAGTGGCATAAACGGCTCGCCGAACAGCGAAGAGAACGTGGGCGTGGGCTCGGTGACGCCGACCTCGGTGCCGGGGATCTTGGCGGTGAAGCCCGTCACAAAGTGGTACATGGCGGCATCGGCCGTCAGGCGTGAGATGGGCGGCAACACACCAAAGGCGTCGCAGGTCAAAAACAGCACGACGCTCGGAGTGGTGCCCATGCCCTTGGTCCACGCGTTGGGGATATGCTCAACGGGATAGGCCACGCGCGTGTTATGCGTGATCGAGACGTCATCGTAGTTGGGCTTGCGATTCTCGTCGAGCACCACGTTTTCGCAAATGGCGCCAAAACGGACGGCGTTGAAGATCTCAGGCTCGTGGAACGCGTCCAGGCCCTCGCACTTGGCGTAGCAGCCGCCCTCGATGTTAAAGATGCCCATATCGGACCAACCGTGCTCGTCGTCGCCGATCAGCAGGCGCGTGGGGTTGGCCGAAAGCGTGGTCTTGCCGGTGCCCGACAGGCCAAAGAACACGGCGGTCTCATGCGTGACGGGATCCATGCTAGCCGAGCAGTGCATGGGCAGCACGTCGTCCTCGACGGGCAGCAAATAATTCATAACGCTAAAGATCGACTTTTTAATCTCGCCGGAGTAGCCGGTGCCGGCGACCAGAATCACGCGTTCCTGGAAATTGATGACCACGGCGGCGCTGGAGTTGAGGCCCTTGATGGCAGGGTCGCACTGGTAACCGGGCGCTGCGAGCACGCAGAAGTCGGGCTCGCCGGTGCGCGCGATTTCGCGGGCGAGCGGGCGGGCGAGCATCTGCTTAATAAAGAGTGCCTGGCTGGCACGCTCGCAGGCAACGAGCAGGCGACGCGTGTGGTTGCGGTCGGCGCCCGCCATGCCGCGGGTGACGAACACGTCGCGCTCGTTGAGATAGTCGACGATGCCGGCCTTGATGGCCTCATAGCTCTCGACGGACAGCGGGCGGTTGACGGCGCCCCAGGCAATTTTGTCGTGGACATCGGGGGTGTCGACGATAAAGCGGTCATTGGGGGAACGGCCGGTACGCTCCCCCGTCTCGATCACCAGCGCGCCGTTGGATGCCATGCGGCCTTCTTCGCGGCGGATAGCGTGCTCGACGAGCTCCGCGGCGGGTAGATCGACCAGCAGACGGGGCTGATTCTCGGCGGGATCTTCGACCAGCGTAATACCAAAGTTGGACAAAACATCTGCAGGGGTAACACCAGGCATGGGGCCTCCTTTAAAAACGCGACACGTGGACGCGACGCGCACTTTACTCACGTAAAGCTCGTTGTACCCGATATGCAAAAACGTTTTTGCGGCAACGGCGAAGCGCCCGCCCAACGGTCAAAAATCGCACGCAAGCGGCCTAGTCATTGGAGACGTTCTTGAACAGGCAACATTCAAGGAGTGTCCCCGAATGCCGGCACTTAGGGACGTTCCCAAAGTGCCGGCACATAAGGAACGTCCCTAAGTGCCGACTATAGTGGCAGGCCTTGTCCGAGCATGGCGATGGCGCTCATGAGGACCAGCATGCCGGCGGCGTAGGGCAGCACGGCGCTCAGGAGTTCGGCGTCCTTGCCGCGCACGCGTACGGCGGCAAGACCAATGGCGAGCGTCTGCGGCGAGATCATCTTGCCGGCGGCGACACCTAGGGCGTTCAGCGCGACCATCCAGTAGTCACTCACGCCCAGCGCCGTAGCCGCCTGGCTCTGGATGGGACCGAACAGCATGCCCGACGACGTGCCCGAACCGGTCACGAACGCACCGACGGCACCGATCCACGGGGCCAGAATCGGGTACAAACTACCGGCGACGGCGATACAGAACGCGCTGATCGACGAGATCATGCCCGCATAGCCCATCACCTTGGCGCAGCCCAGCACCGAAAGCATGGTAATGACCGTCGGCATCATCTGCTTGACGGTCGCGGCCAGCACCTCACCCATCAAGCGCGGCGAAGCGCCCTGAATGGCACCGCCGACAAACGCAGCCAGGAAAATCCAAACACCCGGCGTGTTGATCCACGAAAACGTAAGCGTGCCGGGGTTCTCGCCGCAATACACCTGCACGTGACTCGCAAACGGCGCGAGCGCGGCGTGCACGACGGGCACCAGGTTGGAGGTACCCAACAGCAGCACAAAAATCAGGATGAAGCACGACCAGGCAGAAAGCGCCGACTTAGCGGTGAGCTGTTCGCCGGCCTCGATATTCATGTGAAAGCGTGCGTCCAGATGCCCCGACTTCTCGGCACGCATAGCAAGCGCAGCTGTCAGCCCGAGCGAAACGATAGAACCGACGACGACGGCAAGCTCGGGACCCACAAACCTAGCAACGACCAGAGCCGCACCGGCAAAGGACACGCCGGAGAGCACGGCGATGCCCGCCGCGCCACGTAGGCGCTCGGCAACGCCTGCAACGTTGCCCTGGTCATCGGCAACACGACCAGCAACCAGTACGATAAACAGCGGCATCATCACAAAGAAAGGCGCCAACTGCACCAGCTGAACGGTCGCCAGGTGCAGGGAATCCAGACCCACCAAGTCGGCAACGGACACCGTGGGGATGCCGATGGAGCCGTAGGGTGTGGGTACGCCGTTGGCCAGCAGGCAGATGAGCACGGCGGGCACGGCCTCAAAACCCAGGCCCGCGAGCATGCCGGCAGGAATGGCGACGGCAGTGCCAAAACCGGCCATGCCCTCCATAAAACCACCGAAGCACCAGGCCACGAGCAGCGCCAGCAGACGGCGGTCGCTGCTGATGGAGGTGATCATGCTGCCGATCACGTCCATGGCGCCCGTGCGAACGCACAGGTTATACGTGAATACCGCGGCGATGATCACCAGGACGATGGGCCACAGAGCCATCAAAAAGCCTTCAAGCGAGGCGGTCGCGATCTGCGCTGCCGGCAGGTGCCACCATGCGAAGGCAAGCACGCACGAAAGGACAAACGATCCGATAGCGGCCTTCCAAGCTGGCCATTTAAAGCACAGCAGCATCACGACCAGCCAAATAATCGGCACAAGAGCCAGTAAGAATGCGGCGACGTCCATAGGTAGAAGCTCCTTGGTGCCGCGTGGGCGGCATCGGGGGGGTGTCACAAAACTTCAACAGGATACCGCACACTTACCGACAAATTACAGCCGCCTGCCGAAAATATTGAACAATCCGTTCAAAAACACGAGCGAACACCGTCGCGTCTATACTAGAGCGCAGCAATAGAAAGGACCCCGCTTTGAGCATCACGCCCCTCGATAGCATTCGCCGCGCCATCGCCCGCCGCAATGGCGTCGCCGACCCCGCCGTAGCGGGCAGCGGCACCGCAAGGGCCCAGGGCGGACGCATCGAGAACGGCCTGTTCCCCGCCTCCCACACGGCCGAAGAGGTCGCGCGCATCCAGGAGCTGAGCCAGCGCAACGCCGGCGGCCCCGACAGCAGCCAGGCCACGCGCCGTCGCCGGCGCGAACGCGATCGGGAGCCCGGCCCCGTCCGCCGCATGGTCAATGCTTGGTGGAACCGTCTGCTCGGCGCCGTCTACGGCGGCGGCTTCTCCATGCAGGAAGCGGAATACGAGGAGCACGCCACCAGTCGCGACTATCTTTGGAACACCCTCGGCACCGCCGTGTGGGGCTTGGCATTTCCGCTGCTCACCATCGTGTCTACGCAGCTCGTGGGCGCCGAAGAAGCAGGCAAATTCTCCATCGCCTTTGTCACCGGCACGCTCATCATGATCGCGTGCAACTACGGCGTGCGCAATTTCCAGGTCTCGGACATCGACGAAAAGACGTCCTTCGCCTCCTACCAGCTCACTCGTTGGATCTGCGGAGCGCTCGCCCTAGGCTGCGGCCTCATGTATAGCAGCGCCCGCGGCTATGACGCGCAAATGGCGACGATCGGCCTGGGCGTCTACCTGTATAAGGTCATCGACGGCGTCGCCGACGTGTACGAAGGCCGCCTGCAGCAGGCCGACAAGCTCTACCTGGCTGGCGTAAGCCAAACGCTGCGCTCCGTCGGCGTCATCGCGGTCTTCAGCGTGGCGCTGTTCCTCACGCGCAGCATGCCCATCGCGGCCATGGCCATGGGCATAGCCGCGATTGCCTCGCTCGTACTGGTCACCGCCCCGCTCGCCCTGCTCGAAACCGAAAAATCACGCCGCATGAGTCTGCGCGAGGCTGGCCACCTGTTTGTCCAGTGCGCCCCGCTCTTTGGTGCGCTGTTCCTGTTCAACCTTATCGAGAGCATGCCCAAGTTTGTGATGGAGGGCACGCTGGTCTACAAGTATCAGCTGTACTTTAATGCACTGTTTTTTCCGGCGCAGGCCATTTTGTTGAGCATTGGATTTATCTATAAACCGCAGCTCCTACGTCTGTCGAGCATTTGGGCGAATCCGCGCAAGCGTCGCCGCTTTGATCTGATTATTGTTGCCGTTATGGCACTGATCGTAGTCATTACTGGAGCGTGCGCCGCATTTATGGCAGGCCCCGGCATTCCCCTCATGAGCTTTATGTACGGCCTCAACTTTGAGCGCTACCGCATGCTTGCACTGCTAATGGTTGTCGCCGGCGGCGTCACCGCGGCAATCGACTTTATCTATGCCATTATCACGGTGTTGCGCCACGCCGGCGATGTCACCAAGATCTACCTGATCTGCTTCGCCGTAAGCGTGGTGCTGCCGGTGATCCTGATTAAGCCGCTGGGTCTGATGGGCGCTGTGGTGAGTTACCTAGCCATCATGACCCTACTCCTGGTACTACTGATTATCGAGTACGCCCACATCCGCCAACGCATCGAACGCGACCGCAACCCATACGGCGCCTAATTAGCTGCCCCCGGTCACCGGAATTTGCGATGGAATCACCCCGGCTGGGGTCTCGTTGCGGACAATATGCATCACGCAAAACTAAGTGAGTAGACTTTTACCGAATCCCCGACCACACCGACAAACCACAAGTCTGTGACCTGCACTGATAATTGTTCTCGGGGGAAGCGGGCACTGCGGGGCGCGGCAACGGCGCGCGATTTCCGCGTCGCAGCGCTACCCTGATGCTGAATGCCGGGACGATGACCCACTGGCCTGCTGACGCCTCTTCGGCCGTCC
>DXMY01000020.1 GCA_019413925.1 Collinsella sp.
CGACCTGGAGGAATACATAGTCCACTGGAACACGAGCCGGAGGCAGGTAAGATTGAAGGGCCTGACCCCGGAGGAGTTCCGGAATCAGGCCCTCGCGGCCTAGTCGCTATTTAGGGCGTCCAAGATTTGGGACGCAGTTCACTTCCGTACTGGCGGGCAATTTGTTTTCTATCAGCTAGATGCTCGATGAGCCGTGCAACTCTTTACGCAAACAGGCCGTAGATGCTGATGTTGGCCTTGGCGTACAGGCCGTTGGCATACTCGGTCCACTTGGAGCTGGCGCTCGAAGCCTGCGAAGAATACTGCTGGTAAGCGGTGTAATAGGCGGTCATGGCCTGCTTATAGGTAGCGCTATCGGCAGTAAAGGCATCGTCGGCAAAGGCCTTAGCGTAGGTGCCATCGGCGTCCTTCCAGGTGCCCTTCTCGCTATCCCACTCGTCGCCGGCAAGGTTGATGATGTAGTCGGCGTAGTCCTTACTCGCGGTCTCCTCGTTGCCGTCAGAAGGCTCGGTCGGGGCGGTCGGCATGCTTGCGGAGCTATCGCCCACCTTCTTCTTGTAGAGCTTCTGCAGCGTCGCGGACTGACGGACGATCTGCTTGGCCTGGTCCTTGGACACGCCATACTGCGTGGCCATGGTTTTGTAGTCGGAGGTGCCGATGGACTCCTCGGCGTACTTCTTCATCTCCTTGGAAGAGACGGTAATGCCCTCGTCCTCGGCAGCATCGAGCAGGATCTTGTTGCGCACGTAGGACAGGATGACATCGGCAGAAGGAGCGGTGTAGTTGCCATCGCTATCCTTGACGGTATCAAGGCTGTACTGGCTCTCGATGGCCTCGCGCGCAGTGATGTCGCTCTTCTTGCCGTTATAGCTATAGCTTGCCACGGTCGAATCGAGCTGGTCCTCGGTCAGGGTCGCCGAACCGACACCCTTGCCGCCAAAGCCGCCATTGCCAATAAAGAAGCCGACCACGGCAGCGATCACGACTGCGACCACAAAGGCGGCAATCATCGTCTTCTTGTGCTTGGATGCATGATCGTCCGCGTCGGAGTCGTCGTCCTCGTCCTGCTCCTCGGGCATGAGGTTCTCGTCGGCGGCGTCCGCGGCGATCTTTGCCTCCAGGCGAGCATCCTCCTCCTCGGCCGTCGTGCCGGCGGCAATGTGCTCGGCAGACGCGCCGGCGACCAGGTCGATCTTCTCGTCCTCGTCACCGTCGGGGCCTTCGCCGCGCTCGATGATCTGGATGCCGTCGATCTCGTCCTTCTCGTCCTTCTTTTGAATCAGACCCATATCAATTACTCCTTGTTAGGAAACATAGTCCCCAATAGAATACGCCCGACGAGGCGCCGGGCGTATTGATTCTTAGGTTATACGCAAACACTTAAGTACTATTTAGGCGTTTGCAGCGTGCGTACCTTAGGCCAGGTGCGCGATAACGGCATCGGCAAAGGCCTGCGTGCCCACAGCGCCCTCAACGGAGCCGGTCTGGGCACGACGCACGTCACCGGTAACCTGCTCGCCCTCGTCGAGCGTGGCAGATACGGCGGCACGAATGCGATTGGCAGCATCGTTCTCGCCCAGGTGGTCGAGCATCATCGCAGCAGAGAGGATCTCGGCCGTGGGGTTGGCGATATCCTGACCGGCGATATCGGGCGCGGAGCCGTGCGTAGCCTCAAAGATTGCGCAGTCGGCACCGATGTTGGAGCCGGGGGCCATTCCTAAGCCGCCCACCAGGCCGGCACACAGGTCGCTCACGATATCGCCGTACAGGTTGGGCAGCACCAGGACATCGAAGTCGTTGGGGTTCTGGACCAGGCCCATGCAGGTGGCGTCGACAATCTTGTCGTTGAACTCGATATCGGGATAGTTGGCGGCCACCTCGCGTGCCACGCGCAGGAACAGGCCGTCGGTCGCCTTCATGATGTTGGCCTTGTGCACGGCCGTCACCTTTTTGCGGCCGCAGCGGCGGGCATACTCAAAGGCCTACTCCACAATCTGTCTCTTATACACA
>DXMY01000021.1 GCA_019413925.1 Collinsella sp.
CGTAGCTCAGCTGGGAGAGCGCTTGACTGGCAGTCAAGAGGTCAGGGGTTCGATCCCCCTCGTCTCCACCCGAGCATTGAATGAGGCTCCAACGCAAGTTGGGGCCTTTTTTCATATAGGAACACAAGGTCAAAGGCGGCAGCATGATCCTCCTGGTCGACAAGATCGAAAAAAGCTTCGGCGCGCGCGTCCTCTTTAGCGGCGCGTCCTTCCAGATCAACCCCGGCGAGCGCTTCGCGCTCGTGGGCCCTAACGGCGCCGGCAAAACCACCATGCTCAAAATCATCATGGGCATCGACAGTCCCGACTCCGGCCAAGTCCAGTACGCAAAGGACTGCCAGGTGGGCTACCTAGAGCAGGAAACCAACCTGGAGCACAAGGACACCACCATCCTCGCCGAGGTCATGGCCGCCGCCAAGGAAATCCGCCGCATGGGCGAGCGTGCCAACGAGCTGCAGGCCCAGATCACCGAACTCTCCGAGCAGGGCAAGGACGTCGACGCCCTCCTCAACGAGTACGGCCAGGTCCAGGACCGCTTTGAGCATCTGGGCGGTTACGAGCTCGAGAGCAACGCCCGCAAGATCCTGTCCGGCCTGGGCTTTAAGGTCACTGACTTTGAGCGCCCATGCTCCGAGTTCTCGGGCGGCTGGCAGATGCGCATCGCGCTCGCCAAGCTCTTCCTGCGCCATCCCGACCTGCTGCTTCTGGACGAGCCCACTAACCACCTGGACCTCGAAAGCGTCCAGTGGCTGCGCGGCTTTATCGCCAACTACGACGGCGCCGTCCTCATCGTCAGCCACGACCGCGCCTTTATGGACGCCTGCGTCGACCATGTCGCCGCTCTCGAAAACCGCCGCGTGACCACCTACACCGGCAACTACAGTAGCTACCTCAAGCAGCGCGAGGACAACCTGGAGCAGATGCGCGCCAAGCGCGCCGCCCAGGAGCGCGACATCGCCCATATGCAGGTCTTCGTTGACAAGTTCCGCTACAAGCCCACCAAGGCAGCCCAGGCCCAGGAGCGCATCCGCAAGATCGAGCAGATCAAAAAGGAGCTTGTCATCCTACCCGAGGGCCACAAGCACATCGACTTTAAGTTCCCTGACCCACCGCGCTCCGGCGATATGGTCGTGGGCCTGGAGGGCGTCTCCAAGTCCTACGGCAACAAACACATCTACAGCGATATCGACCTCAAGCTCTACCGCGGCGAGCACGTGGCGCTCGTCGGCCCCAACGGCGCCGGCAAGTCCACGCTCATGAAGATCATCGCCGGACTGGAGCCGCCCACCACCGGCACCCGCGACCTGGGCACCAACGTGGGCGTGGCCTATTACGCCCAGCACGCGCTCGAGGGCATGACCGAGTCCAATACCGTCCTGCAAGAGATTGACACCGTCACGCCCAAGTGGACCGTGCCGCAGCAGCGCAGCCTACTGGGCGCCTTCCTGTTTAGCGACAACGATTCCATCGAGAAGCAGGTTCGCGTCCTCTCCGGCGGCGAAAAAGCGCGTCTGGCCCTGGCCAAGATGCTCGTGGCCCCCGAGGCGCTCCTGTGCCTGGACGAGCCCACCAACCACCTAGACATCGACTCGGTGGACATGCTCGAGAACGCCCTGCAAAATTTCCCTGGCACCATCGTGCTGATCAGCCACGACGAGCACCTGGTGCGCGCCGTGGCCAACCGCGTCATCGACATCCGCGACGGACAAGTCACGGTCTACGACGGCGACTACGACTACTACCTCTACAAGCGCGAGGACCTCGCAGCCCGCGCCGCCGCCGAGACGTCCACGGAGAGCGCGCCGGCCACGACCAAGTCCGCCAAGGCCAGCGCCGCCCAGGCCGACACCCCCGTCGCCGCCCCCAAGCCTGCCGAGGGCAAAAAGACCAAGGAGCAAAAGCGCGCCGAGGCCCAAGCCCGCGCTGCGCTCAACAAAAAGCTCAAGGGCGTGCGTAACCAGCTCAAGAAGATCGAGACGGAGCTCGACAAAAAGCGCGCCCGCTATGACGAGCTTATGGAATTGATGGCAAGCGAAGAGCTTTATGCCGATCAAGACAAGTTCAACGCCGCGCTGGGGGAATATAACGGCCTTAAGCAAGAGCTGCCCAAGCTCGAGGACGAATGGCTGGAGCTTTCCACCCAGATCGAAGAGGAGACCGCGCGTGAACTCTCGTAAAGCCGCCGCCGTGGCGATGAGCATCATCGCCATCGCCTGTCGCATCTGCGGCATCTTTATGAGCGCGATGACCGTGCTGCTGTGCTTTAGCGGCCTCACCGCCAAGCTGCAGATCGTCGGCTTTGTCGTTGAGCTTTCGCGCGCGCTGCCGAGCGTCATCGCCGGCTACGGCGTCATCACGTCGCCATTTGGCGGCGTGTTCCGCCTGGATTACGCCATCGTCGCCGTGATCCTGTTTGTGATCGACTACCTGCTCACGCGCGCCTCGCGTCGCGTCCGCTAGGGGAGCGCCATGTCCAGCAGCTACCTCATGAACCTGCTCGCCAGCGCCGTCGCCGTCATCGTGGGCATCGTGATCCACGAGAGCGCACACGCCGCCGCGGCCTGGGCGCTCGGCGACAAGACGGCCCGTTCGCGCGGCCGCGTGTCACTCAACCCGCTTAACCATATCGACCCGTTTGGCACCATCATCCTGCCGCTGCTCATGCTCGCGGCCGGCGGCCCGGTGTTCGCCTTCGCCAAACCCGTGCCCGTCTACCTCAACAACCTCAAGCACCCCAAGCGCGACGAGGTCCTGGTGAGCGCGGCCGGCCCCGCGTCGAACATCGCACTCGCGTGCCTTGCCGCGGCACTCATGCACGTGGCGTACGGCAACCTCTACACCGGCATCTCCTTTGCCCTGGCGTCACAGATCATGAACTTCGGCGCCACGTTTATCGTGGTTAACCTGTCACTCGCATTCTTCAACCTCATCCCGATCCCGCCGCTCGATGGCTCGTCGATCATCGTGCCGTTCCTCAAAGGCAAGGCGCTCAACAACTACTACCACCTGCAGCAATACGCCATGCCCATCCTCATCATCGTGCTGTATCTGCTGCCCATGTGGACTGGCATTGATGTGATCGGCCGCTATTTCGACGTTACCGTGTATCCGCTGGCCGAGTGGCTGCTCAACTTCGCAATCGCCGGCATCTAAGGTAAACTTACAGGTCGACCGCGCAAAACGGTCGCAACATGCACCCAAACCGCGCCGCGAAGGCGCCGTCAAAGGAGGTCGAAGATGTCGTATCGCGTGTCGACTCAGGTCTACAGCGGGCCGTTCGACCTGTTGCTGCAGCTGGTAACCCGCCAAAAAGTAGATATCGGCGCCATCTCCATCAGCGAGGTGGCCGAGCAGTACCTTGCCGAGGTGGAGCGCATCGAGGCGCTGGACCTGGACGTGGCGAGCGACTTTCTGCTGGTCGCGGCAACCCTTCTGGACATCAAGGCCGCCTCTCTGGTGCCGCGGGAGGCCCCGCGCAAAGTCGATGACGACGATGACGAGTTCGACGAAGACCTCGAGGAACTCAGCGCGCTCGACGGCGACGCCTTGCGCGAGGTCCTGATCCAGCGCCTGATTGCCTACAAGCAGTTTAAAGGCGCGGCTGCGGCCCTCGGTGCCCGCATGCAGGCCGAAAGCCGTATGCATCCGCGTGTGGCCGGCCCCGACCCTGAGTTCCTAGGGCTCATGCCCGACTATCTGGCTGGCATCACCCTGCGCGGCCTGGCCGTTATCTGTGCCGACCTGGACGGCAAGCGCCAGACCTTCCTGCTGGAGGCCGAGCATGTGGCGCCGCATCGCGTACCGCTCGACCTGACCGTGGCCTCAGTCGACCGCTTTACCATGGCGCACCAATCCTGCACCTTCCGCGAGCTGTTGGACGGCGACGCCACCACCGAGCAACTCGTCGTCACCTTCCTGGCCATGTTAGAGCTCGCAAAGCGCGGTTCGCTCACGCTGAGCCAGGACGAGATCTTCGGAACCATCTGCATCAACCGAGTCGAGGGCGCCGAGGCATACGTGCCCGGCGAGGGCCCCGAGCTCACCGAATAGGAGCAGCAACCATGTCAACCCTTTCAACGCTGGAGGCAAACAGCCTCAAAGGCGCCCTCGAGGCGCTGCTGCTGGTGTCGAGCGACCCGGTGAGTGCGCCCGCGCTCGCCGGCGCACTGGATATCGCCCCCGGCGAGTGCGCATCGCTGCTCGCCGAGCTCAAGGTTGAGTACGAGGAGGCCAACCGTGGCTTTCAGCTGCGTGAGGTCGCCGGCGGCTGGCGCCTGTTTACGCACCCCGCCTACCACGACGTGGTCGAGGCCTATGTGTTGAGCTGGGACACGCAAAAGCTGTCGCAGGCCGCGCTCGAAACACTGGCCGTCATCGCATACCACCAGCCCGTGACGCGCGAGGTGGTCAAGGGCATCCGCGGCGTCAATTCCGACGGCGTCATCGCGTCGCTCGTGGACAAAGGTCTGGTGCGCGAGCTCGGACGCGACCCCCAGCGCGGTCAAGCCATCATCTACGGCACGACCAACGCCTTCTTGGAAAAGTTCGGTCTGCGCTCCACCCGCGATCTGCCCGATCTGGAGCAGTTTGCCCCCGACGAGCAGTCGCGTCAGTTTATCCGCGAGCGCCTGAGCGGCCGCAGCATTCAGTCCACGCTCGAGGAGCAGGCCGATGACCTGGACGAAGAGCGCGAACTGCTCGATACCGATGTTGAAGATGTTGAGGCAGTCGAGGACTTGGAAACCCTGGTCGTCGACGAGACCTCGGAGGATTTGCATGACGAGGACTAACGAAGTGGGGGAGACGCGCGCCATGGGCAACGCAGTACCCGCCACCGACGCCCAGCCCGTCTATCCGCACACCATGCGCCTGCAGCGCTTTTTGGCGCGCGCGGGCGTGGCGAGCCGCCGTGGCTCGGAGGACCTAATGACCGCCGGCCGCGTGACCGTCAACGGCGAGGTCGCGACCGAGCTGGGCACCAAGGTCGATGTCGACCACGATCACATCGAAGTCGACGGCATGCCCGTCAAGCTCAACCAGGGCGCCGTGTACTTGATGCTCTACAAGCCGACCGGCTACCTCACCACCATGAGCGACCCGCAGGAGCGCCCTTGCGTGGCCGACCTGGTCCCCCGCGACCGCTTTCCGGGACTTTTCCCGGTGGGCCGCCTGGACCGCGACACCACAGGCCTTTTGCTCTTTACCACCGACGGCGACCTGTCGCAGGACCTGCTGCACCCCAGCAAGCATGTCTATAAGACCTACCAGGCACTCGTTGACGGCCAGCTGTCCGACCGCGATCTAGACCCGCTCCGCCGTGGCATCGAGCTCGACGACGGCCTATGCCAGCCGGCAATCTGCCGCGTCATCACCGCACGCGAGGCCGAGGCCGTGGCGCCACAGGGCGTCAGGCCCGGCACCACCGCCGTGGAGGTCATTATCCGCGAGGGTCGCAAGAATCAGGTTAAGCGCATGTTGAGCAAGATTCACCATCCGGTAATCCGCCTGCACCGCTGCAACTTTGCCGGCCTTGAGCTCAAGGACGTGGCCAAGGGCTCGTGGCGCGAACTCACCGATCGCGAGGCGCAGATCCTCAAGGCCGGCGGCATCCCGCCCAAGCAGGCCAGCTCCAAGCGCGTCGCCGCGCCGGCGACCAACACCGCCAGCCGCACGCGTCACCACGGCAGCCACGGCTCCGCACCCAAGCGCAACACCTACCGCGAGCGATACACGGGCTAGGCAACCCGCCGCGCCCCAACGCCCGCGAACCATACCAGCACGTCAATCATCGAAAGGAAGCATTGCATGATCGTCGCCATCGACGGCCCCGCCGGTTCCGGCAAGTCCACCATCGCCAAGGAGATCGCCCGCCAGCTGGGCTTTAACAAGCTCGACACGGGCGCCATGTATCGCGCCGTCACATTCGCCGCGCTCGACCGCGGCATCGACCTGGACGACGAGGCGGCCATCGACGCCCTCGCCGAGCAGATCGAAATCCGCTTTACCAACGGAACTGGCGAAGACACGCGCCTGACCATTGACGGCAAGGACGCCTCGGCTGCCATTCGCACCCCGCAGGTCGACGCCAACGTGTCCAAGGTCTCGGCCTACCCGGGCGTGCGCGCGGCCATGCTCATCCATCAGCGCCGCGCCGCAGAGGACCGCGATATCGTGGCCGAGGGTCGCGACATCGGAACCGTCGTGTTCCCCAACGCGCAAGTCAAGGTCTTCCTGACCGCTGACCCGCGCGAGCGCGCCCGCCGCCGCGTGCTGCAGCGCCACCAGAACGACGCCCAGCCGCTCACCACCGAGCAGCTCGAGGCCGAGGTCGACGAGACCCTCGACGCCCTCAAACAGCGCGATAAACTCGACAGCAGCCGCGAGGTCGCGCCGCTCGTTCCCGCCGAGGACGCCGTGCACGTCGACTCCACCGCCCATACCATCGACGAGGTCGTCCGCATTATCGAGGGCCTCATCAACCAAAGGAGGTAGCCCATGCGCCTGTTTAAGCAGACGCCCGAGGACTATTACAACGCCCCCTACGCCGAGTTCCCGGCGCTCATCCGCGGTACCGTCGTCGTAGTCATGGCCATCCTTTGGGCCTTCTCCAAGCTCATGTGGCGTTGGAAGGTCGAAGATGCCGATCTGCTGTTTGAGCGCCAGGACGGCCGCGGCAGCGTGGTCATCTGCAACCACACCTCGATGGCCGAGCTCTTGGCCGTGGAGACGGCGCTGTTCTTTGGGGGGCGCCGCATTCGTCCCATCTTTAAGTCCGAGTTCGCCAAGAGCAAGATTGTGCGCTGGGCCTTTAGCCGCGTTGGCGGCATCCCCGTGGAGCGTGGTACTGCCGATATGAAGTGCCTGCGCGCCGCCCAGCATGCGCTGCAACGCGGCGAGGACGTCCTGATCTTCCCCGAGGGTACGCGCATCCGCTCGCGCGAGATCAAGCCCGAGGTCCACGGCGGCTTTGCGCTCATCGCCCAGATGGGTAAGGCACCCGTCAACCCGCTCGCCATCTGCGGCTGGTCCGATATTACGCCTGCGGGCAAAAAGATCATGCGCCCCAAAAAGTGCTGGATCCGCGCCGGCAAGTCAATTTCGCTTTCCGACGCGCCTGCCGAGCTCAAGCGCAAGGAGCGCCTAGCCTGGTTTGAGTCCGAAGCCATGAGTCGCGTCTACGCCATGCGTGATGACCTGTGCGCCGAGCACCCGGGCAGGTTCTAGCCATGGACGAGGAAGTCATGAACACCGCCGAGGCTGTGCCCGGCAAGGCAGACGCCCCCACTATCGAAATCGCTGCCCACGCCGGCACCTGCTACGGCGTACAGCGTGCGCTCGATATGGCGCTGGCCGCTGCGCCGCAGGCAGGGGAGTGCACTCAGGTCCATACCTTGGGTCCGCTCATCCATAACCCGATCGTGGTACGCGAGCTCGCCGAGGCAGGCGTCGGTCTGGCCGACACCTTGGACGACGCCACGTCGGGCACTGTGATCATCCGCGCCCACGGCGTGGTGCCGCAGGTCATTGATGCCGCTCGCGAGCGTGGCCTTAACGTCGTCGACGCCACCTGCCCCTACGTGAAGAAGGTCCACGTGGCGGCCGAGCGCCTGGTGCGCGAGGGCTACCGCGTGATCGTCGTGGGCGAGCCGGGCCACCCCGAAGTCGAGGGCATCCTGGGCCACGCCGGCGATGACGCGCAGGTCGTGAGCTGCGCTGCCGATGCGGACGCGCTGTCGCTCAAGGGTAAAGTGGGCTTGGTTGTGCAGACCACCCAGACTGCGCAGAACTTGGCCGAGGTCGTGGCTGCTATCACCCCGCGCGTGCAGGAGCTGCGCGTGATCAACACCATCTGCGCCGCCACGAGTGAGCGTCAACAGGCAGCAGCCACACTTGCCAACCGCTGCGACTGCATGGTCATCGTGGGCGGCAAGAACTCGGGCAACACCCGCCGCCTGGCGCAGATTTGCGCAGACGCCTGCGAGCGCACGTATCACATCGAGGAAGCTTCTGAGCTCCAAGCCGCGTGGTTTACCGACGCTCACCACATCGGCATCACCGCCGGAGCCTCCACCCCGCAAGAACACATCGAGCGCGCCGTCGAGCGCATCAAGGAGCTTTGCCGCTAACCATGGACCAGACCGTACCCGCATACGCCGCCGAGGTGGCCGATTACGGGCGCAGCCGCGACCCCGAGCCGGGTGAGGGCGCGCTCGTAAAGAACGTGCGTCCCGAATCGCCCGCGTGGGATGTGGGTATCGAGCCGGGCATGCGCGTGCTCACGGTCAACGGTGAGGCGCTCACCGACATGATCGTATGGCTCTGGGAGGCCGACGATGATACCGTCGACCTCGAGGTTTTCGACCCGCGCGACGGCACCGTCACCCCCGTCGAGCTCGACCGCTTTCCCGGCGAGGATTGGGGTTTGGAGTTCGATGGCCCCATCTTCGACGGCATGCGTACCTGCGTCAACGCCTGCGTGTTCTGCTTTATGACCATGCTCCCCAAGGGCGGCCGCTCCACGCTCTATATTCGCGACGACGACTATCGCCTAAGCTTTTTGCAAGGCAACTTTGTCACGCTTACGAACCTCACCGACGAGGACGTGCAAAACGTCATCCAGCGCAACATGAGTCCCATGAACGTGTCGGTCCACGCTGTGAGCCCCGACGTCCGCCGTCGTATGATGGGCCGTAACGCCCAGCGAGGCATGGACGTACTCGAGACCATCATGGCCGCCGGCATCGAGATTCACGCGCAGATCGTGTTGTGCCCCGGCATGAACGACGGCGAGGAGCTGGAAAAGACCCTGCGCTTTTGCGAGGAGCACGAGCAAATCACAAGCCTGGGCATTGTGCCGCTCGGTTTTACCAAACACCAAAACCGCTTTAGCTGGTCATACAGCGACAAGCCCGAACTGGCGCGCGAGACCATTGCCATGATCCGACCGTTCCAGGACCGCGCCTATGAGCGCTTTGGCCGCCACACCTTCCAGATGAGCGACGAGTTCTATCTGGACGCCGGCATCGATCCTCCAGAGGCAGACTTTTACGACGGTTACCCGCAGTACTACGACGGCATCGGCATGATCCGCTCGTATCTAGACGAGACCGACGACGTGCTTGCCGCCTATACCGAGCGTCTGGCCCGCGTCCGCGAGGCCATCGCCGCCCGCAGCCAGCATTTGCTGTGCCTCTCGGGCGCCAGCGCACGCGACACGGTGGCCCGCTTTGTGGAGTCGCCCCAGGGACTCGCCGGCACTGTCACGGCCATCAAGAACCGCTACTTTGGCGGCAACGTGGACGTGACCGGCCTCATCGTCGCGTGTGACATCTTGGAGCAGCTGCCCCAAGATCTGTCGGGGGTTATGCTCTTTGTGCCTAAGCTCATGTTCAACGCTGACGGCATGACGCTTGACGAGTATCATCGGGACGATTTACTCGCAAGCCTTACCAGTCGCGGCGCCGAGGTTCATGTGGTGTCGACCATGCCGCATGAGCTGCTCGATACCCTGGAGCATATCCTTGGCATTGTGCCTGCCGACTCTAACACTTCCACTGAACCTACCCATTAAAGGAGAGCAGATGAAACCTATCGTCGCCGTCGTCGGACGCCCCAACGTGGGCAAATCCACGCTCGTTAACCGCCTGGCCCAGACCTCGGACGCCATCGTCCACGAGTCTCGCGGCGTCACGCGCGACCGCTCGTATCACACGGCCGATTGGAACGGCCGCGAGTTCACCATCGTCGACACGGGCGGTATCGAGCCGCTCAAGAGCGACGACGTCTTTGCCACGTCCATCCGCGACCAGGCGCTCGCCGCCGCCGAGGAAGCCGCAGTCATCCTGTTTGTAGTCGATGGCCGCACCGGCGTCACCGAGGAGGACGAGTCGGTCGCCCGCATGCTCAAGCGCTGCGACAAGCCGGTCTTTCTGCTGGTGAACAAGCTCGACAACCCCGATCGCGAAAACGACAGCATCTGGGAGTTCTATTC
>DXMY01000022.1 GCA_019413925.1 Collinsella sp.
CCCGGCATGCTCGGCATGATCGCCTTCTGGCTGTACTACTGGCTGCTGTCCAAGAAGATCAACCCCATGGCGCTGATCGTGGCCACCATGGTCGTGGGCATCGTCGGCGCGTTCTTCGGCGTGCTGGCGTAAGGGCCCGGCTGCATAGATTTTCGTTGCAACCTGGAAAGGGGATGGAGCGGGCCTATGCCCTCCATCCCCTTTTTGTATAGAAGGAGTTCGTATGTTCGCGAAGGATCGCGAAGCAATGCGCCTGACGCCGGCAGAGGTCAGGCTGATTCTTATTGAGTCCCTGCAGTGGTGCGCCAACAACGCGGTCTACTTTTTGGGGCTTATCGGTGCGGCCACGTATGATCTGGCTGGCACGGCCTTTTTGGTTGCTGCCATTACGCTCGTGCGCAATCTTATGACGTCGGTGGGCAATATGGTGTCGGGCTCGGTCATCGATCGCTTTGGACCGCGTCGGACGTCGTTTGTGACGTGCGTGATTACGGCGGTGCTTTCGCTTGGCGTGGGGTTGGCGCCGTTGTCTGTCCCCGGGCTTGTGTTTGCCGCGTGTGTCTTGGGACTTGCGGGCGGTTTTATCAACACCTGCACGCATGCGTTTCCGGGATACCTAGAGTCGACCACCGAGGGCCGTACCCGCGTGAACGGTCTCATGGTGTTTTACAGCAATATCGCCTATACCGCTGGCCCGCTGCTCGGTGGTGCCATCGTGAGCTGTTTTGCCACGCAATCGGTCTATCTGCTCATGGCGGGCATGATGGGTGTCGCGGCTGTGCTCTCCTTGGGCTGTCACGAGTGTGTTGCTCCCGCAAAAGGGGAGAAGCCGAAGGGCGGTATTCTGGGCGGCATGGCCGAGGGTGCGCGACTTACGTTTCGCGACCACGACCTGCGCCTCATCTTTATCTCGGGCTTTTTGGGTTTCTTTGCGTTCGGCGCGTTCGATTCGCTGGAGTCGTTGTTCTACCGTGATGTGCTCAACGTGGATATCGTCTGGCTGGGCTGGCTGTCCTCGGTCGTGGGCCTCACTTCCTCGGTGGGCGCGTTCATCCTGACCAAGCTTTCTGCTCGCCATGTCAACCTACGATTGTTACTCGGCGCGCTCATGGCCGTGGGCATTGGGTCCATGGTGTACGTGGGCACCGATATGCTGGGGGTCGCGATTATCGGTCAGGCGATTAACGGTATGGCCTGGGGATTCCTAGAACCGCTACAGATGATCTTGATTCAGGAGCGCGCCGACATCAAATACCTGGGGCGCATTACCGGCTTTGTGCGTTTTGGCCTGATGAGCGCCGGCGTGCTGCCGCTGCTGGCGGCTCCGTTTTTAGCGGAGGCATTGGGCGTCCAGGCGGTGCTGTTTGGGGCATCGACCATTATTGCGCTGGTGGGAACGCTGTTCTTTGTCGCACAAGGGAGGCGTCGGCGGTGTTAGCTATACATTCAATTCTAATTTAATACCACTCACCAGAGAATTTCGACCGTTCACCGAGGATTGGAGCAAATTGAAAAGTGGTATTAAAAACACCTTAGGTGTATGTCTATAATTGGTATCGAAAAGAAACGCGATGTATAGATTCGCGTGCAGGACAGAAAGGAAAAGCCATGAAGGAAACCGAGAAGATCGAAATCATGCACTTTAGCCAGGAGGGCTACGTCGAGGACGGCAAGAACGTCTACGAGGCCGGCAAGAAGATGACCGCGCTCGCCGACAAGGTCGCCGACGAGGGCTACGACGCCGTGTTCCTGATGGGCGTCGGCGGCACCTGGGACGAGCTCATGCAGCTCGAGTACCTCATGAACAAGTTCGGCGACCGCGACCTCG
>DXMY01000023.1 GCA_019413925.1 Collinsella sp.
AGAAGGGCCGCGATCGCCGCGCGGCCGTGCCCCTCGTCGTGCAGCTCTGCCGCTCGCAGTCTCATCCCGACGTCGTACAAAGCGTTTCCAGCCATAAAAAAGCCTCCCATTTCTTGTGTCCAAGAAATGGGAGGCAGTTCAATCGTGCGGCGGGGGTTCTTTCGTCCTGCGGAATGCGCTGGGAAGTTACCCCATGCGGCCAGCTGCGGGATCTTAGTCGCGTTGGAACAAGCAACCCAACATATATATCTGAATATGGATGGGAGGGGCGCTTTGTTTTTGGGTGCCCTTACAAGAAAACGTGACTTGGGGAAGGGATGGGCGCTTTGCAGGGATGGCGCTTTGGGATGGGGGCTTACTTAGCTGAAGAGAGGCTTAATGGCTGATAGGTAGTCTTTGGCTACTTCGGCCTTATCTGCTTGGAAGTTGTGCCAAGCCCACCATTGGACCATTCCTACGAAGCTTGAGGCTATGTGGTGTAGTAGGAAGCTTCGGTCCATGGTGGCGGCGGGGCCGTTTGGGTCGGTAGGGACGGTTTCGGTTGCTCGTGACATGATGGTCTTGCGTAAGCAGTCGGCGAAGACGCGTGAGCCGGCGCCGGCTACCAGCGCTCGGACGCCCTGGCGACGTTCCCATAGATTGTTGAGAATATGCTCGACCTGCACGAGTGGGTCGTCGAGCGGTGTGCCATCGTCGTCGAGGGCGTGGGTGCAGATGTCGCTCACGAGTTCGGACAGTAGGTCATCTTTGCTTTTGAAGAGGCCGTAGAACGTGGCCCGACCCACATGGGCGCGAGCGATAATGTCGCCGACGGTGATCTTGCCGTAGTCCTCTTCGCGCAGCAGCTCGGAGAACGCCGCAACGATGGCAGCGCGGCTTTTTGCCTTGCGAGCATCCATGGCTATGCGTCCGCGTGAACGAGCAGGCAGCGAAGCGTACCGGAGCAACCCTCGTAGGGGCGCTTACCGGCGCCGTAGCCGACGGCCTCGATGCGGTAGCGGGCCGGCAGGTGTTCGGACGTGCGCAGTGCGGCGACGATGGCGGCGCCCGTGGGCGTCACGAGCTCGCCGGCGACCGGTGCGGGCGTGAGGGCGATATTGCCTGCCTGGCACAGGTTGACGACGGCGGGGACGGGAATGGGCATGAGGCCGTGGGCACAGTGGATGGTACCGTGACCCTCGGAGAGCGACTCAACCACGATGTCCTCAATATCCAGGTCATCGAGGCAGATGGCGACAGAGCAGACGTCGACGATAGAGTCGACGGCGCCCACCTCGTGGAACATGACGGTCTCTGGCGTTTTGCCGTGTGCCTTGGCCTCGGCGGCGGCGAGCGCGGTAAAGATGGCGAGCGCACGACGCTTGGCGCCATCGCTCAGCTGCGAGCCATCGATGATGGCGGTGACGTCCGCCAAAGAACGGTGGTGATGGTGGTGGGCGTGATGGTGACCCTCGTGGCCATGACCGTGAGCCTCATGGTCATGCTCGTGGCAGTGTTCGTGTTCGTGCTCGTCATGGTCATGATGGTGGTGCTCATGCTCATGCTCATGCATATGCTCGACAGCTGCTTCGTTGCCGTAGAGCCAGGCCATATCGTGATCGTGGTTCTCGAGCTCCTCTGCCAGCTGGACGTCGAAATCGCAGGCGTCGATGCCATGCTTGTTTGTACGCGTGACGGCAATCGTAAAGCCGTCGACCGGCAGCGTGGCGAGCTGTTCGCGCAGGTGCTCCTCGCTGGCGCCCAGGTCGAGCAGGGCCGCGACGGTCATGTCGCCGCTGATGCCCGAGGTGCCGTCGATGATAAGCGTGTGCTGATGGTTAGACATGGAATGCTCCTTAACGGGCGCAGGATGTGCCGGCGCTCAGATGATTGATAAGACTTGCCTGGTAGGCGGCACCAAAGCCGTTGTCGATATTGACGACCGAAACGCCGCTGGCGCAGGAGTTGAGCATGGCGAGCAGCGCGGCTACGCCTCCAAAATTTGCGCCGTAGCCCACGCTAGTGGGAACGGCGATGACCGGACAGCTCACCAGGCCGCCGATAACGCTCGCCAGGGCGCCCTCCATGCCGGCGATGGCGATGACCACCTGCGCCTGAGCAAGTTCCTCGGCATGCGCGAGCAGGCGGTGCAGGCCGGCGACACCCACGTCGTAGAGGCGGTCGACCTCGTTGCCATAGAACTCGGCCGTCAATGCGGCTTCCTCGGCGACGGGCAGGTCGCTCGTGCCGGCGCAGGCGACAACGATGCATCCGTTTCCGGTAGCGGAGGGCTTGCCGCCCACGAGGGCGAGCTGTGCGTTCGGGACATATCCCAGGTCGATGTCGTTGCCGAGGAGCTCCGAGGTACGGGCTGCCTTTTCGGCATCCAGGCGCGTGACCAGGATGCGCTCCTGGCCGGCATCGCGCAGCGCTTCGATAATGGCGGCAATTTGCTCGGCGGTTTTGCCGGCGCCGTAGACAACTTCGCCGGCTCCTTGGCGTACTCCGCGTGAAAGATCGAGCTGCGCAAAGCCCAAATCGGCGGTCGGAGCCGTCTGGATGCGCGTGAGGGCGTCGGCAGGGGTGACTGCCCCGCCGGCAACATCGCTCAGCAACTGCTCAAGATCTCGCTTATCCATATATGTTCCCTTCGACGGCGCAAAGTCTAGCACTCAAAGGGTATGTTTCCGAACACTAAGACAAAATTGTTCGGAAACTATAGGACAGACTGATTCAGTTGTTAGACGGATCGACTAGTCACGCAGGATGATGTCCATAGCGAGCATCAGGTTGCGCTCGTCGATGGTAAACGGGGCGGCCTCGCGCGTCTTGGGCTTGGCGCAAAATGCGATGCCCGTGCCCGCGGCCTGAATCATGGGGATGTCGTTGGCGCCGTCGCCGATCGCCACGGTATGGGCCATATCGACACCGCACTCAACTGCCCAATCCAGCATCTGGATGAGCTTGGACTCCTTGGTCACGATGTCTGCCGCCAGCTTGCCGGTGAGCTTGCCGTCTACGACTTCCAGGCGGTTAGCCAGGCAAAAGTCGATGCCCGCGGCGGCCACGATCTTGTCGGCGACCTCGTGGAAGCCGCCACTCACGACGCCGACCTTCCAGCCCTTGCTGTGCGCCGAGCGCACAAGCTCCAGCGCGCCAGGGGTAAACGTCACGCGCTTAATGGTGCGCTCGAACACGCTCTCGTCCAGACCGGCAAGCAGCCCCACGCGCTCCTCGAGCGCTTGCTTAAAGTCAAGCTCGCCGCGCATGGCGCGCTCGGTGATCTGCGCCACTTGCTCGCCCACGCCGGCCTCCTCGCCCAACAGGTCGATGACCTCCTGGTTGATGAGGGTGGAGTCGATATCCATAACGATGAGGCGTGCAGTCATGGCGGGCCTTTCCGAGCGCGGTTGTATTGGGGCACATTGTCGCACGCGGCGTGCCTCGGCGACGACTGCGGTGCGCCAATTGTTTCGTCTCCGTCAAGTCTTTGGGCAGGAGCTACTTTTTCGCGGCACATCGACACAGGTGCGATAAGATAGAACGCCATGTCTGGCTGCGCGGTTTACGCAGGCTGGGCAAATCTGTACGACGCCGCCCGGAACGACACGGGGCGGCACAGATCCATAAAGGAGGATCACTGGTATGAGCCAGACCCGTCCCATCGACGAGCATTCCATGCACACCCGTACCTGCGGCGAGCTTCGCCGCGAGAACGTGGGCGAAGAGGTCACCCTCACCGGTTGGGTGAGCCGTCGCCGTGACCACGGCGGCCTTATTTTCTGCGACCTTCGTGACCGCGAGGGCATCACGCAGCTCACCTTCGACCCCGAGCACTCTGACGGCGACGCCTTTAAGATCGCCGAGACCATGCGTCCCGAGTGGCCCATCAAGATCCACGGCGTCGTGCGCGCTCGTGGCGAGGAGACCACCAACACCAAGCTCGCGACCGGCGAGATCGAGGTCCTGACCGACCACGCCGAGGTGCTCAACACGTCCGTCACCCCACCGTTCCAGATCGAGGACGGCATCGAGACCAGCGAGGACACCCGCCTGCGCTATCGCTATCTGGACCTCCGTCGTCCCGAGATGATGGCCAACCTCAAGCTGCGCTCCGACTTCACCTTTGCCATTCGCGAGGCGCTGCACAACCGTGAGTTCATGGAGGTCGAGACGCCCTCCCTGTTCAAGTCCACGCCCGAGGGCGCCCGCGACTTCATCGTCCCCAGCCGCATCCAGCCGGGTAACTTCTACGCGCTGCCGCAGTCTCCGCAGCTTCTGAAGCAGCTGCTTATGGTCGGTGGCGTCGAGCGCTACTACCAGGTTGCCAAGTGCTTCCGCGACGAGGACCTGCGCGCCGACCGTCAGCCCGAGTTCACCCAGGTCGATATCGAGATGTCCTTTGTGGACCAGAACGATGTCATGAGCGCGCTCGAAGAGGTTCTTGCCGATGCTTTCGGCCGCATGGGTGTCGAGATGCCCACGCCGCTGCGTCGCATGAACTACTGGGAGGCCATGGACACCTATGGCTCCGACAAGCCCGATACCCGCTATGGCATGCACTTGGTCGACCTGACCGATATCTTTGCCAACTCCAAGTTCAAGGTCTTTGCGACTGCCGCAAACGAGGAGGGTTCCGTCGTCAAGGCCATCAACGCCAAGGGCGCCGGTGCCTGGGCCCGCGCCAAGATCGATAAGCTCGCCGGCGTGGCCTCCACGTTTGGCGCCAAGGGCTTGGCCTGGATTGCCTTCCGCGAGGACGGCTCCATCAACAGCCCCATCGTCAAGTTCTTCTCGGACGAGGAGATGGCGGCTCTGCGCGAGCGCATGGACGTCGAGCCCGGCGACCTGGTGATGTTCGCCGCCGGTCCGCGCCTGCTCTCCGACGAGATCCTGGGTGGCATGCGCTCCCATATGGCCAACGCGCTCGAGATCAAGCGCGAGGGCCACGACTTCCTGTGGGTCGTCAACTTCCCGCTGTTCCACTGGGACGAGGACCGCAAGGCCTATGCTGCCGAGCACCAGCCCTTTACCCTGCCGACCGAGACCGACATCGCCAAGATCGAGGCCGATCCGTTGGCAGCCGGTTCGTGCACCTACGACTTTGTCATGGACGGCTTTGAGGCCGGCGGCGGCGGTATGCGTATCCACAACGCCGAGATGCAGATGTCCATGCTCAAGCTCCTGGGCTTTACCGAGGAGCGCGCCGAGTCTCAGTTCGGCTTCCTCATGGAGGCCCTCAAGTTTGGTGCGCCCCCGATGGGCGGTTTCGCTCTGGGCCTGGACCGCGTGTGCATGCTGCTCACCGGCTCCGACTCCATCCGCGACGTCATGGCGTTCCCCAAGACGGCCAGTGGCTCCGACCTCATGTCGGGCGCCCCGAGTGCCGTTTCTGGCGCCCAGCTCAAGGACGTCAGCCTGCGCCTGATGTAGGCAAGCGGCTACATATTGCTTGCAACGAGGGAAGGACGTGTGCCTTCCCTCGTTTTTTATGCGCCGAGGTTGTGATGGCATGGGGTGACCAGGCGTCGCGGAAAGTGCGACCCGGAATTTGCGTCCAAAACGGGTCGCAGTTTCCCAAACAGGGCCCCTTGGGAAACCGCGGCCCAGAATTCAGCCAAATAATGGGACACAGTTTTCGCTTGAGCGGTCTAACGGAAACTGTGCCCCAGAATGAGCGCTCAAAACGGGGCAGGCTTTCCGCAACAACTGTCTGGCGAAAAGCCCGGCCCAGTTTCCTACAGCGAGTCTCTCTGAACGAGCTGCATGTGCATCACGGAGGTGGTGGGCTCGGCGCCCTTGATCATGTCGAGTGCAATGTTGGCGGCCATGTGGCCTTCTTCGCGCAGGGGCTGGCGGACGGTCGTGAGTGCGGGGACGCAGCGCGCCGCAATCTCGTGATCGTCGAAGCCGACGACAGAAACGTCCGCCGGAACGGATAGGCCTGCCTCGTTGAGTGCGGTGATGACGCCAGCCGCGATACGGTCCGATCCGCAGAGCACGCCATCGAAAGCAATCTCGCGCGCGAGGATCTGGTGCATGGCCTGATAGCCGTCTCCGCTGTTCCAGCCGGTATAGATAACGTTTGCGCCTGGGAGGTCTTCGCCCAGGACGGTGCGGTAGCCGCGCAGGCGGTCGACAACAGCGGGGTTGTCTTGCGGTCCCAACACGGCGACGATATCTTTGCGCCCGCGATCTTTCATAGCGAGTGCCGCAAAGCGTCCACCCTCTTCGTCGTCAGAGTAGACTGTCGAGAACACATCGCGATAGGGGTGGCCCTCGAGCTGGCCGCACAACACGGTGGGTACGCCCAGCTCGCGCAGCACCTCGAGCAGCTCGCTGCCCTTGTAAGGGGAGACGTCGATCACGGCGTCGAACGAGCGGCGCTCAAAGTGCTCGCGTGCGCGGTTGCGCTCATGCGTAGAAGACGCCTGCAAGATAACGGGCAGATAGGACGACTCCGACAGTTCCTCGGTAATGCCGCTCAAAAATTCGCTATAGGTGGGGTCGCTGAAGAGCTCACTCAGGGGCTCGGTCACGAGCACGGCGATGATTTCCGTGCGCCCGACAGCGAGCGCTCGGCCGCGAGCGTTGGGGACAAAATTGACTTTCTTGGCCGCCGCACGGACGCGCTTTTTGGTTTCCTCGCTAATGCGGGGCGAATCGTTGAGGGCGCGCGATGCCGTGGAGCGCGACACGCCGGCAGCTGCGGCAACCTCGGCAAGCGTAGGTGCGGTGCGAACTGGCTGGGTCATGGCGTCTCCTGGAAAATGCGGTCGATGTTGTCACTGATACGGGCTGGTGCGGATACAGCTTACTATAGTGCACCTGAACAGCGTTCATGATATCCGGTGACAGGTGTCGTTTTGCAACCAAGCCGCAATCGAATACGTCTCGTGTGGGTGAGATATCAGCGGGCGTGGCGGTTGCCTACGAGCTTAAGAACGATGTTTTGCGTTGAGTTTCGATATTCAGGGTGACATAAGTGTCGCGGTTGTACAACCGGTTGCACCGTTAATCCGGCCAAATCGACCGTTCAGCGGACAACCGGTTGCACAGTTTTTTGCATCGCCCGTAAGATAAGGACAACCGGTTGCACAAGAATCACTACGATGACGAAGGAGCATCACCATGGACGCCATTAACGATTGGGAAAACCAAGCGCTCACCCACAGGAACCGCCTGGCACCCCATGCGTACTTTATGGGTTATGAGACCGCCGATCTCGCTGCTACGTACAGCCGCGAGCTGTCGCGCGGGTTTGTCCAGCTGTCTGGCTCGTGGCAGTTCCGCCTCTTTGAGGGGCCTGCTGCCGTCTCCAACGAGGAGCTCTCCACGTACAAGTCTGAGTGGGATCACGTGGAGGTTCCGCACCTGTGGCAGGTAGACGGCTATGGCAACCTTGCCTATACCGACGAGGGTTTCCCGTTTCCGGTGGATCAGCCGTTCGTTCCCTCCGACGACCCCACGGGCGTCTACCAGCGCATCGTCAACCTTCCCGCCGTTCCTGCCGGCGCCCGCGAGATCATTCGCTTCGACGGCATCGAGAGCTATGGCGAGCTGTACGTCAACGGCCAGTTTATCGGCATGACCAAGGGCTCGCGTCTGTCCGCCGAGTTCGACGTGACCGACGCGCTCGTCGAGGGCGACAACCTGTTTGCGGTCAAGGTCCTGCAGTACAGCGATGGCAGCTATATCGAGGATCAGGACATGTGGTGGGCTTCGGGCATCTTCCGCGATGTGTACCTTATGCAGCGTCCCGCCGCGCACCTGGTCGACTTTAGGTTCCGCACGCACCGCGAGGGCGATGCCGCTCTGATCACGCTCGATACGGTGGCCGAGGGCGCTACCCGCGTCGTGTTTACGCTCAGCGATGGCGAGAACGTGGTCGCTACGGGCGAGTGTGTCGACGGCCATGCCGAGTGCAGCGTTGCCGATGCCCACTTCTGGAACCCCGAGGACCCCTTCCTCTATGACCTTACGTTTGAGGTCTACGACGGTGACGAGGTCAGCGAGTACGTTCCGCATCGCCAGGGCCTTGCCGAGGTGACGGTCGAGGGCAATCATATCTACCTCAACGGCACCTACTTTAAGATGCATGGCGTCAACCGCCACGATCACGACGATCACAAGGGCCGCGCCGTGGGCCTCGATCGCATGCGCCGTGACCTGGAGCTCATGAAGCGACACAACATCAACGCGGTGCGCACCTCTCACTATGCCAATGACCCGCGCTTCTACGAGCTGTGCGATGAGTATGGCATCATGCTGGTCGCCGAGACCGATATGGAGAGTCACGGCTTCGAGAATATCGGCAATATCGCCCTGGTCACCGACGACCCGGCATGGGAGGCGGCCTACGTCGACCGCATTGAGCGCCTGGTGATGCAGGAGCGCAACCACGCCTGCATCATTATGTGGTCGATGGGCAACGAGAGCGGCTATGGCTGCAACATCCGCGCGATGTACGCCAAGGCTCACGAGCTCGATGATCGTCCGGTCCATTACGAGGAGGACCGCAACGCCGATACCGTCGACGTCATTTCCACGATGTACTCCCGTGTGTCGCAGATGAACGACTTTGGTGAGCATCCGTTCCCCAAGCCGCGCATCAACTGCGAGTACGGCCACTCCATGGGCAATGGCCCCGGAGGCCTGTCCGAGTACCAGGAGGTCTTCGATCGCTGGGATTGCATCCAAGGCCAGTTTATCTGGGAATGGTGCGACCACGGTTTGGCTGCTGTGACCGAGGACGGCGTTGCTTACGATATGTATGGTGGCGACAACGGCGATTACCCCAACAACAGCAACTTCTGCATCGATGGCATGGTGTTCCCTTGGCAGCAGCCGAGCCCGGGCCTCACTGAGTATGGCCAGGTCATCTGCCCGGTTCGCATGGCTTATGACACCGAGGCGGGCGAGCTGACCGTCACGAACAAGCGCTGGTTTACTACCCTCGAGGATGTCTGCCTGTCGGCGGAGACCCTGGTAGACGGCGATGTAGTGTGCCGCAAGACGCTTATGCCCGGCGCGGTGGCTCCCGGCGAATCCGTCCAGCTGCCACTGGTGATTCGCGAGGCCGCGGTAGGCGAGACCCTGCTGACCGTGTGCGCCTACACCATGGCGGCTCACGCCTGGTGCGAGCCGATGTTCCAGCTGGGCGCAAGCCAGTTTGCCATCGCAAACCATCCGGCGCCGGCCATCGCCGCCCCCGCTCGTCCTGAGCTTACGGTCGAGGAGACCGAGCAGGAGATCCGCATTCACTCCCTCAACGGCGAGCTGACCTTCAGCAAAGTCAACGGTACCGTGAGCGAGTGGAAGGCATCCGGCCGCGACGTAATGGCCTCTGGTCCCCAGGTTGGTTTTTGGCATCCGCTCGTCGACAACCACGCTCAGGAGTATGACTCCCTGTGGAAGGACAACTTCATCGATGTGATGCAGACGTCTACCCGCAAGGTTTCTTGGAAGCAGGACGGCAATGCGGTCGTCGTTACCGTGAGCCAGCGTATCGCTCCTCCCGTCCGCGCGTTCGGCATGCGCGTCGAGCTCGTCTACACCGTGCTTCCGAGCGGTCGCGTCGACCTCAAGGTTTCCGGCGAGCCCTACGGCGATTACTCGGATATCATCCCGCGCATCGGCATCTCCTTCGAGGTCCCCGGTTGCAATCGTGCCGTCGAGTGGTATGGCCACGGCCCGGGCGAGAACTATCCGGACTCGCTGCGCGCCAACCCGGTCGGTCATTACCGCACTACGGTCGACGACATGTTTACGCCCTACGTTATGCCTCAGGACTGCGCCAACCGTGAGGGTACCCGCTGGGTTGCCCTGCGCTCCAGTCACGGTGACGGCGTGTTGGTGACTCGTCCGGCTGATGCCGCCTCCAACCCGTTCTCGTTCTCGGCATGGCCCTATAGCTGCGAGGCAATCGATAACGCCAAGCACGTCTACGACCTTGTCAAGGGCGATACGGTCACGGTCAACATCAACGACCAGCTGCTCGGCCTTGGCTCGAACTCTTGGGGTTCCGAGGTACTCGATTCCTACCGCACCCGTTTTGAGAGCTTCAGCTTTGAGGTGTCCCTGCGACCGCTGACGTCTGCCGATCTGGCTCAGGCGCTGGCACCCATTAAGGAGGCATAAGTCATGCATGTCTTTAACTCGCGCGCCGATTTCGACGCTCAGATGAAGTCTGTCAAGAAGTGGATGCGCACCGGTCAGGCGCTCGATGGCGTTGCCGACCTGCAGCACGACGTGGCGTACTCCATCGGCGACTCGTTGGTGTACTGGTGGGTGAACGCCCACGAGGCGGCTACCGCCGACCTGGTCGGTCACCGTCGCTACCATGCCGTGCTCGCCCCGCTCGACGGCGACCTGACTGTCGAGGTGGCTTCCAAGACGGATCTTACCCGCACGCGCGCCTACAGCGATATCGACGATCGCGAGCGCTTTGAGGGTACGGGGGAGACCGTGACGATTCCCGCCGGCGGCGTTGCCGTCGTCGAGATCGACGAGGCCTACCGTGTCGTGGCCGATGTCGCGGATCCCCGCGTCGTGGTACTGCACGTGACGGTTGAAGGTTATTCCTTCCCCAACAAGTAGTATTCGTCCGTTTGGACGTTTGCTTCGCGCCGTTAAGGGGGATGGCTTTGTTGACTCCCTTTTCCCCATTCCCCTTAGCAGGTGCGTCGTCCACGATTGCGCTTGCAGTCCGGACGGTTTTAGATGAGATATAACGGATGATTGGGAGGGCTTATGAGCTCTGAAAAACGAGGAACGATCGGTTCGTTCGCTCTGCTGGGCATGACGGTCGCCGCCGTGTTCGGTATCAAGAACATCATCAACAACAACGCGGCCATCGGCTTGGCAGCTGCGCCGTCGTTCTTCTTCGCCACGCTTTTGTACTTTGTCCCCTATACCCTGGTTACCGCTGAGTTCGTCGGCCTCAACAGGGACTCCGAGTCTGGCGTGTACGCATGGGTTAAGACCTCGATGGGTGGTCGCTGGGCGTTCCTGACGGCATTTAGCTACTGGTTCGTTAACCTGTTCTACTTTGCGTCCGTCCTGCCCAACGTCATCATTTACGCGAGCTACGTGTTCTTTGGTGCCAATGCCGAGCTCTCGCAGCTGTGGATCACCATTATCGAGATCGTCGTCTTTGCTATCGCCACGTGGGTTTCGACCAAGGGCGCTAAGTGGATCGGCTCCATTTCCTCCTTCGGCTCGACCGCGGCTCTCGGCCTGACTGCCGTGTTCATCTTGCTGTCCCTGGCTGCTGCCTTTGGCGGCGTCGAGTTCGCTACGGCTCCTACCCCCGCTAACATGGCTCCCGACATGAGCAACTTCGCAACTATGTGGGGCTTCTTCGGTACGCTTGCCTGGATCATCCAGGGCGTTGGCGGCGCTGAGTCTGTCGGCGTGTTCCTTAACGACCTTAAGGGCGGCGTCAAGGCCTTCGTGCGCACCGTCGTTATCGCCGGCCTGACCATCGGCCTTCTGTACGCAGGTGCTTCGCTGCTGGTCAACCTGTTCATTCCCGAGGGCGGTGTTGCCATCTCCACCGGTATCTTCGACGTATTCGGCGCTGTCTTTGCCCACTTTGGCATTCCCATGGAAGTGTCCACGCGCGTCATTGGCCTGATCCTTCTCGCTGCCACGCTGGGCTCCCTCATGATGTGGACCTCTGCTCCCATCAAGGTCTTCTTCACCGAGATCCCCAAGGGCGTCTTTGGTAGCAAGATCGTCGAGCTCAACGAGCACGGCATTCCCGCCCGCGCCGCTTGGCTGCAGTTCGCCATCGTCGTCCCCATCCTGATCATCCCGGCCTTGGGATCTGGTAACCTCGACGACCTGCTCATGATCGTCACCAACATGACGGCTGCCACTGCTCTGCTCCCGCCGCTGCTGATCCTGCTTGCCTACTTTATGCTGCGCAAGAACTTCGACGCCGCTCCCCGTGACTTCCGCATGGGCTCGCGCAGCTTTGGTCTGGTCGTTGCCGCATTCCTGCTTGTGGTCTTCTGCTTTGTGCTTGTCTGCGGCACCATCCCGCTCGATCAGCCGCTGTGGCTGACGCTGGTCTACAACGTTGGCGGTGTGGTTGTCTTCCTGGGCCTTGCCGTGATGTGGTACAACCGCTATATCAACCGCCTGCGCGAGACCGATCCCGAGGCCGCCGAGAGCGAGCTGCGCCCTTCCGTCCTCGACATGATGGAGTAGCGGCTAGGATTAATCTACAGCTGTGGAATAAATCGATTCCCTTTCCTAAGGAGGGGCCTTACGAGGCCCCTCCTTTTGTGTTTTGGGGCATGGTTTTGGACCCCGTGGTCAAAAAATGCCAAATATGAGTACTGTTGCAAAAGAGGTGTCATATTTTTCGGCCTGTTCTGAGCAAAAACGGGCTCAAAATCAATTTATATAACCCCCTTTAAAGGGCGTTTGACGGCTTTCAACCTCTTCGAATCGCTCAAAGGAGGCAATTTGCTCTCGATTTTGCTGCTACTAAATTGGTGACAGTACTCATATTTGCCACTTTTTGCCCACGAGGTGTTCAGAGGAGCTCTCGACAAGCATCTAACGCTACAATAACTACCACGTGGCTGGGTTTGCCGGCCGAATGTGCGATGCCGTGGGAGGGGACATGGTCGAGTTTACAAAGACGATTAAAGATCCGTTGGGACTGCATGCCCGCCCGGTTGCGCTGCTCTATGACATAATTGCCAAGCATCGTAGCAACGTATCGGTCAGCATCGGCGATCGCCATACCGACGGCCGCGATGTAATGGGGCTCATGGCTCTCTACGGCGAGTGCGGCGAGGACATCATCTTCCGCATTTCGGGCGTAGACGAGGCCTCGTGTGTCACGTCGATCAGAAACCTCTCCCTCTAAACGCAACAATGTGACAAAGGGGCTGTCCCCTTGTCACACCTGTTTCATATGGGAAACTTTTTCGAAAACTGAATAGGGACCCTTTCCAAAAAGTTAACCACGTGCTAGTTTACTGTAGCGAACATAGACGTGGTTAACTTTTGCTGCGTCGATGTTGAGGACGAACTGACGTTAGGAGCACACTCATGTCTTGCGGACCGCAGATGCCGGCCATGCCGCTTTCGATGGTGAAAGCGGGCGAAACCGTGCACGTGTCTCGTGTAAAGGGCAATGAGGACATGAAGCACCACCTCAAGGACCTCGGCTTTGTCGAGGGCAGTGAGGTTCACGTGGTGAGCTCGAGTGGTGCCAATATCATCGTCACCGTGCTGGGCGCACGCTTTGGTATCGATACCAAGGTCGCCATGCACATCATGACCGTCGGTTAGTTCGCAGCATTTCATTAAAGCTGAAAGGGGGAAAAGAATATGAAGACGTTGGGTGACGTTAAGGTGGGCGAGAGCTCTACCATCGTCAAGCTTCACGGCGAGGGCGCGCTTCGCCGTCACCTTATGGACCTGGGCCTCATCAAGGGCACTTCGTTCAAGGTCGTTAAGGTTGCACCGCTCGGAGATCCGGTCGAGATCAACGTGCGCGGCTACGAGCTTTCCATCCGCAAGGAGGAGGCTGCCGTCGTCGAGGTCCAGTAAGGGCCCGCGGCAACTATTTATGCAGATAAAGTTAGGTTTTTCTAACTTAAATTTGCAATGTTGAAGCACATTATCCAGCCCGTGCGGAGAAAGCAGCGCGGGCACACAAGGAAGAAGGATTGAATGGCGGATTCTCAGATCCATGTCGCGCTGGCGGGTAACCCCAACTGCGGCAAGACCACGCTTTTCAACCTGATCACCGGCGCCAACGGCTACGTTGGCAACTGGCCCGGCGTCACGGTTGAGAAAAAGGAAGCCAAGCTCCTGAGTGACAAGAACGTCACGATTACGGACCTCCCCGGCATCTACTCGCTTTCCCCCTACAGCCCCGAGGAGCAGTGCTCGCGCGATTACCTCATGAGCGGCGAGCCCGATGTGGTCGTCCAGGTTGTCGACGCGACCAACCTTGAGCGCAATCTGTACCTGGCACTTCAGGTCATCGAGACCGGCCTGCCCGTGGTCGTGGCCCTCAACATGGCCGACCTCGTGGAGAAGAACGGCGACAAGATCGACACCGACAAGCTGTCCAAGAAGCTCGGTTGCCCGGTCATGATGATCTCGGCCCTTAAAAACAAGGGTATCAAGGAGCTGTTCGAGCAGGTCAAGAAGTCTGCTGCTTCCAAGGGCCAGGTGCCGGAGCACAAGTTCGATTCCTCCATCGAGGACGTTCTGGGTCACATCGAAAACAACCTGCCGGCGAGCGTTCCCGCCAACAAGCGTCGCTACTACGCTGTCAAGCTGTTCGAGCGCGATACGGACGCCTGCAAGCTCATCAACCTCACCAAGGAGAAGGCCGCTCGCGTCGAGCAGCTGGTCGCCCAGTGCGAGCAGGATTGCGACGACGATGCCGAGTCCATCATCACCGGCGAGCGCTATGGCGTGATTGCCCACATCATCGACGAGTGCCTTACCAAGGCTCCGGCCAAGATGAGCACTTCCGAGAAGATCGACCGCGTGGTTACCAACCGTATCCTGGGCCTGCCGATCTTTGTGGTCATCATGTTCTGCGTGTACTACATCGCCGTTTCTACCTTGGGCGGCACGGTGACCGACTTCACCAACGATCAGCTCTTCGGCACCGACGGTTGGTATGTGCTCGGTCAGGGCCGCGACGCCTACGATGCAGCCGTCGAGGCTGCGGGCGACGATGCCGACTCGGTTGACCCGGCGCAGTACGGCCCCTATGTCCCGGGTATCACCACCGTGGTGCACGATGCCCTCGTGGCGGGCGGCACTGAGGACGGCGGTCTGGTCGATTCGCTGGTCTGCGACGGCATCGTCGGCGGTCTGGGTGCCATCTTCGGCTTTGTGCCGCAGATGTTCCTGCTCTTTGTGATGCTGTCCTTCCTGGAGGACTGCGGCTATATGGCCCGCGTCGCCTTCATCATGGACCGCGTGTTCCGCCGCTTTGGCCTGTCCGGTAAGTCCTTTATCCCCATGCTCGTGTCCTCGGGCTGCGGCGTCCCCGGCGTCATGGCCACCAAGACCATCGAGAACGAGAAGGACCGCCGCATGACGGTCATGACCACCACGTTCATTCCTTGTGGTGCCAAGTTGCCGATCATCGCCCTGCTCATGGGTTCCATCATCGGCGATTCTTCCACCACCGCCGCGTGGATCAGCCCGCTCTTCTACTTCCTGGGCGTCTTTGCCGTCATCGCCTCGGGCCTCATGCTCAAGAAGACCAAGCTCTTCGCCGGCCGCCCGACCCCGTTTGTCATGGAGCTTCCTGCCTATCACTTCCCGGCGATCCGCTCTTGGGCGCTGCACGTGTGGGAGCGCTGCTGGGCCTTTATCAAGAAGGCCGGCACGGTCATCTTCGCGTCCACTGTCGTGGTTTGGTTCCTGTCTAACTTTGGTAGCTACAACGGTTCCTTTGGCTTCCTGCCTGCGATGGACGGCATCCCCGAGGAGTTCATGGACTACTCCGTGCTTGCCATGCTGGGCAACCTGGTCGCCTGGATCTTCGCCCCGCTCGGCTTTAGCACCTGGCAGGCAACCGCGCTGACCGTCTCGGGCCTTGTGGCTAAGGAGAACGTCGTTGCCACCGCCGGCTCGCTGCTGTCCGTCGCCGACGCGGGCGAGACCGACCCGAGCCTGTGGACCGCGTTTGCCGGCATGTTCCCGACTATGGGCGCTTGCGTTGCCTTTGGCGCGTTCAACCTGCTGTGCGCTCCGTGCTTTGCCGCTATGGGCACCATCCGCAACCAGATGGACTCCGGCAAGTGGACCGCGATTGCCATCGGCTACGAGTGCGCCTTTGCTTGGGTAATCGGCCTGTTCATCAACCAGTTCTACAACCTGTTTGTGTTGGGACAGTTTGGTATCTGGACGGTTGTGGCCATTGTGCTGCTGGTTGCGATACTCTTCCAGATCTTCCGTCCCATGCCCAAGCACGCTTGGACCGACGAGGACGAGACCAACACTGCTTCCGCCGCAGTTTCCGCTTAAATCCGAATAAGGATTAACCCCTTTCCACGAGCCCGAGTGTCCCAGCGACACTCGGGCTTTTTGGTGGGGGAGATGTGGCGTTTCCGCAGATAAAACCGACCAAAATAAACCTGTCCCTTTTTGGAGGGTGGAGAATGGGGTAAAGTAAGTGGTGGTTAACTAGAGGAGGCTTGCTATGGCACCTATCGATATTGTTGTACTGGCTGTTATCGGCATTGCGTTTGTCGCCGTGTGCGTGCGCATTTATCGCAAGGGCACCTGCGCCGACTGCGCTCAAGGTGGCGTTTGCACAGGACATTGCTCCAACAAAAAGACCTGCGCCGCACTTAAGGGCGTAGACAAAATCGCCGAAGACTTGGGCCGCGGTATCAAGTAAGGCCCGTCATCCAGACGCCCTGCGAGCATCCGCCCGCGGGGCGCTTTGTACATTTGGGGGAGAGCGCGGCGAGTTGAAGAGTAATTTTGGGGTATCGTTAAATCAGTTGCGGTGAAATACGGACTGTTTTGGCTGTCAAAGGCCTTATCTACTCCGTATTCCACCGCAACTTTTTGTGGGGTGGGCTAGAGACGCTGCATGCGGTACCCGACACCCATGTGCGTCTGAATCATCTTGGGGTGAGAGGGGTCTGACTCGATCTTCTTGCGCAGGGTGCGCATGAACACGCGCAGGCTCGCCAGATCGCTGTCCCAGCTCGTGCCCCATATCTCGCGGGTGATGAAGGTGTGGGTGAGCACCTTGTCGACGTTTTTCGCCAGAAGGACGAGTAATTTGTACTCGGTTGGGGTGAGCGAGAGCTCGCGTCCGTCTTTCGTCGCGTATCCCGCGGCGTAGTCGATATGCAGCGGACCGTTGTCGAACGTGCTCGCTTCTGTCGACTCGCTTGACGCCATCGAGGAGCGCCTCAAATTCGCACGGACGCGCGCGAGCAACTCATCCACAGAAAAGGGCTTGGTGAGGTAGTCGTCTGCCCCTGCGTCAAGTGCTGCAATCTTGTCGGAATCTTCGGTGCGCGCCGAAATGACGATAATGGGGACTGCCGACCAGCTTCGGATCTTCGTGATGACCTCGATACCGTCAATGTCGGGAAGGCCGAGGTCGAGCATGATGAGGCTGGGGCCGTGCGACACCGCATCCATGATGGCGGCCTGGCCGTTGCAAACCTTGCTCACGACATAGCCGTGGAGGTCAAGCGCGGTCGAAACGAGGTTTTGAACGGTCAGGTCATCTTCGACCAGGAGGATGCGTGGCTTAGCGGCATTATTCATGAATCTCGATCTCCTCGGCGGGCAGGGTAAAACGGAAGACGGCCCCATGGGGGTGGTTGTCGCGAGCTTCGATGACGCCGCCATGCGCCTCCACGATGGAGCGGCAGAGCGACAGCCCAAGGCCGATGCTTCGACGCGAATCCACGGGCCGCGTATTGCGTGAGGTGAAGAAGCGCTCAAAGATATGAGGCTTGTCGCAGTCTGCCACACCCGGCCCATCGTCTGCGACGTCCACCACGACGAACGCACCCTCGCGACGTGCGCTGATGGTGACAGTCGAGTCCTCGGGCGTGTATTTGAAGGCGTTCATGATGAGATTCGTAAGCACCTGCATGATGAGATGGACGTCGATGCGTACCAGCAGGATGTCGTCAGTGTGCTCGATGGTGACGGTACGTCCATGCGATGCTTGGGCGACATGGCTGAGGGCGGCCTCGATGACCTCGTCGATGAGCTCGGATGTGAAGTTGAGGCAAATGGTGCCATCCTCGACGCGTGTGATGGCGAGGAGGTTCTCCACGGTATCGATAAGCCAGAGGGAGTCGTCGTAGATGGCATCGGCAAGATCGCAGCGTTGTTCGAGGCTGAGCTTCTCGTCGCTCTTCCGAAGGATTGCCGCAGATCCGGATATAGCCGTGAGGGGTGTCCTCAAATCGTGTCCGATGGAGCGCAAAAGGTTGGCGCGCAGCTGCTCGTTTTTCGCCAAGACCGCAGCCTCTTCGCGCTCTTGCGCCGCCCGGTCGCTTTCGAGCGCCAAGGCGCATTCGCCTACGATAGATAGGACGATTGAATGCTCGAAGGCTTCGATCTCGCGCCCCTCCAGGTCGATGCCGATGACACCGAATACTTTGTCGCCGGTGCGAACCGCGAGGTAGAGACAGCGCGCCTCAGGCAGGGTCCGCGTGCTTGCGCCCGCGCGCTTGTTGTTGGTGAAGGTCCAGGTTGCAACGGCGCGCTCGTAGTCGGTGAGCAGCGACGCGGATCGGTTTTCGGTGCCAGCGGACTCATAGAGCGCCTTGCCGAGCGTGCCGTGTTCGGCGGGGTAGAAGACCACGTCGAGTTTTAGCAGTTTGACAAGTTGGTTCATGGCGACGCGGGCGCACTCCTCCGCGCTATGGGCTTGCTGTAAGAGCTGGTTCGTTTCGAGGAGTACGCGCGTTTTGAATGCGTTCTCGGCGGAGGTACGGGCATTGTCGGCGATGCGCGCAGTTAACTCGCCGGCGACCATAGCGGTAGCGAACATGATGCCGAACGTGACCAGATAGCTTCGGTCGTAGCTGGCGAGCGAAAACAGAGGCGTTACAAAGCAGAAGTTGTAAAGCACTACAGAGAGCACGCTCGATACGATCGTGCAGATACGCCCCGTCGTGGTGACGGCGGTCAGCAGGGCCGTGAGGATATAGAGGGATATGATGCTGGAATCGGCAAATCCCAGATGGCGGAAAGCCGTGCCGATCGCCGTGGCGACAAGAGAGAGGGCCAGCGTGCGAAGCACGTTTCGGCTGCTGGGCGGCTGCAGGGCGAGCGCATGGCGGCGTCCTTTGGGTCGGGAGGGCGGAGTCGACTGGTCTGGAATGATGTAAATGTCGAGGTTCGGGGCGAATGTTATGAGCTGTTCTACGAGAGATTTGCGGCCAAAGAGGGCCTGACGGACGCTGCTGTGCTCGCCCGTGCGCCCCATGACGATCTTCGAAATACCCGACAGGCGTGCGAACTCGGAGATCTGAAACGCGACGTCGTCGCCATAGACGGTTTCCATATGTGCTCCGAGCTGCTCGGCTAGGGCGATATTGTCTGCAAGCTTGGCGCGCTCATCATCGCTCATGGCTTGCGTGCGCGGGCTCTCTACGAACAGGGCGACGAGCTCGCTGCGAAACGCTTTCGCCATGCGTGCGGCGGCACGGACGATGCGGGGATTGGTTGGCGCCGGGGAGACACAGACTAAGATACGCTCCTTGGTGTAGTAGTCACGGTTTCCCAGCACGCGTGCGGCGTCTGTGAGGTGGCCGGTGCGATCGGCGCAGCGGCGCAGCGCGATTTCTCGGAGTGCGGTGAGGTTCTCGACGGTAAAAAAATGCTGTTGCGCTCGGTCGGCTTGTGCGGGACGGTAGACGAGGCCGGCGCGAAGGCGCTCAAGTAGGTCTTCGGGCTCTATGTCGACGAGCTCGACCTGGTCGGCATCATCGAAGATACGGTCGGGGATTCGTTCGCTCACGACAACGCCGGTGATGGATGCAACCATGTCGTTTAGGCTCTCGATATGCTGAACGTTTACGGTCGTATAGACGTCGATGCCCGCATGTAGAAGTTCCTCGACATCTTGATAGCGTTTGTCGTGGCGAGACCCCGGCGCATTCGTATGGGCGAGCTCGTCGACAAGGATGAGCTGAGGGGCGCGCTCGATAGCCACATCTAGATCGAACTCGCTGAGCGCAATGCCGTTGTGCTCGATGAGTTTACAGGGCACGTTCTCAAGCCCTTGTGCAAGATGGGCAGTTGCCGGACGTTCGTGCGGCTCGATGTATCCCGCGACGACGTCGACACCTCGCCGCTTGGCGGCGTGGGCGGCTTGAAGCATCGCATAGGTTTTGCCTGCGCCAGCAGCGTAGCCAAAGAAAATCTTGAGGTGTCCCCGGCTGGTTCGCGCGTCATCGGCGACCTCGTCTTTCTCAATTGCCTTGAGGATGAGGTCTGGATTGACGCGAGTGTCCGATGCGTCGCGCTGCATAGCGTAGCCTTTCTGAAACGTTGTCCATGCGTGCATACGCGGTGAGGACGCCACTGTATGCTCGCGAGGTCGAGTATAGGCGCACTGCAGCCGCAATAGTGCTTTCTACCTGCATCTTTACGGCATCTTAAGGTCGTGAGCCCCAGCCCTCACGCCTCTTTAACACCTAGAAGCGGTTACTGTCCCCAGGCGCTTGCGAGAGCAGGCGTCCGAGACATCGGACCGCGCGTGAAAGGGGCGGTAATGGACATCCTCATTCCCATTATCGGAGTCGTCTGCATCGGACTCCTTATCTATTACATCTACATTCTGATGAGGAGTGATTCGTAAACTATGGACGCTGCGATTCAGTACATCTTGTACTTTGCCGTGCTCGTCGTCCTGGCCGTTCCGCTCGGTCGGTTCATGGCTCATATCATGGATGGCGAGCATACGTTCCTGTCGCCTGTGATTGCTCCTGTGGAGCGTGGCGTCTATCGTCTGCTTCGCATCGACGCGGCAGAGCAGATGGGGTGTAGGCGCTATCTGGCGAGCGTGCTGGTCTTTTCGGGGATCGGCCTCGTGGCCCTTGTGGCACTCCAGGCGCTTCAGCCTTTCTTGCCAGGCAATCCCCAGCACCTGCCGGGTGTGTCATGGGACCTGTCGTTCAATACGGCCGCTTCCTTCATAACCAACACCAATTGGCAATCCTATTCCGGTGAGACCACCCTGTCCTACCTTGTGCAGTTCATGGGCCTCACCGTGCAGAACTTCTTGTCCGCCGGCACCGGTATTGCGGTCATGTTCGCGCTGATCCGCGGCTTCCGTCAGGTCAAGGAGCAGGGTCTGGGTTCCTTCTGGGTCGACCTCACCCGCACCGTCCTGTATGTGCTCATCCCGCTGAACCTCGTGTTCGGCATCTGCCTGGCTGCCGGTGGCGTCATCTCCAACTTCCAGCCGGCTCAGAAGGCTGAGCTCGTAGAGCCCGTCGCTGTCCAGCCTAATGCAGACGGCGGCTGGAGCGTCATCGACGGCGCCCAGATCGAGGGCGATACGGTCAAGGTCGACGGCAAGGTTGTCGAGGGCGCGCGCGTGGTCACCGAGCAGTTCCTGCCCCAGGGTCCTGCGGCTCCTCAGGTCGCCATCAAGCAGTCCGGTACCAACGGCGGCGGCTTCTTCGGAGTGAACTCCGCTCATCCGTATGAGAACCCCAGTGCCTTCACCAACATCATCGAGATGACCAGCCTGCTGCTGATCCCGGCCGCCTGCTGCTTCGCCTTCGGTATCGGCGTCAAAAACACCAAGCAGGGCAAGGCCATCTTTGCCGCCATGTTCATCCTGCTGGTGATCTTCACCGGCATCATTGCCCTCAACGAGCATGCGGGCACCCCGCAGCTGGCAGATGGCGGCGCGGTCAACATCGAGATGACCGATGGCCAGGCTGGCGGCAACATGGAGGGCAAGGAGAGCCGCTTTGGCATCGCCTCCTCTTCCACCTGGTCCGCTTTCACGACGGCTGCTTCCAACGGCTCGGTTAACTCCATGCACGACTCCTACACCCCGCTGGGCGGTTTTGTCCAGATGCTCCAGATGGCTCTGGGCGAGGTCGTCTTCGGCGGCGTGGGCTGCGGCCTGTACGGCATGATCGGCTTCGCCATCCTCACAGTGTTCATCGCCGGCCTTATGGTCGGCCGCACGCCCGAGTTCCTGGGCAAGAAGATCGAGCCGGGTGAGATGCGCTGGGCAGTTGTCCTGTGCCTGGCAACTCCGTTTGCCATTCTGGTGTGCTCAGCCATCGCCTGCATGGTGCCCGGTCTTGCCGACCAGCTCAACAATGGTGGCGCGCACGGCTTCTCCGAGGTGCTGTATGCCTTCACCTCATGCGGCGGCAACAACGGCTCGGCGTTTGCAGGCATGAACTGCAACATTCCCTGGATCAACGTCATGCTCGGCCTCGAGATGCTGTTCGCCCGCTTCATGCCCATCGTCGGTACGCTGGCTATCGCCGGCTCGCTGGCCAAGAAGGGTAAGGTCGCCGAGAGCGCCGGTACCCTGTCTACCACCAACGGCATGTTCGTATTCCTGCTCGTGTTCATCGTTCTGCTGATCGGTGCCCTGAGCTTCTTCCCGGCCCTGGCGCTTGGCCCCGTTGCCGAGTTCTTCCAGATGATTGCGTAAAGGAGGCGCAGATTTATGGCTATGCAAAAAGACATGATGGGCCGCGCGGTCCGCGACTCGTTTGCCAAGCTGGACCCTCGCGTCCAGATTCAAAACCCGGTCATGTTCCTGGTGTGGCTTTCAGCCGTCATGACCTCCGTCCTGGCCGTCGCTTCCATCTTCGGTGTGCAGGACGCGGGTGTGCCCACCTACTATGTGGTCGCCATCGCGGTCATCCTGTGGCTCACCGACCTGTTCTCGAACTTCGCCGAGGCGCTTGCCGAGGGCCGCGGTAAGGCCCAGGCCGATTCCCTGCGTGCGGCCAAGAAGGATGTCGAGGCCCATCGCATCGAGTCCGTTGAGGACAAGGAGCACTTCACCGTCGTTCCCGGCACCGAGCTCACGCGCGGCGACCTGGTGATCGTATGCGCCGGCGAGCAGATTCCCGGCGACGGCGACGTCATCGAGGGCGCTGCCTCCGTTGACGAGTCCGCCATCACCGGCGAGTCCGCCCCCGTGGTCCGCGAGGCCGGCGGCGACCGCTCTGCCGTTACCGGCGGTACCACGGTGCTGTCCGACTGGATCATCGTCAAGATCTCCAGTGAGCCCGGCCAGAGCTTCCTGGACAAGATGATCGCGATGGTCGAGGGTGCCGCGCGCAAGAAGACCCCTAACGAGATTGCTCTGGAGATCTTCCTGGTGGCCCTTTCCATCGTCTTTATTCTGGTCACGCTGGCCCTGTATTGTTACTCCTGCTTCTCGGTCGGTCTTAACGACATGGTCAACCCCACGGCTGTGACCACGCTCGTGGCGCTGCTCGTGTGCCTGGCTCCCACTACCATCGGCGCCCTTCTGTCCGCCATCGGCATCGCCGGCATGAGCCGTCTGAACGAGGCCAACGTGCTGGCCATGTCCGGCCGCGCCATCGAGGCCGCCGGCGACGTCGACATCCTCATGCTCGACAAGACCGGCACCATCACCCTGGGTAACCGCCAAGCCGCTGAGTTCATCCCGGTCGACGGCGTCGATCCCGCGGAGCTGGCCGATGCCGCCCAGCTTTCCTCGCTGGCCGACGAGACCCCCGAGGGCCGTTCCATCGTCGTGCTCGCCAAGGAGCAGTTCGGTCTGCGCGGCCGCACGCTCGAGGATAAGGGTATGGAGTTCATCCCGTTCACCGCGGCAACGCGTATGTCCGGCGTGAACTACGAGGGCAATGAGATCCGCAAGGGCGCTGCCGATTCCGTTCGCGCTTATGTGGAGGCTGCCGGCGGCGTGTTCTCCCAGGAGTGCGACGAGGCCGTCGAGCGCATCGCCAAGGCCGGCGGCACCCCGCTGGTCGTGACCAAGAACTGCCGCGTGCTGGGCGTTGTGTACCTCAAGGACATCATCAAGTCCGGCGTTAAGGAGAAGTTCGCCGACCTGCGCCGCATGGGTATCAAGACCATCATGGTGACGGGCAATAACCCGCTCACGGCGGCCGCCATCGCAGCCGAGGCGGGCGTGGACGACTTCCTGGCCGAGGCCACCCCCGAGGGCAAGCTCGAGAAGATCCGCGCGTTCCAGCGCGAGGGCCACCTGGTCGCCATGACCGGCGATGGCACCAACGATGCACCGGCGCTCGCCCAGGCCGACGTCGCCGTGGCCATGAACACGGGAACCCAGGCTGCCAAGGAGGCCGGCAACATGGTCGACCTCGACTCCAGCCCCACCAAGCTCATCGATATCGTGCGTATCGGCAAGCAACTGCTCATGACCCGCGGCTCGCTCACGACCTTCTCGGTCGCCAACGACGTCGCCAAGTATTTCGCCATCATCCCGGCGCTATTCTCGCCAATCTACCCCGGGTTGGACGCCCTCAACATCCTGGGGCTCACCAGCCCGTTGTCTGCCGTGCTGTCCGCCATCATCTACAACGCGTTGGTCATCGTCGCGCTGATTCCTGCCGCCCTGAAAGGCGTGAAGTACCGCGAGCTTTCGTCCGGCCAGCTGCTGACCCACAACCTGCTGGTGTGGGGTCTGGGCGGTATCGTGGCGCCGTTCGTATTCATCAAGATTATCGACATGCTGCTGGCCTTGTTCGGCATTGGCATGATGTAGACGGAGGTTTGTATGTTCAAAGGTATCGCATCGCGCGCACTTGGCGTGTTCGCGCTGTTTACCATCGTCTGCGGCCTGGGATACACGCTCGTGGTGACCGGCGTCGCGCAGCTTGCGTTTCCGTACCAGGCGAACGGATCGCTTATTACGGTCGACGGCAAGGTTGTGGGTTCCGAGCTCATCGGCCAGAACTTCGATGACGAAGCCCACATGTGGGGTCGTATCCAGAACGTGTCAATTGTCGAAGGCGAAGACGGCGAGCTCATGGCGTATGGTGCCCCGTCCAACCTGTCCCCGGCGAGTGAGAAGTATCGGCAGCTTGTGGATGCGCGCGTGAAGAAGATTCGCGCCGCCAACCCCGATGCCGATATGGACGCTGTGCCCGTCGACCTGGTGACGTGTTCGGGTTCAGGCCTCGACCCGGAGATCTCTCCGGATGCCGCCGAGTACCAGGTCCCGCGCCTTGCCAAGGCCACGGGCAAAAGTGAGGACGAGGTTCGCGACATCATCGCCGCGTGCACCAAGGGCCGATTCCTGGGCGTCTTCGGCGAGCCCACGGTCAACGTGCTTAAGGTGAACCTTATGTTGGACGGCGCGCTGTAGGTGAGGGAGTGGCGGATGAGGGCATGACTGACTATCTGAGCCCTCAATTCCACCCCGCCCATCAGTTGCGGTGGAATACGGACTGTTTTGTCTGTCAAAAGCCTCATCTACTCCGTATCCCACCGCAACTTTTTGTGAGGGTCGGGATTGAAGGTGGAGAGTGCGAGCGAGTGCGGATACGGCAGTTGCTGGTACGATAAGTACGTTAGCAACTGCCGCCGAGCGGCTCAAACGAAAGGAAGCCTGCATGGAGTCCTCCTCCTACCCGATGCTCTTTAGCCCGATCAAGGTCGGAACGACCGAGGTCAAGAACCGCGTCTTTATGCCGCCGGTGTCTACCAACCTGGCCGATCACGGCTATGTGACCGACGATTTGGTCGACCATTACCGCGCCCGTGCCAAGGGCGGCGTGGGCCTGATCATCACCGAGGTCGTGACGGTCGAGCCCACCTATACCTATCTGCCGGGTGATATGTGCTGCTACGACGACACGTTTATCCCCGGCTGGGAAAAGCTCGCCGCGGCCGTCCACGAGTACGGCTGCAAGATCATGCCGCAGCTCTTCCACCCCGCCTACATGGCCTTTAACATTCCGGGCACGCCGCGCCTCATCGCCCCGTCCTTTGTGGGCCCGTCCTATGCTCGTGAGGCACCGCGCCCCATCACGGTTGATGAGATCCACGAGCTCACGCATCAGTTCGGCGATGCCGCCGTGCGTATGCAGAAGGCCGGCGTCGATGGCGTCGAGGTCCATGCGGCGCACGCCCATGGCATGCTCGGCGGCTTCCTGTCGCCGCTCTATAACAAGCGTACCGACGAGTACGGTGGCTCGCTCGACGCCCGCATGCGCTTCTTGCTCGAGGTCATCGCCGAGATTCGCGAACGCTGCGGCAAGGACTTCATCATCGACGTCCGCATCTCGGGTGACGAGTACACCGATGGCGGCTTGACCCTCAACGATATGATCTACGTCTCGCGCCGCCTAGAGAAGGCCGGCGTGGACATGATTCACGTGTCGGGCGGTACCACCATCAAGCGCGGCTCTGCAATTCCCGCTGCCGGCACGCAGCAGGCCTCGCACGCCGCCTGCTCGCGCGAGATCAAAAAGCATGTGAACATTCCCGTTGCCACGGTCGGCCGCATCAACGAGGCATGGATTGCCGAGGAGCTGATTGAGGACGGCGCCGCCGACATCTGCATGATGGGCCGCGCCAACCTGTGCGATGCCGAGTTCTGCAACAAAGCGGCTGCCGGCAACGCCGACGAGATCCGTCCCTGCATCGGCTGCCTGCGCTGCCTGAACGGCATCATGTTTGGCAAGCGCATCTCCTGCACCGTCAACCCGGACGTGGAGCGCGACGAGGCCGGCTACGAGCCTGCCGCCGAGGCTAAGAACGTGCTGGTTGTGGGCGCCGGTCCCGCTGGCATGGAGACGGCCTACATTGCCGCCAAGCGCGGCCATAACGTGGTGCTCGTGGATAAGCAGGACGAGCCGGGCGGCGAGATGCGCATCGCGGCCGTTCCGCCGGCAAAGCAGGAACTCACCCGTGTGATCAAGTATCAGTACCGTCGCCTGGCCGAGGCCGGCGTCACATGCGTCTTTGGTACCGAGCTCTCGGCCGAGGACATTCAGCGTGATTACGCGGGTTACGAGGTTGTCCTGGCTTATGGTGCCGAGCCCATCGCTCCGGCCTTCATGCAGGGCTTTAAGCAGGTTATGACGGCCGACGACCTGCTGGGTGGCAAGGCTTTCCCGGGCAAGAAGATCGTCATCGTGGGCGGCGGCACCGTCGGTTGCGAGACGGCCGATTACCTGGCCCCGTTGGTCAACGATCTGTCGCCGGCCAATCGCGACGTCACCGTCATCGAGATGACCAAGACGCTCGCCGCCAACGAGGGCGGTGCCGGCCGCGCGGTGCTCATCACGCGCATGCTCTCCAAGGGCGTCCACGTGCTGACCGAGGCCAAGGTGACCGAGATTACCGAGGACACCATCAGTTACGAAAAGGACGGCGAGGTCCACACTATCGCCGATGCCGACACGCTGGTGCTTGCCATGGGCTACCGTCCCAATACCAAGCTGGCCGACGACCTGGCTGCAGCCGGTGTTGCCACCCACGTGCTGGGCGATGCCAACAAGTGCGGCAACATCCGCGACGCCATCGGCGATGGCTACAAGGTCGCCTGCGAGCTCTAGTCAACCCCTTGGTGCGTGGGGACAGGTTACTTTGCACCAACTTGGTGCATGTAAACCTGGCCCCATTGCACTATTTGATAAAACGCAAGCGGCCGCCGCTTGCGTTTTATCAAAGAAAGATCATTGTCGAGCCTTAAATGCCTTTTGTCTGTGCGTCCTCTGCAATCATGTTGCGGTTGTAGACCGGGTGCAGATACATCGCATCGTGAGCGGCGGTGGGGTTGCGCGCCTCGATGGCGCCGGCCACACCGTGGTGCGTACGGATGGTCTCCTCGACGAGCTTTTTTGCCCGTTACGTCGATAAAGAGGGGAACGGATGCCTTGAGCACACCCATCGGACGGGTAACGACGAGGTTGCCGCCATCCCAGGGCGGCTTCATGGAATAGCGCCCGTACGCATCGAATTTCTCCTCTCATAGATGTGCGGCACAAAGAGCCCCGAGTTCATACGAGCTCGGGGCTCTTTTCGTTTGGATTGCAGGCGTATTGACAGACGAAAACAGTTTGCGTCTGGTAATAAGCGTACGAAAGCGCGATTTACGTCTTAATTTCGGACGCAAATCAAGACGAAAACCGTTTACGTCTGCTTTAAATCCGTACGAAAACGGTTTTCGTCTTGCAGGGCAGTTGTCGTTTCTACAGTTCAACTTCCAGTTCGGCTTTGTGCTCGTAGAGGTAGTCGCGCATGTAGGGGATAGCAAATGAGACCTTGCCGTACGAAGGAGCCTCGATAATCGATTCTCTTAACAGGCGGCTGCGGACGGAGCTCACCTGTTGAGGCGTTTTGTTTAGGGCATCGGCAACCATGCTGGTCGAGCTCGTCTGCCCCAAAGACGCCATGCTCAGCAGATAAGCGATGCACGTGGGCGGAATGCGCTGCAGCGCGGGCTCAATCACCATGGCGCAGAAGCGTTCGCGTGCCGTTGCAATGCCACGCTCGGCTTCTTCTTCTCCAATAATCGCTGTATGTGCGCGTCTTGCCAACTGCCATGCGTAGTATCCAACGAGTTGGATCATGAAAGGATAGCCTTGCGTTGCCTCGGCAAGTTGGCCGGCAATACCTGGCTGCAACTCCATGCCAGACGCTTCAATGGTTTCCTCGAGGGAGTACGACACTTCGGTTACTGCCACAGCCTTCAGATCAAAGGGGAGGGCACGGCGCAAAAACGTAAGTGTCTTTCCGTTGATGATGCTTTCAATCATCGAAGGAAGCCCAGCAAAAACAAAGGCGATATCAAGGTCTTCGCCGATAACCTGCTGAATCGCAATGGAGAGCGTTCGGACCTCATCGAGCTCTGCGTCTTGAACCTCGTCGAGAGTGATGAGCAGGCCATTTCCATTCTTGGATATTGTCTGTCTCATGGCGTCGCGTAGCGATGGGCCGATTCGCTCAATATCTATGCTGCCGATGGATATGCCAGCTACGGTGGGCTCAAATCTGGCGTGTTTGGCCTGGAATTTGGGCTGCAGCTGTTCGAGAATGCGCTGGCAAAGTCCCTCGGTTGCGACCTCTTTTATGACCGTCCAGCCACGGCTTTGCGCAAAACGTGAGCACTCGTCAAGGAGGACCGTCTTGCCCGTTCCACGGACGCCGGCTATGCGCATTAGGCGCCCTGGGGCACCAGGCCCGTTGACGAGGCCCTCATTGAATTCTTCGAGCACATCTTCGCGGCCGATAATCGTGGGAGGTGTTTTACCTGCTGTGGGCTTAAAAGGGTTTGTTTGCATGTGAGCCACCTTTGCTCAAGATATAGCAAGATATAGCAAAGTATATCAAGATATAGCAAAGTATAGCAAGATATAGCAAAGTATAGTGAGATATAGCAAAGTAAGCGCTACTCGCGGGTTTTGCGGTGGTGCTATTTTCCAAATGCCGCGCGGATAAAGCGCTGGGCGAACAGCTTGTTGGCAACTCACGAGGGCTCGGGGTGCCAATTTGGGGTGCAGTAGTGCTGCGCCACGAAAAGGGCCTATCTACTACGTTTAAGCCGCAGGGGTCAACCATAGTCGGCTTTTTCGAAAATCGACAAGCTCTCTACCAGCGGTTTTGTTTTCGCACTTTTCAGCATGGTCTGGGCTCTCCGCGTTAACGTAGTAGATGGGCCCCTTTTGTGGCAAGGGGCCGACCTGCGGCTCAGGGTAGCCAAAAAAGCCCCGTCCCAAAAAGACTGTTGGAAGTTGCGGTGGAATAGTTCCTGTTTTTGCTGCTGAAGGCTTTGAGCAGGAACTATTCCACCGCAACTTATGAGGGGGCGGGGGATGCGATAGTATTACGTGGTGATATTCGACAAACCGTGGGCTTCATCCGAGGGCTTTATGGAACAACACCAGCATTATCAGAGCCTGCAAGATCAGGCATACAACGCACTGCGCTCTAAGATCATCTATGCCGAGCTCAGGCCCGGCACGCGCCTTTCGGCGATTGGTCTGGAAAAGGAGACGGGAATCGGGCGCACGCCCATTCGCGAGTCCTTTGTGCGCCTGCGTGAGCAGGAGCTAGTGGAAACGCGTCCCAAAAGCGGCACCTATGTCTCAAAAATCAGCATGGAGCGCGCCGAGAACGCCTGTTTCTTGCGTGAGAAACTCGAGAGAAGCGTACTCATTAAATGTTGCTCTGCCGCCACGCCTGAGCAAAAACATCGGCTCGAGCAGATTCTTGCCGAGTCCGAATCGCTCGACCATAGCGAAACGCGTCGCTTTTTCGATCTGGACAACCTATTCCACGAGACGTGCTTTGAGATTGCCGGCCGCCACATGTTGTGGGATTGGATGAAGAGCGTCAATACGCATTTTGAGCGATACAACTGGTTGCGTATGGTGTCGCAGGATCTGGATTGGGAGCCGATTCGTCGACAACATCGTCGGATTCTCGAGGCCATTAAGAGGGGCGATACCGACACGGCGAGCTACCTGGCAGAGACGCACTTGCACCTGATGCCCGAGGAGCAAGGCCCGGTTATTGCCTTGCATCCCGACTATTTTGAGCTGCCTAAAGACTCGTCTATCTAGCCCATCATCGCATCTGCTCGAGACGCAAAAACGATGCTGCTCATCTGCAGCGTTTTGAAGCCGAGTTTTTAAAAAATGCCTAAAATGGCTCAAACCGCCGACAATTGGGAAACGGGGTGCGCTATGGCGCAGATGAGAATCAAGGACATTGCCGCCGAGGCGGGCGTGAGTCCGGCCACGGTCTCGCGCTATCTCAATAACCGCCCCGGGCAGATGACCGAGGAAACCCGCGCTCGCATCGCGGCGGTTATCGAGCGCACCGGCTATCGCCCACGTGCCGCCGCACGCAATCTGCGCAGCTCGCGCACCAACCTCATCGGCGTAATCTTGGTCGACATCGCCAACCCGTTCTCCAGCGCCATGCTCGAAGGGCTTTCCGCCAGCGCCGCCGCGCGCGGCTGCTCGCTCATGACGGCCATTAGCGGCAACGACCCCGCCAAGGAAGCGGAGTCGCTCACCAGACTTATCGATGCCGGCGTGGACGGCCTGGTCGTCAACACCTGCGGAGGCAATGACGAGGCGATCGCCGCGGCAGCGGGACGCCTACCCGTTGTGCTGCTCGACCGTGATGTTGCCAATGGCGGCATCGATCTGGTGACCTCTAACAACCGTGAGCTGGTCGCCGGCTTGGTAGACGTCTTGGTCGCCGCTGGCAGCGAGCGCTTGTGCCTGCTCACCGAGGCAAGCGACGACAGCCCCGTCCGTCGCGAGCGCGCCGAGGCCTTTACCGACGAGCTATCGCGACGCGGCCTGGCCGGCGAGGTCGTCACCTTGGCGGACGGTGGTGTCGAGGGTGTCAGTCGCCTGGACGAGACCATGCGTGACTATGCGGGTAAAAAGCTCGGCCTCATTGCCGTCAACGGTCTGGTCTTCCTGCGCCTGACCGAGGCGCTGGCACAGTTGGGACCTTCGTTGCCGGCGGGTCTCAAGATCGCAACGTTTGACGACTATCCCTGGAACCACGTGCTCTTTGGCGGTGTGACCACGGCCGCGCAGGACACCCTCACCATTGCCGAGCGCGTGGTCGAGCGCCTGTCCGAGCGCATCGACGTCGTTACCACTACGGTGGGCGATGCCGCAAGGCTCGCCCCCAAGCGCATCGAGGTTCCCGGCCACATCGAACGCCGCGCTTCGACCTCGTGCTAACCAATCGTTCGGAACGGCCTGTTCGCACACGTTTTTTGGGCGCTTGATACGCTTTAACCCTGCGGAAACATTTTTCTGCGATAGTATCTGCGATATAGACCAGTCGAAACCCGCCCGAAAGAAAGGGGAGCGACATGAACCAGCAGAACATCGATTACGTACTCCGCTCCGTAGAGCAGCGTGATATCCGCTTTGTGCGTCTGTGGTTTGTCGACATTCTCGGCCGCCTCAAGAACTTTGCCATTAGCCCCGAGGACCTCGAGGTCGCTTTTGAGGAGGGTATTGGCTTTGACGGCTCCGCCATCGAGGGCTTTGCCACGCCCGAGGAAGCCGACATGCTGGCGTTCCCCGATGCTTCGACCTTCCAGATCCTGCCGTGGCGCCCGAGCCACAACGGCGTCGCCCGCGTGTTCTGCGATGTGTGCACTCCCGATCGCAAGCCGTTTGCCGGCGACCCGCGCGATGCCCTGCGCCGCATGTTCCGCAAGGCCGAGAAGGCTGGCTATCTGCTCAACGTGGGTGCCGAGCTGGAGTATTACTACTTCCCCGACGAGCACACCCCCGAGCCGCTCGACAACGTGGGCTACTTCGATCTTTCGGTGAGCGATGCCGCCCGCGACCTGCGTCGCAACACGGTCCTCACGCTCGAGAAGATGTCCGTGCCCGTGGAGTACACCTTCCACGCCGCCGGCCGCTCGCAGCACGGCATGAGCTTGCGCCATGCCGAGGCCCTGAGTATGTCCGACGCCATCACTACGGCCAAACTCATCATTAAGCAGCAGGCCTACGAGAGCGGTTGCCACGCTTCCTTTATGCCCAAGCCGTTGGCGGGCGAGGACGGCAGCGCCATGTTTTTGCATCAGTCGCTGTTCGACCACGACGGCAACAACGTCTTTTGGGGCGAGGACGACGAGAAGTACCACCTCTCCGAAATAGCCAAGCACTACATGGCCGGCATCTTGGCGCACGCGCGCGAGATCAGCGCCATCACCAATCCCACGGTCAACTCGTACAAGCGCATCACCACGGGTGGCGACTCCGTGCCGCAGTACGCCACGTGGGGCCTGCGCAACCGCGCGAGTATGGTCCGCATCCCGGTCTACAAGCCCGGCAAGCCGCTGTCCACGCGCATCGAGCTGCGCAGTCCCGACCCCATGGCCAACCCGTACCTGGTCAACGCCGTCACGCTGGCGGCTGGTCTGGACGGCATCGAGCGCAAGCTGGAACTCCCGCCCGAGGCCACGGCCGAGACGCTCAAGCTTACCGACCGTCAGATGGTCGAGGCCGGCTACGCGCCGCTGCCGCGCTCGCTCAAAGAGGCGCTCGACGTGTTTGAGGACTCGCAGTTTATGAAGGATGCCCTCGGCGAGCACATCCACAGCTTCTTCCTCAAAAAGAAGCGCGACGAGTGGCATAAGTTTGAGTCTACGATCACCGAGTGGGAGATCAAGCACTACCTGGCGAACTCCTAATCGCGCTGGCTTGTTCCAGTACGATTGAGCTCATTTCTTTGGAGGCCGATATGTCCGAAAAGAGTGCCCTGTTCATGGCGCGCACGACGCGCTTCCACGAGTTTGCCCGCAGCTTGACGACCACCCTGGGTGTCGAGGTGAGCCTGGCAACCCCCGATTCGCCGACTGCGGCGCACGACTTTGACCTGCTGATTCTCGATTCCGATGGCATCCGCAGTGACCGCATCGATCAGATTGCCAAGTGGCTTGACGATCGTGGCGGCGTCCCCATGCTGGTGATCGTCGACGACGAGGCCCTTGGCACCCTGCGTCTGCCCAATCATGCGCATGCCGACTTTGTATGCCCCACGGCGACGCCCAACGAACTCAAGGCTCGTGCGCAGCGCCTGATGGGCGAGGAGGAGACCGTCACCGCCGACGATGTGCTCAACATCGATAACCTCGAGATTAACCTGGCTACCTACCAGGTGACGCTCGATAACGAGCCTATCGACCTGACGTTGATGGAGTACTCGCTGCTGAGCTTTTTGGCGACGCATCCCAACCGTGCCTACAGCCGCGAGGTACTGCTGCACCGCGTGTGGGGCTTTGAGTACTGCGGCGGCACGCGCACCGTCGACGTGCACATCCGACGCATCCGCTCCAAGGTGGGCCCGCAGATAGCGGCACACATCACCACCGTCCGCGGCGTGGGCTATCTGTTTAAGGACTAGCTTTTCACCACAAAGGGGACAGGCACCTTTGTGGTGGTTTTGACGCGGGTGCGGGTTCCTCTCGAATCTGCAGCAGAACTTAAGCCTTCCTAAAAGATTGCGTTCTCATACACTTGCGCCCGCATATTGGGGTACAACTCAACGTGAACAATGATGGCCCGCCACATGTTTGGCGGGCCTTTGGTTATTTGACGAAAGGATCGCAGCTATGAGCGAGTACGATTCCCAGCGTCCCCAGGATGCGGGCAACGCCGGCGAGACCCAACAGCAGCCGCGTGTGCAGGTAGAGTCGACGCCTGCCGATGGCAACAACATTCCTTACGTGCAGGCCTACGACACGCAGACCGGCCAGCCGCTGGGTGGCCAGCAGGTCGTGAACAAGCACACGGTGGTCAAGACCAAGACCAAAAAGCTGCCGATCTTTATTACGGCACTTGCCGGCTGCGCCTGCGGCGCCCTGCTGGTCATTGCGCTCATTATGAGCGGCACGCTCAACATTGGCGGCGGAAAGAATGCCGTGACGGCGGGCGCATCTGGCTCGTCGACGCAAAAGATTACGATTGATTCCGAGGACACCACGCTGGCCGAGGCCGTTTCTGCCAAGGCCCTGCCCTCCGTGGTTTCCATTACCGCCACTTCGAGCGGCAGCCAGAATGGCTCGCTTTCGCAGTCTGCCGACGAGTCGGACAACTCGGGCAGCGTCGGTTCGGGCGTGGTGCTCGATACCGAGGGCCACATCCTCACCAACAACCACGTGGTCGATGGTTACGACCAGTACGTGGTGACCATGGACGACGGCACCACCTACGAGGCCGAGTTCGTGGGCAACGATGCCTCGAGCGACCTGGCCGTCATCAAGCTCAAGGACGCCGACGCCTCCAAGCTTACGCCGATCGAGATCGGTGACTCCTCCAAGCTCAACGTGGGCGAGTGGGTTATGGCCATCGGTTCGCCGTTCGGCAACGAGCAGTCTGTCTCCACGGGCATTGTGTCGGCGCTGTATCGCTCCACGGCCATGAGTTCTACCAGCGGTAACACCATCTATGCCAACATGATCCAGACCGATGCCGCCATCAACCCGGGCAACTCCGGTGGCGCGCTCGTCAACGACAACGGCGAGCTCGTGGGTATCAACTCGCTCATCGAGAGTTACTCGGGCTCCAGTTCGGGCGTGGGCTTTGCCATTCCGGTCAACTATGCCAAGAACATCGCTGACCAGATTATCGGCGGTAAGACGCCGGTGCACCCGTACCTGGGCGCCACGCTTTCGAGCGTCAATGCGCTCAATGCCCGTACCAACAAGCTGAGCACCGACAGCGGCGCGTACGTGGCGAGCGTCGTCGAGGACGGTCCCGCCGCCAAGGCTGGCATCCAAGAGGGCGATGTCATTACCAAGCTGGGCGACGACGAGATCACGAGCGCCGACGGCCTGATCATCGCGCTGCGCAGCCATGAGGTGGGCGAGAAGGTCGAGATTACGCTTATGCGCGGCAAGGACGAGAAGAAGGTCACCGTCGAGCTGGGCTCCGATGAGAAGCTGCAGAACCAGCAACAGGACGACAGCGCGACCGACACCGGCAACGGCGGTATTACCGACGAGCAGCTGCGCCAGTATCTGGAGGAGCTGCTGGGCCAGCAGGGCCAGGGTCAGGGCTACGGTCAGGGGTTCTAGCGAGCCGTTTCGCGCATACCAATGCCAGAGGGGCTGTCCCACCAAGCGCGGGACAGCCCCTCTTTTCTTATTGATCCGTTGGGGACGGAGGAAAACGGATCATTTAAAGCTGATAAGAGCATGGTTTGATCGCGCGATCCACCCCGGTCTGGCGGCTGCCGATTCGGTGCGGTTCGAAAGGGCTATTCGGCCCCTTTGCGACCGGTGGTACTCTAGTATCCGTTTGAAATCGAGCGAAGGAGTGCCGCTATGGAGCAATCGAGCCTGTTTGGTGAAGGCGTGGACATCGATACCGAAACGCCCGCGAGCGCGGATGCCGCCGCACCGGCCGACGCCCGTGCCCAGGCGGCAGCGCGTGCGGCCGAGCTGCGCCACGAGCTCGATTACCACGCCTATCGCTACTACATGCTCGATGCGCCCGAGATCACGGATGCCGCCTTTGACAAAATGCTCGTTGAGCTGCAGGAGATCGAGGCGACCTACCCCGACCTGGTGACGCCCGACAGCTATACCCAGCGCGTGGGCGGCTACGTGAGCGAGCAGTTTACGCCGGTCACGCACATGGCACGCATGTATTCCATGGACGATGCCATGGATCTGGACGAACTCGACGCGTGGCTCCAGCGTACCGAGGATGCGCTCGGTGCCGGTAGCGTCACCTATACCTGCGAGCTTAAGATCGACGGTCTGGGCGTGGCGCTTACCTACCAAAGCGGCACCTTCGTGCGCGCGGCCACGCGCGGCGATGGCACCACGGGCGAGGACGTGTCGCTCAACGTCCGTACCATCAAGGATGTGCCCATGCACCTGTCCGAGCCGGCGCTCGCCCACATGGGCGCCGACCGCGAGCGCACCATTGAGGTGCGCGGTGAGGTCTATATGCCCAAGGGCAGCTTTGTTCGTCTGAACGACGAGGCCGATGCCGAGGGTCGCGACCCCTTCGCCAACCCGCGCAACGCCGCCGCCGGCAGCCTGCGCCAAAAGGATCCCAAGGTCACGGCACGCCGTGACCTGGCCACCTTTATCTATGCCATCGCCGATACCGATCCGCTGCACGTCCACAGCCAGCGCGAGTTCCTCGACTGGCTGCGCAACGCTGGCTTTAGCGTCAACCCTAACGTTGCCCGTTGCGCCACGCCCGCCGAGGTCCACGAGTTCTGTGCCCAGGCGCTTGAGCACCGCGGTGACCTGGACTACGACATCGACGGCGTGGTCGTAAAGGTCGATAGCTTCCAACAGCAGCTCGACCTGGGCTTTACCGCCCGCGCGCCGCGCTGGGCCATCGCCTTTAAGTTCCCGCCCGAGGAAAAGCAGACCATCCTGCGCGAGATTCGCATCCAGGTGGGCCGCACCGGTGTGCTCACGCCGGTCGCCGAGTTCGACCCGGTGACGGTTGCCGGCTCCACCATCGCGCGCGCCACGCTGCACAACATCGACGAGATCCGTCGCAAAAACGTGCGCGAGGGCGACACCATCATCGTGCACAAGGCGGGTGACGTGATTCCCGAGGTTGTGGGCCCGGTGCTCGACAAGCGCCCGGCCGATTCGGTTGACTGGCACATGCCCGAGGTCTGCCCCGTGTGCGGCAGCCCCGTGGTCCACGAGGACGGTGAGGTTGCCTACCGCTGCGTCTCCATCGACTGCCCCGCGCAGCTCAAGGAGCGCCTGCTCCACTGGGTGAGCCGCGGCTGCATGGACGTCGACGGCCTGGGCGACGAGATCGTCGACAAGATGATCGCCGCCGGACTGATCCATGATGTCGCGGACTTCTACCAGCTCACGGTCGACGACATCGCCGGACTGGACACGGGGCGCAGCTATGCTAGCTCCAACAGCAAAAAGGGCGTCAAGAAGGGCGATCCCATTCCGGTGGGCCTTAAGACGGCCGAGAAAATCATTGCCGAGCTCAACAAGTCCAAGAGCCAGCCACTCGGTCGCGTGCTGTTTGCCCTGGGCATCCGCCACGTGGGCAAGAGCGTGGGCGAGGTCATCGCCGAGCGATTCCTGTCGATTGACAAGCTTATCTTGGCGAGCGAAGAGGATATTGCCGAGTGCGAGGGCATCGGTCCCAAGATTGCGGCGAGCGTCAAGCAGTTCCTGGCCGTGCCCGAGAACCTTGCCGTGCTGGAGCGCCTGCGCCAGGCGGGCCTGTCGCTCGAGGTCGACTTGGGCGCCGCGCACGCGCAAGCCGCAGCCGACGCTGGCGTGGCGGGCGAGCTCGCCGACGCACAGCCACTCGCGGGTCTGACCTTCGTGCTCACCGGCACGCTCGTCAACCGCACGCGCGACGAGGCGGGCGCGGCGCTCAAGGTGCTCGGCGCTAAGGTTTCGGGCAGCGTGTCAAAGAAGACGAGCTACCTGGTCGCCGGCCCCAAAGCGGGCTCCAAGCTCACCAAGGCCGAGCAGCTGGGTGTGCCCGTGCTGGATGAGGATGCGCTCGAGCAGATCCTGGCTACTGGTGAGGTGCCCCAGGCTTAGTGCATCGATAGCCTAATTGAAGAACCGCCCGGAAAGCATGATGCCTTCCGGGCGGTTCTTATTTGGACGGGGCAACCGGCACCGTGATCTGCGTCACATAGGTCGCGGGGTCGTCGCTGATGATGCCGTCAATGAGAGCGATCTCGCGTTGCCCCGCTACGCTGCCAACTTGTCAAAAGCCCCGCGTCGGTTGAGCACGGTAAACGCGACAACACAGATGACTGCCGACAAAATCGAACCGCACGGCGAGGCGATGCCCATGGGAAACAGCGTATCGGAATGGGCATTCGACAGCAGCCAAGCGCCGGGCACGCGAATGAGCGCCACGGCCAGCACGTTGTGCGCAAAGCCGATGTAGCTCTTGCCATACGCAGCGAAAAAGCCGCTAAAGCAAATGTGGATGCCGGCAAAAATCGCGTCGAAAATGTAGCTGCGCATATAGCCGGTGCCGGCGGCGACTACCGCGGAGTCCTTGGCAAAAAAGCCGATAAACGCCGGCGCCACCAGCCACATCAGCACCGTGATCAGGCAGCCGTACACCACCGAGATCGTCATGGCGTCTTTGAGTACCTGACGTGCGCGGTCGCCCTTGCCCGCGCCGGCGTTTTGTGCCGTGAGTGCGCTGACGGTGGCGCCCATGGAGCTCGGCACAATGAACAAAAAGCTGATCATCTTCTCGACCAGGCCCACCGCAGCGGCGTCGACGAGCCCTCGGTGGTTGGCGATGACGGTGATAAACATAAACGCCACCTGGATGCAGCCGTCCTGCACGGCCACGGGCACGCCGATCTTAAGAATGCTGCCGAGCACCTCGGGCTGGGGGCGCAGGTCGCTGCGCTTAACGTGGATGTTCGTGCGGCGACTCTTGAGCCACACGAGCGCGAGGGCAACGCTTGCCGTCTGGGCGGTCACTGTGCCGAGCGCCGCGCCCACGGGGCCGAGCCCCATGTGGCCGATAAACAGAAAGTCGAGCGCGATGTTGATGATGCATGCCACGCCGATCACGTACATGGGCGAGCGCGAATCTCCCAGCCCGCGAAAGATGGCCGAAAGAATGTTGTACGCGGCGATAAAGGGGATGCCCATAAAGCAGATACGCAGGTAGGCGGCGGTGCCTTCGACTGCCTCGGCCGGCGTGCCAATGAGTGTCACGATCTGCGGGCACAGTGCGAGCAGGACAGCGGCCAGCACCACCGAGACGCCCATAAAGAGCGTGATGGTGTTGCCGATGGCGGTCTCGGCGCGATCGAAGCGACGCGAACCCACGGCGTGGCCGACGATGACCGTCGTTCCCATGGCCAGGCCCACGAGCGTCACGGTAATGATATAGAGCGTCTGCGCGCCATTGCCCACGGCGGTGATGCCGGCGGCACCGCTGAACTGCCCCATCATGTACAGGTCGGCCATGCCGTAGAGCATCTGTAAAAAGTACGAGAGCATATAGGGCAGGGCAAAGACCGCGATGGTCTTGAGGACATTGCCGCGTGTGAGGTCGTGTTCCATGGGCGGGGCTTTCTGGCTGGGTTTGTTTACGTACCAGTGTAGTGAAAACCCTATAACGATTGTAGAGTCAAGGTTTGTGTTGACAGTGGGGCGAAATAAGTCGCGCGCACCATTATTCCGAGTGAATATGGACACACGTCACGAGAACTCGCCGCTGGCGCTAACCTTGCAGAAAACGATTTCGGAATACTTGACACCATTATTCGGCGCGCCATAATACGTGGGTTTGCGAACAACGTTTGATGGGGGATGAATCTGCGTGCGCAATCTCAAGATTTTGTTTTCCTATCTGGGGGCATACCGCCGCGATGCCATTCTCGGCGTGCTCTTTGTGACGGCCGAGACGGCGCTCGAGTTGTTTATCCCGGTCATCATGGCAAATATCATCGATGTGGGCGTGCCTGCGGGCGACATCAACTACATGCTGTTGCAAGGCACGTATATGTTGGTATGCGCCGCATGCTCGCTGGTACTTGGCTTGGGCTATGCACGCACGTCTGCCCGCGTCGCCTCGGGACTGGGCGCCAACCTGCGCGAGGCCGAGTATCGCAAGATCCAGACGCTCGCTTTTGGCAATCTCGATGAATACGAGACGAGCTCGCTTGTCACTCGCATGACCACCGACATCACCGTGATTCAAAACGCCGTAGGCAACGGCTTCCGCCCCATGGTGCGCGGGGCGGTAAATCTGGTCATGGGCCTCGTCTACGCCTTTGCGCTCTCGCGCGAGCTCGCGGCGGTCTTTGCCGTCATTCTGCCGATGCTCGCCATCGTGCTCGGTATCATTACCGTGCGTGTGAGCCCGCTCTACTGCCAGCTCCAGACCTCGATGGACCACCTCAACGGCGTGGTGCAAGAGGACCTTACCGCCGTGCGCGCCGTGAAGGCTTACGTGCGCGCCGAGCACGAATGCGACAAGTTCGACACCGTCAATACCGAGCTCGCTGGCACGGCGACCAAGACCTTCGGCACCGCCGTGCTCAACCTGCCGGTGTTCCAACTCTCGATGTACGTGGCTGCGCTCTCGATCTTGTGGATTGGCGGCCGCATGATCATCGAAGGCCGCTTGGGCGTGGGCTCGCTCACGGGCTTTATGAGCTACGTGCTGCTGATCATGAACTCGCTCATGATGATTTCCAACGTGTTTTTGCTGCTCACGCGCGCTCTCACGAGTGTGGGCCGTATCGCAGAGGTGCTCGATGAGGAGCCCTTTATCGCCAACCCTGCGGGAGACCACGCGACTGCGGCGCCAGCGGACGGCAGTATCGAGTTTCGCGACGTTTCCTTTAAATACCGCGCGGATGCGGCCGAGGATGTGCTCGAGCATATCGACCTTCGCATCGAGAGCGGCTCGACGGTGGGCATCCTCGGCGGCACGGGCTCGGGCAAGAGCTCGCTTGTGCAGCTGATTGCGCGCCTGTACGACGCCGCCGAGGGCACCGTGCTTGTGGGCGGATACGACGTGCGCGACTACGACCTTGCGACCCTACGCGACGCCGTGGGCATTGTGCTGCAAAAGAATGTGCTGTTCACGGGCACCGTGCGCGAGAACCTGCAGTGGGGCAATCCGCAGGCGTCGGACGATGAGCTCCTCGCGGCTTGCCGCGCGGCGTGCGTGGACGAGTTTCTTGATCGCATCGGCGGGCTGGACGGCGAGTTAGGCCAAGGCGGCGCCGGTGTTTCGGGTGGCCAGCAGCAACGCCTGTGCATTGCGCGCACGCTGCTCAAGCATCCGCGCGTGCTCATTTTTGACGACTCGACCAGTGCGGTCGATATGGCGACCGACGCTAAGATTCGTGAGCACATCGCTCGGATTCCCAATACGACCGTGCTCATCATCGCCCAGCGCATCGCGAGCGTCATGGATGCCGATCGCATTGTGGTGTTGGACGACGGTCGTGTCCACGGCGTGGGCACGCACGAGGAACTGCTGGCGGGCGACAACATCTACCAGGAGATTTATGCCTCGCAGATGGAGTTCGCGGGGAACGCAGACACCGGCGACGGCTGCGACGATGGGTGCGCGAACGATCCTTTTTCCTCCGTCTCCAGCGAATCACCCTTGGAAGGGGGTGAGCGCCATGCCTAAGACCGCAGCCCAAGCACGCCCGGCCGACCTCAAGCGCACTGTGCGCCGCTTGCTCTCCTACATGGGGCATGCCAAGTTCTCGTTGCTCGCGGTGGGCGTGCTCGCCTCCGTCGCCGCCATCGCGAGCCTCGCCGGCACCTACATGGTGCGCCCCATCGTTAACGGTTTGGCCACGGGCGGGGAGGAACTGCTTGCCAAGCAGGTCATCCTGACGGCGATCATCTACGCCGCGGGCGTGCTTTCGGCCCTGGGCTACTCGCAGATCATGGTGCGCGCGGCCCAACGCGTGGTGTCCGATATTCGCCGCGACCTGTTCGCGCACATCCAGACGCTGCCGCTCAGTTATTTTGACAGCACGCGCTCGGGCGACATCATGAGCTTTTTCACCAATGACGTCGACACCGTCTCCGAGGCGCTCAACAACAGCTTTGCCAACGTGATTCAGGCCGCCATTCAGGTTGTGGGCACCACGGCTATGCTCATCATCCTTAACTGGCAGCTCACGATTATCACACTCGTGTGCGATGCGGCCATTGTGCTGTATGCGCGCTACTCGGGCGCGCGCTCTAAGCGTTTCTTTGCTGCCCAGCAGGCATCGCTTGGCGACCTGGACGGATATATCGAAGAAATGGTCTCGGGCCAAAAGGTCATCAAGGTCTTTAACCGTGAGGCAGCGAATGTCGCCGGCTTCACCTGCCGCAACGACGAGCTTCGCCGCACCGGCACCGCCGCCGTGAGCTATGCCAACTCCATGGTGCCCATGACCGTCGTGATTGGCTACGTCAACTATGCCATCGTCGCCGTGGCGGGCGGCATACTCTGCATCAAGGGGCTCGCCGACGTAGGTGCGCTCGCGAGCTACCTGGTCTTTGTGCGCCAGGCCGCCATGCCCATCAACCAGTTTACGCAGCTCGGCAACTTCTTGCTCAACGCGTTGGCCGGTGCCGAGCGCCTGTTTGCCGCCATGGACCTTGAGCCCGAGGTGGACGAGGGCTGCGTGGAGCTGGTGCAGACGGGCGACGCCGCGTGGGCGTGGAAGATTCCCGAGGGCCAGGGCGTGGGCACGTACGGGCACTTGCATGATGTGGCAGCCGTTGATGAGTCGGGCCGCGCGGTGGCTGCCGACGGCACCGAGCTCACGTGCGGCTTGGTCCCGCTTGCCGGCGACGTGCGCTTCCATGCCGTGGACTTTTCCTACGTGCCGGGCGCCCGCGTGCTCACGGACCTCAACCTGTTTGCCAAGCCGGGGCAAAAGATTGCGTTTGTGGGCTCCACGGGCGCCGGCAAGACGACCATTACCAACCTCATCAACCGCTTCTACGAGGTCGATGACGGCGAGATCACGTACGACGGCATCGACGTCAAGCACATTGCCAAGGCCAGCCTGCGCGGGTCGCTCGGCATTGTGCTGCAGGACACGCACCTGTTTAGCGGCACCATTGCGCAGAACATCCGCTTTGGCAAGCTCGACGCGACCGACGAGGAGGTGCGCGCCGCTGCCGAGGCCGCCTGCGCCGACTCGTTTATCCGCCGCCTGCCGCGGGGCTACGACACACCGGTCACGGCCGACGGCGCCAACCTGTCGCAGGGTCAGCGTCAGCTGCTCGCCATCGCGCGCGTGGCCGTCGCCGATCCGCCGGTGCTCATCCTGGACGAGGCCACGAGTTCCATCGACACGCGTACCGAAAAGCTCATCGAGCGCGGTATGGACCGCATCATGCGCGGACGCACCACCTTTATGATCGCGCATCGCCTGTCCACCGTCCGCGATGCCGACGCCATCATGGTCCTCGAACACGGCCGCATCATCGAGCGCGGCACGCACGAAGAGCTGCTCGCCCAGCACGGCGAGTACTGGCAGCTGGCGCATGGCTTAAAAGAGCTGGATTAACCCGTTCGAGCACGATGCTTTGATCCCTCCGTGCCCCTCACCTCGACTCAAACCATCACAACATTCGACGTTTTTTGCCAAAAACGGGAAAAGCATCGAATGTTGTGATGGTTTTTCTGCCACTCGACCGGGTGGAATCGCTTTCTTGCGCACGAAGGTGTGCGGACCCGTGGGCGGGGGAATAAGGTTGGTTATCCGACTCCATTGGAGGGTTCATGGACCTGCCGATCGTCCTGTCCCATAAGACTGCCTGGCTGTACCACAACGTGGCGCGCCCGTCCGAGCCGCTCTCGCGAGCAAGCAGCCTATACGATGAGGACTCGCTTGCTAACGAGGCGGAGCCGACCGCGAGCCTGCCCAAATTGGGACTCGATGCCAAGGGGCTGAGGGCTTCAACGGCAGTTGGGATCGTTACCGACTATCTGGTTTCGCTTGGTATTCCACGAGAAGAGCTCGATCATATCGACGCGCTCGTCAACTTCGATTTTGAGCGCTCGACGCCGGCTGGATTTAGGTGCCACGTGTTTGGGGCGCCGATACCTTCAGGCCATCTTATCGAGGTGGCAGAGGGCCTTCTGGTGGTTGATGAGGCCATGTGCTTTGTCCAAGCGGGTTCGTGGATGAGCGAACCCGAGCAGCTGGAATATGGCTACGAAATCTGCGCCCGATACCATTTGAATCATCTGTCGACAGGCGATTATGTCGAGATGGGGCAGAGGAATACCGTTGCCGACTTGATTGCCTATTGCAATGAGAACCGATCTCGTCAGGGGGCCATACGCGCGGCCGCCGTGCTCAAACGCGTGCACGATGGCGCGCGGTCGCCCATGGAGACGGCCACCGCAATCCTGGTCGTCGCGAAGCGTTCCCAGGGAGGGTTGGGATACACCAAAATCGAGCTCAACCATCGGGTCGATGTCCCCAACGAGTTCAAATACCTCGCTAAGGCCGGGTATTTCGAGATCGACGTATATGCACCTGCGAGCGGTACGGGGGTTGAATACAACGGCTCGGACCATCTGGATAAACAGCGCAGTGCGTCTGATGCGGAGCGTATGACCGTGCTGAGCGCGCTGGGCTTTAGGATGATCGTCCTCACCGGGACTCAGTTTGCCCACCAGCTGCAATTGCATCGGGCGGTGAACGCCATCGCGCTCGCTATGGGTCTCAAGTGCGACCGAAGCGAAGCGTTCCAGAAACGTCAAAACGACCTGCGAGAATTCGTGATTCGACACTGGGACGGCGGCCTTTAGGGGCGTTTTGGTCCTTCTACGGGGTGCCGTGGGCAGGCAAGCCGTCACAACATTCGACGTTTATCGCCAAAAACGGGAAAAGCATCGAATGTTGTGATGGTTTGTATGCTGAGGATGGGCTTGGGAAGCCGGTCTTGCTCGAAGCGACCTGTCCTGTCGTACGGGTGTCGGCATGATTCTCTCGTGGGGTATTATGTTTTCCGAAGAATAAAACGCCGCGTGAGGGGAGGGCTGCGTGGACGGGCGCGTGCAACATGACGGCTTTGGCCGCGATATCAACTACCTGCGCATTGCCGTTACCGACAAGTGCAATTTCCGCTGCATTTACTGCATGCCGGCCGATGGCGTGGCGCCCCGCGCGCATGACGAGCTACTCAGTGCCGAGGAAATCGCCCGCTTTGTGCGCTTGGTGGCGGGGGAGGGCATTCGCCGCGTGCGCCTGACGGGTGGCGAGCCGCTGGTCAGCCGCCGTATTATTCCGCTTATTCGCGACATCCGCGCGATTCCGCAGATCGAGGACATCTCACTCACCACCAATGGCGCTCTGCTGCCCAAGCTGGCGCCGCAGCTCAAAGATGCCGGGCTTAACCGCGTCAACATCTCGCTCGACACGCTCGACCCTACGCTCTTTGGAAAGATCACGCGCCTGGGCCGGCTCGAGCAGACCATGGCTGGCATCGACGCGGCGCTGGCTTGGGGCTTTGAGCCCGTTAAGGTCAACTGCGTTGTGGTGCGCCGGCTCAACCAGGATGTGGCGGCCCTCGCGCGGCTCACGCTCGACCGCCCCATCCACCTGCGCTTTATCGAATACATGCCCATCGGCGACGAGCACACGAGCTCGCATTGCGCTGTGGACCCGCATGCGCCCGCGCTCAATCCCGAGCTGTGGGATGCGAGCGATACCGTGCCGAGCGACGAGCTGCGGGCGCGCATCAATGCCGGGGCCGCCACGGTGGGGCTGGGCGAGCTCGAGCCGCTCGACATCAACGACGCTCCTGCCGGCGCGGGCCCTGCGCGTTACTGGCACTTTCCGGGCGCGGCGGGAACGGTTGGCTTCATCAGCGCCATGTCCAACCATTTTTGCGCGAATTGCAACCGTCTGCGCCTGACGGCCGATGGCAACGTGCGTCCGTGCCTGTTTAGCGATGCCGAGTATTCGGTGCGTGAGGCGCTGCGCCGTGGTGATGATATGCAGGTACTTTCGATTTGGCGCGATGCCGTGGCCCACAAACCGCAGGAACACGCGATAATTGATGGCACGCAACGATTTATGTCCCAAATCGGAGGATGATCATATGGCCAAGAGCAGGTACGCCGATGCCACCAAGGCCGCTCGCAGGGCCGCGATGTCTGCCCACAAAGTCACGGCTGCGGCCGGCGATGCTGTCACTGCCGCACAGCCGACTGCCAGTGCTGCCACCGAGCCCGCCCGCGACGCCCGTCGCGACGAGCTGACGCACGTGGACGCCAAGGGCGAAGTACGCATGGTTGACGTGTCCGACAAGGCCGAGACGCATCGCATTGCCATCGCCGAGGGCACCATCCTCATGCATCCCGAGACGCAAGCCATGGTGCTGCAGGATCGCGCCAAAAAGGGCGACGTGCTTGCCTGCGCGCGCGTGGCGGGCATCATGGCCATCAAACGCACGAGCGACATCATCCCCATGTGCCATCCGTTGCTCATTACCAAGAGCAAGTGCGACATTGTGCCCATCGCTCCGGCGGGGACGCCTGTCGATGACGTGCCCGAGGGCTGGGCGCCGGCGCGCGCGGACGGGCAGGTTGGCTTTCACGTGCTGGTTACGGCCGGCGTGACGGGCAAGACAGGTATCGAGATGGAGGCGTTGACCGGCGCGAGCGCCGCGTGCCTGACCATCTATGACATGTGCAAGGCGGTCGATCGTGGCATGGAGATCGTCGACGTGCGCCTGCTGCACAAGGAGGGCGGCCGCTCGGGCGTGTGGGATCGTGCAGAGCGTCAGGCCGCTGCTGTTGAGGCCGTGGGAGCCGCGGGTGACGCACCCGCGAACGCATCCGTCGCCGTCGCGCCCGCAGCTCCGACACCGGCCGTCCCCGCGATCGCGTTTATCGGCTACCAAAACTCGGGCAAGACCACACTCGTCGAGAAGGTTATCGCCGAGCTCACCCGTCGCGGCCTGCGCGTGGGTTCGCTCAAGCATCATGGGCATCACGGCTTTGATATCGACGTGCCCGCTAAGGACACCTGGCGCCATCACCAGGCCGGATCCAAGCACGTGGGGCTCATCTGCGCCACGCGCTGGGCGGAGTACGCCGACACGCGCGAGGAGGACGAGATGCCCGCGCGCGAGCTGTTGTCGCGCTACAACGATGTCGACGTGGTGATCATCGAGGGTTACAAGACCGAGGGCTTCGACAACATCGTCGTCGCGCGCTCGGGTGTCGACCGTCTGCGCGGCAAGAGCTCGCTCGATCTGGTCGACGGTCACACGCTGGCCCTTGCCTGCAACGAAGCCCTGGCACGCCAGGCCTTCGACGCCGGCTTTGCGACCCGAGCCATCAACATCAACGACGCCCGAGCCATCTGCGACCTTATCCAAGACCATCTTCAGGCTTGACGCTGCGCCGGCCCCAAGCACCCCATCTCGCCCCTCAAGCCGTCGCTCGCGTACCAAAGTACGCGTCGCTCCTCTTTCGGGGCGACCTGGGGCACTTGGAACCGGCTCGCTGCGCTGCCATAACATGCCAAAAAGGGACAGGGCTATTTTGGCAGGTTTTATCTGGGCAAACGCCATTTCCACCACAAAGGGGCCAGGCACCTTTGTGGTGGTTTTTGCTTTGGTAGATTCTTGGGACATGCCTTACAATCTACCAAGTAGTTCATGACGGGCGAAAAACGGAGAGAAGGGGCTTGATGCGTCCTTAATGTTTCATGCGGATAGATTGATTTGACAGACGGTGGCGAATGCCCACCGCCCGTATTCGTATGAAACAAGGAGTCTCCATGCTCGCCTCTCTTTTCTCAAAGCCTCAATCATCGCTGTCCGTGCAGGCCAAGCGCCTGGTGGCGATGCGCTTTCTCATCTACACCGGCTTCCAGACCAGTTACTTTATCGGCGTTATCGGAACGCTTACCTATGCGGACGGCGCCTCGGTTGTCGCGACGTCGCTGGCCGTTCTGTTTATGAACGTCTTCGTGATCTTGGGATCCATTGCGGGTGGCGCGGCACTCGACGCCTGGGGCCCGCGTCACCATTTTCTGTTGAGCATCGTCGGCACGCTGGCAACGGGCGCGGCAATCATCGCCTTTGGCAGCGCGACCGGAACAGTCCTTGCCGGCGCGGCGCTCCTGGGTTTTGTAATGGGGTTCGCCCAGCCCATCGCCACGTCCTATCCGGCCTACCTCACCGACGACCCCGTCGAGCTTAAAGACATCAACTCCGCCATCACCATGTTTTCCAACGTGAGCATTATCGTCGGACCCACGCTGGGCGGCTTTGCCGCGGCGGCTTCATCGTCGCGCGCGGTGTTCGTGCTCATGATGCTGTTCACCCTGCTCGCGCTCATTGCCGGCTGGGGATTTAAACCGCAGGCGGGCCACATCGCCGGGCAAGCGAACAACGATTCGGCGGAGGAAGGGGAGCGTGCGGTCCAAAGCCCCAACACGTCCGCCCACGCCACCTTCGCGACCAGCATCAAGACAGTCTTTACCAACAGCGTCCTCGCCCTGCTGTTCTGCATCATCTTCCTCTCGAACTTTGGCTATGGCGCCTTTGACCCGCTGGAGTCGTTCTTCTACCGCGATGTCCTGCACATCGGTGTTGAGTGGATGGGCTGGCTCTCGTCGGCCAGCGGTGTGGGCGCGGTGCTAGGCGCCGTGGTCGCGCTCCGCTTGCCGCCGCGCTTCGTCAGCCTCAAAACGCTGCTCGTGGCGCTTATGTCCGTGGGCCTGGGAAGCCTGCTCTACGTGGGAACGCCGTACGTGGGCGTAGCCCTTGTCGGCCAGATTGCCCTGGGCGTGGCCTGGGGCGTCGTCAACCCGCTCCACAACACCATCGTACAAACGACGGCTCCGCTCGAGCAGCTCGGCCGCGTGAACTCGGTCATGGGCTTTGGCAACATGTTCGCCGGCGTGGCGCCGCTGGCGATTGCCCCGTGGCTGGCGGCGACGTTTGGCGTGCAGCAGACGCTCGTTGGTGCGGGTATGGTCGTGACGGCGGTTCCCGCGGCGCTGCTGTTGTTTGGCCGCCGGCATTTTGATCGTGCCGCAAGGCAGTAAAAACCATCACAACATTCGATGAAAATCGCGATTTCGCCGAAAAACGTCGAATGTTGTGATGGTTTGCGCTCCGGGCAGGCCGCCCTTCGGGTTCGGCCACCACAAGGGGGGGCAGGCACCTTTGTGGCGATTGGGTCCCAACGGCCTGCGCCTTGGTATACCATGTACGCCGTTCACGAATACACCCCACACCGCCGCACAACCCAGAAAGGCTCCCATGGACACCACCTTCAGCCACATCAAAGCCGTGTTCTGCGATATCGACGGCACGCTGCTCACGAGCCGGCACACGGTGTCCCCGCGCACCGTGGCGGCGATCCGCGCCCTGCGCGAGCGCGGCGTGCTCTTTGGCCTGTGCACCGGGCGCGACGCCCACGCGACCGAGGCCATGTACGAGCTCTGGGGCATCGAAGGCCTGGTGGACGTACTCGTGGGCTGCGGTGGCGCCGAGGTCATCGACCGCGCGCACGACATCAACGAGCTGAGCTATCCGCTGCCGGGCGAGACCATCGCGCGCATCTGCAAGCACATGGCGGACCTTCCGGCAACGCCCGTCTGCCCCCGAGACGGCGTGTTCTACGTGCCCGAGAGCAACGCGTGCGTTGAGCATCTGTCGCGCGTCGACGGCGTGCCCTATCAGGTGGTCGATTTTGCCGAGTTCTTGCGCGAGCCGCAGCCCAAGGTGATGTTTACCATGGCGCCCGAGGTAATGCCGCAGGTCATCGAGCGAGCATCGACGTTTGTCGACGACACCGTCAAGGCGGCGGCCCTGCAAACCACGCAACGGCTCTACGAGTTCATGGATCCGCGCGTGTCCAAGACGCGCGGCCTTGTGCGTGTGGCGGAGCTCAACGACATGGAGCTCCAGGACATCTGCGTGTTTGGCGATGCGGACAACGACACCTGCATGGTGGCCGACGCCGGCGTGGGTGTGGCCATGGCAAATGGCAGCGAAGCCACCCGCTCCGCCGCCGATTTTGTAACCGCGAGCAACGACAAAGACGGCATCGCGATCTTTATCGAGGAGCATCTACTGTAGCGCCGGGGGAGAGCCACCACAAAGGGAGCAGGCGCTTTGCGGTGGCTTCAGGCGATTTGGGCGAATTGATGCCTAAAATCTGCGCGAAAATTCAAATAACGTTGTCTGAACATCATACTTCTAACCACCGATGGGTTAAAGATATTCTCATCAATTTGGTAGGTTATTCCTTCCGGTTAATGACCCACCGCTCACGGTCGATTTTCGACTGTGAGCGGGATGTTTGCTCTTGAGCAAAATGTTGTGCAAATGAATCTAATGCCATTAAAAAATGATGGGCAACTAAATTACCAGTAGAAACAAAAATTAGATAGCGAATAAACGAAGGTAAATCTGAGCAAATGTCAAGAGAATTGAGAACTTGCTACAAAAATGTCGGTTTTGTTGCTCAGATGTTTAAACGATCGTTATAATTGCATTAGTAAACGAGCGCAATTACAGATTGCGCAGATACGTTTGATCGTGAAAGAGTAAGATCGCGGTCTCTTGGGGAGGAGACATCGATGAAAGCAAATTCAGACAAATCTAAGCAGAGTAGCAAAGCGACACATCGTGTACTAGCAGGTGTTTTGTGCGGCGCTTCCGTTTTGAGCCTGGTGCTGTCGCTCGTCATGCCCCCGATCTCGCAGGCCATTGCCAACGACGCCCAGCCAGTTTCTACCGAGGAAACTGTAATGGGGGGGGGTTCCTCAAGTGAGTCTACTGATGTAGACAACACCACCAACGGGGATACCGAAAACCAGAATAGTGACGACGCCGAGGGTGACGAGACCGGAGACGATGCACAGCCTGAGGGACAGTCCGAGGACGCTTTGCAGGCAGAAGATAATATTGCACCGACTGTCGAAACTGTTGCTGCGGTTGTGGAGAACGAGCAAACTGAAGCGGCTGTCGGGGAAATAGCTAACGCAGGCGAGCTTCACGATAAGCTCCAGAGTGTTCAAGCGGGTCAAACTGCCAGCTTTACGCTTACAGCTGATATTGACTATGCTGATGAAATCACGCTTAACAAAAGTGACAGTAAGATTACGCTGAACCTAAGCGATCATAAAATCACGCATTCAGGCAACAATTCAAACAAGCCACTTTTCAGTGTGAGCAATCGTGCCGAGTTTACAATCACGGATTCTGATCCGGATGATAAGGTCACTGGCACTCAGCAGCTGCAGAATCAAGGCCAGGATTTGGTTCGTGAGAATTATGGCAAGAAGGGCGAGGTCGTCCATGACAAGGATGGCATCCCGACCGAGCTCACCTATTACGTAACCAAATCGTCCGCTAGTGGTACGGGCACAACGGAGTCGCTTGAAACGCATAAGGTCAAAATCAAGGGTGCAATTGTCTCGACTGCACCCCAGGGCTCCACATTGAAGCTCATTAACATCTACGCGGGCGGCAAGTTTAACCTTCAGCGCGGTGTGCTTACTCAAAAGGAAAATTGCAACGTCGGCAACCTCATCTATGCCGAGAACGGTTCCACCGTCAATATGAGCGGTGGCTACGTTTGTGGTGCCTCTAAGGGAACTGACGGCGCTGGCATCAAAGTAACTAATTATTATGGTACTGCTTCGACCCTTAATCTGACCGGTGGCGTAATCGCTGGCAACTATGCCCCGAATGGCGGCGGTGTGTACGCTATCGGCTCTACAATCAACATGACCAACGGTACGATTTCTGGTAATGGTACGTTCGAGGATCAGCCAGGTTATGGCGCGGGCATCTGTGCGCTTGGCTCTGATGTGACTGTCTCGGGTGGCTATATTACCAACAACAATAATCAATACAATTACGAGGTCAAGAACGGGGCCAATCACAAGGGCAACGGTTGCCACGGCGGCGGCGGTATCGCTGCTTATAACGGGGGCAGCCTGCAGATCAGTGGTGGCTGCATCACCGGCAACTATTCTGCCGAGGCTGGCGGCGGTGTTTACGCGGGCAATTGGACTCAGCCTCTTGATAAATTTAAGGTATGTGGTGGAATTATTGCTAGCAACGTGGCGGAGCTCTCCGAGGGCGGCGGCATCCGTATCGCCGCACCCACCCTCGGCGAGTTTGAAGTGCCGAAAGGTTCACACGCTTATATCACTAACAATACGACCAATACCACCAACGACTGGGGTGGCGGCGGCGTGTTCGTCCAGGGTGGCAACAGTGGCGATAATGTTAATTCAGCGAGCCTCAAGATTTATAACGCATTGATTACCAACAATGATGCCGAGGGCTTTGGCGGTGGCTTCGCTGCCTGCCCGAGTGGCAAGACGGCGATTACCGACACCAAAGGTATTGCGATTTATGACAACACTGACCACGACGGCAAAAATCGATCGGGCGGCAGCAATGGGAAGAGCGAGGACTGGAATTTCAATGAGAAGGATGATAAGGGCGGCGAAATAACCCCAGCTTTTATAGCTGCCGGCCATGAGGACCTTTTCCTAATTCACGACTCTGCCAATTCTGAAACTAATCCGTATATCGCTGCCGTAACCGGTCAAATGCTTGGTGGCGGTGCTGCGAATTGGTCGGGCACGATCGACAAAACGACGCCAACGTCTATCGGCAAGTACGAAGGCGCTCAGGCTAAGTACATGATTGGCCTTAAATCTGAGCCGATTCAGGAGGATAAGGATGCTGCTACCGCGGCTGCGACCCTCTACATCACGGGCAACAAGTCCAACATCCACGGCGGCGGCATCATGACCAACGGCGACGTTGTCGCTGGCTCCACCCAAGAGGTCAAGGTTTATCCCAAGATGAAGCTCAATGGCTCCAAGGTGTTTGAGGACGGCACGCTTAAAGGAAATGACTTTGATTTCCAGCTACTCAAGCAGAACAAGATTATTGACGAACAAGGCGGGATCACATATACGGTTCCGAGCTTTGATTCCAACCGCGGTCTTCAGCTCAATGGCTGCTCGGTGGTTAATACGGTGAAAAACGACGAGAGCGGCAATTTCTCCTTTGACCTGGGTGAAGTTTATGCCGATGACGAACTTGTTTACTACTTGGTAGAGGTTCCAGGCACGGACAAGGACGTTAATTACGACAAGGCAATCTACAAGATAGATCCTACGGTCACAGAGGATTCGACCAGGATGCACGAGGTGCTTGGTATTAAATACAAGTACTACACGGTAAGTAACGTGAAGATCACCAAGATATCTGATGGCACTACTGAGCCTGAGACCGTGGTTACCCCAACGTCTGAAGGTGACGTTGCATGCGTTGCACTTACTGACGGTGCGACTTTCACCAACACGTACATCCAGTACACCTCCACAGGCTCTTGGACTCCTAAGGCGACTAAGGTCGTTGAGGGTGGCGAGATGAAGGAGTTTACGCTCGAGTTTGCGGATAATGTAAAGTTCAAAGGAGATAGTCTCAAGACTGAGACGACCTCTGCGACGGGCAAGAATCCTCAAACGTTGATCTTTGATTCCATCAGCTATGACTTGAGCAAACTCGAGGGTGGGGATACCACCAAACGCGGTGCTTCCAAGACCTTCACGTACTACGTGCGTGAGAAGAACGATAGCTCGATTTTCTCGCATTACAAATTCGACCAGTCGGTCTACAAGTTTACGGTTGTTGCAACGGATGACACCAATAGAGCCATCGACTGCCAGGTGACCTACAGGAAGGGAACCGTTGACTCTGATGGCAAGTGGAAAGACGCCGAACCCGCCGACCACAAGCTCACCGACACCTCCATCCCCACCTTCACCAACACCTACTCCACCTCTTTGCCCCTTTCTGGTATGTCAGGCGTCACTCTGACGTACCTTGCCGGCGCGGCGGTGCTTTGCGCTGCTGCGGCCTGGATGCACATTCGTCGCAAGGCGAATGCGAAGGGAGGTAGGCGTCGTGAATAAGAAAGTTTGCTCCTTCCCGATCTTGTTTGCGCTGCTTGCCCTCCTGATCGGCACCTGCGCGGTTGTGTTCCCCGCTTCCGCGCAGGCCGCGCCGACCTCGACCGGTTCCATTACGGTGAGCGGCACCGTGGCGAGCAGCTACGACGCCTACCAGATCTTTAGCGCCAATGTCGTCGACGGCGACAGCGACGCCAAGATCGCCACCGATCTCGCCTGGGCAAGCGACGCCGTGCGCGACGCCACACTGCCTGTGCTGCACAGCGCCGGCATGCCCAATTCCCAGACCACCGCGCAGGAAGCTGCCGAGTGGCTCAACACCGATTCCCACCTTACGAGCGCGCTGAGCGCACAGCTCGCTCGATCCCTTCAGAGCTCTGGCGCCGTGCCCGTGGCCCTTACCGCGGGCATGGCGGCCGAGCTGCCCTGCGGCTACTGGCTCATCGTCGCCGACGACGACGCCATCACCCAGAACGAGGCCGGCACCGCGCCGATCATGGCCCTGGTGGGCGGCAGCGCCGTCACCGTCAAGCCCAAGGCGGCGACCCCCAAGGTGTCCAAGCATGTGCTGGAGGACAGCGCCGCCGCATGGCAGAAGGCCGCCGACGCCACGGTTGCCGACGACCTGTACTGGCGCCTCTCTGCCACG
>DXMY01000024.1 GCA_019413925.1 Collinsella sp.
GTCGCCGCACTCCTGCCAAAGCCTCGCCGCCTCGAGGGCCTCGTCGCGGCCGAGGCGCAGTACACTCTCTTCTTGGGGCATCGCCTTTCCTTCCATTCGTCACCTTCATTACTCCAACGACGAATTCTAGGCGGTGTCCCCTCCCTTTCAAGAAAGGGCGGAGGCGGGGCATGCCCCGCCTCTTACACCACATCTCTGTGCGCTACCGTTTCAAGTCGAGTTTTGCCGATTTCGACCAAAAATCGCTGCTACTAAAAAGGTAACAGTACTCATATTTGCCCTTTTTTGGCCACAAGCCCTAAAACAAGCCTCGCCAAGGTCGGGAAGCGGGCCAAATCGCCGGCCTCGAGGCTTATTCCACCGTTCCGTAGACGGCGCCCCAGCCGTGGGCGGCCAAGGCGGAGTTGAGCTGGTCGCAAAGTGACTGGCGGTCGTAGTAGCCGGGCGGCAAAAGGTTCACGATCTCCATGAGGTCGGGCGCCAGGTCCAAGATTTCGGCCTGTACGATCAGATCCAGGCGGTCGATGGCGTGGCGGTCGTAAAACAGTCCGTCGACCAGGCGCTGCAAGTCGCCGAATTCCTCGGCCTGAAACGATCCGTACTCCATAGTGCCTCCTTGGGCGCCCCACGCCGGCATGCGCGGCGATTCGTAATTGATTGCGATGAACTTAATCTATCACGGCTTCATAACGTTGCGACGATGGCGGTCTATACTTAGACGAACTGCAACGTACCGCTTCGCGAAAGGTCGCACCCCATGCAGACGATCTACCAGAAGATGGAAACCACCGAACTCGATGCCGCCATCGAGGCGCTCAAAGCCGAGGTCGCCGAGGTCAAGGCCAAGGGCCTGGCGCTCGACATGGCCCGCGGCAAGCCGTCGCCCTCCCAGGTGGACATCTCTCGACCCATGCTCGATATCCTCAATGCCGATGCCGATCTGCACGACGGCAATGTCGACTGCTCCAACTACGGCTGCTTCGAGGGCATTCCCTCGGCTCGCAAGCTGGCAGGGGAGTTCCTGGGCTGCCCCGCCGAGCAGACGCTCGTGCTGGGCTCATCGAGCCTCCTGATCGAGCATGACATCGCCGGCATGTTCTGGCGCTGCGGCTCGTGCGGCAGCGAGCCCTGGGATGCCTACGAGGCCGCGCACGACGGCAAGAAGGTCAAGTTCCTGTGCCCCGTCCCCGGCTACGACCGTCATTTTGGCATCACCACCGACCTGGGCATCGAGAACGTTCCCGTCGCGATGACCGACAACGGCCCCGATATGGACGAGATTGAGCGCCTCGTTGCCGCCGATGATTCCATCAAGGGTATCTGGTGCGTGCCCAAGTATTCCAACCCCACGGGCATCACCTTTAGCGAGGACACCGTGCGTCGCCTGGTCGAGATGCCCACGGCCGCGCCCGATTTTCGCATCTTCTGGGACAACGCCTACTGCATGCACGACCTGTACGACGAGACCGACGAGCTCGCAAACATCTTTGACCTCGCTCGCGCGGCGGGCACCGAGGACCGTGTGGTGGCCTTTGCCTCGACGTCCAAGATCACCTTCCCGGGCGCCGGCATCGGCTTTATCGGTGCGAGCCCCGCGGTTATCGCGGAGTTCTCCAAGCGCCTGAAGGCTGGCCTCATCAGCGCCGACAAGCTCAACCAGCTGCGTCACGTGCGCTTCCTTCCCACCATCGAGGCGGTTAAGGAGCACATGAAAAAGCATGCCGAGTTCCTGCGCCCGCGCTTTGAGGCCGTCGAGCGCAAGCTCACCGAGGGCCTGGGCGACACGGGCTGCGCCACCTGGACGCACCCCCGCGGCGGCTACTTTGTAAGCTTCGATGGTCCCGAGGGCTCGGCCCAAAAGGTCGCCGCGCTTTGCGCCGACCTGGGCGTCAAGCTCACGCCGGCCGGTGCCACTTGGCCCTATGGCAAGGACCCGCGCGACACCAACATCCGCATCGCGCCGAGCTATCCCACGGTCGAGGACCTGGAGGCCGCGCTCGATGTGCTGGTGCTGGCCGTCAAGCTCGTCGCTGCCGAGCTCGCGCGTGCCGAGCGCGCCTAACGCGCGGCTTCTCGTACTATCCGCACTTTCGATACATAAAGGAGCGTATACATGGATTTGGGTATTTCCACCAACCCCACGCCGGAGCTCTACACCATCAAGGTGACCGGCGAAATCGATATCTCTAACGCCGACAGCCTGCGTAACGCCATCGACCTGGCGCTCGAGCAGCCCACCGAGGCCGTTGAGCTCGACTTTGCCCAGGTGAGCTATATCGATTCGACGGGTATTGGCGTGCTCGTGGGCGCCGCGCACCACGCAGCCGATCACGGCAAGCGTTTTAGCTGCGTTAACGTGCAGCCTCCGGTGATGCGCGTGGTTCAGCTGCTGGGTGTCGACCAGGAGATTTCGATCACGGCCGCATAGGCCCTGCCCCAAAAGGGGCGTGCCGTTTGGCATATGTTTGTGATGCGCTCGGACGTTTTGGCGTCCGGGCGCTATACTTGACCGAATGAATAGACGAGTTCCGGCCGAATGGCGCGGTGCGGGCTCGACTCACATCGAGCCTTGGAGGTATGTGTGTTTGGTATTGGAGAGGGTGAGCTGGCAATCATCGTGGTCTTCGGCTTTTTGCTGTTTGGCCCGGATAAGCTCCCGCAGATGGGCCGCACGATCGGCCGTGCCATCCGTCAGTTCCGCGAGACGCAGGAAAAGATGACGGCCGTTGTTCAGTCCGAGATTATCGATCCGGTGAGCGAGGCCGCGTCGGCCCCGGTCAAGCCCAAGAAGACTGCTGCGACCGACGACGATTCCGATGCGGACGAGGATGCCGCCGAGACGGCAGCGCCCGCCAAGAAGGAGACCTTTGCCGAGCGTCGCGCCCGTCTTGCTGCCGAGAAGGCCGCAAGCGAGGGTGCTGCTGAGGGCGAAGGCGCTGTTGATGAGGCCGAGGGTACAGAGCCTGCTGCTGCCGTCGAGCCCGAGCCTGCTGCAGAGCCCGAGCCCGAGCCGGCAGAGCCCACGACGGCTGACCTCTACGCCCGTCGTCCCCGCAAGCGCAAGGCCGTCGTCGACCAGCTCGCTCGCGAGCTCGAGGTCGAGGACGATGCCGAGGCTGCTGCCGCCGACGCCCCGAAGGGAGGCGATGAGTAATGCCGATCGGACCTGCGCGCATGCCGCTCTTCGATCACCTGGGAGAGCTCCGTCGCCGCCTGACCATCGTGGTCGTTTCGGTGTTTGCCGCCGCCATCGTGCTGTACTTTGCCACGCCCGTGGTGCTCGATATTCTTGAGGACCCCATCCGCTCCTTTGTGCCGGACGGTAAGTTTTACATCACCACCACGCTCGGCGGCTTTGGCCTGCGCTTCTCGCTTGCCATCAAGATGGCCGTGGTCATGTGCACGCCCATGATCATCTGGCAGATTCTGGCATTTTTCCTGCCGGCACTGCGCCCCAACGAGCGCAAGTGGGTTGTGCCCACGGTGCTCGCCTCGACGGTGCTGTTCTTCCTGGGTGCCATCTTCTGCTACTTCATCATCATCCCGGCGGGCTTTGAGTGGCTCATCGGCGAGACCTCGGCTGTCGCTACGGCGTTGCCCGATCTGGAGAACTACGTCAACATGGAGCTGCTCTTTATGATCGGCTTTGGTGTGGCGTTTGAGCTGCCGCTCATCATCTTCTACCTGTCCGTTTTCCACATCGTGTCCTACGCGGCTTTCCGCAGCGCCTGGCGCTACGTGTACGTGGGCCTGCTCGTGGGCTCGGCTGTGATCACGCCCGACGGCTCGCCCGTTACGCTGGGCCTTATGTACGGTGCCCTGCTTTCGCTCTACGAGATCTCGCTCGCCATTGCCCGCGTGGTCATTACCGCGCGCGAGGGCAAGGAGGGCCTGTTCGTGAGCCGTCTGGACCTGTTCTCGGACGACGAGGACGACGAGGAGTAAAACGGTATGCACGAGGTTGGCATTGTCAACGGCATACTCGATACAGTGATTCGCGCGGCGCGTGGGGCGGGGGCCTCGCGCGCCGTTTTGGTAACGCTGCGTATCGGGGATATGACCGAGGTCGTGCGCGAGGCGCTCGACTTTGCGTGGGGGACGTTTCGCGACGAGGACCCGCTCACGCGCGGCTGCGAGCTTGCCGTGGAGGAGGTCCATCCACAAAGCGAGTGTCTGGACTGCGGTGAGGTCTTTGAGCACGACCGTTTCCATTGCCGTTGTCCCCAATGTGGCGGTGCCAACGTGCGTCTGCTGCATGGCCGCGAACTCGACATCGCAAGTATCGAGATCGAGACCCCCGACGATTAGCACGCTCGCCATCTAGCGATGGGGTATAAAAGGGCCAAAGTAAGGAGCGCTAAGTATGGCCGAGAAAACGATTGATATCGCGTCGCCGATTCTGTCGCGCAACGAGCGCCTGGCAGATCAGCTGCGTCAGCGGTTTGAGCAGACGAACACCTACGTGATCAATGTGCTGTCGAGCCCTGGCTCGGGTAAGACCACCACGATTCTGGGCACCAACGAGCGCCTGCGTGACAAAGCCAGCCTGCGCTGTGCCGTTATCGAGGGCGATATCGCCTCGGACGTCGACGCCATCACCATGAAGGAAGCCGGCATGCCCGCCATCCAGATCAACACGGGCGGCCTGTGCCACCTCGAGGGCAACATGATCATGGAGGCCGTCGACGCCTTCGACCAGGCCGTCGGTCTGGAGAACATCGACGTCATCTTTATCGAAAATGTGGGTAACCTGGTCTGCCCGGTCGACTTTGACCTGGGCGAGAACCTGTCCATCATGATCCTCTCGGTGCCCGAGGGCGACGACAAGCCCATCAAGTACCCGGGCATCTTCCAGCACGCCGGCGCGCAGCTGCTCAATAAGGTCGACGTGGCCCCGGCTTTCGATTTTGACATGGATAGGTATACTAAGACACTCGATGACCTCAATCCGCAGGCGCCGCGGTTTGCCGTGAGCGCGCGCAAGGGCGAGGGCATGGATGCCTGGTGCGATTGGCTCATCGGGCAGATTGAGCAAGCAAGGGCGTAAGTCGGCCGCCAAGAGGGCGGGCGCAGCCGCAGACACACGAGATAGGAGCCTCTTTTGAAGCTCATCATCGCTGAGAAAAACGACGCCGCGCGTCAGATCGCCGAGCGTCTGTCCACGGGCAAGCCCAAAAAGGACAAGGTGTACAACACCGCTATCTACCGTTTTGAGTGGAAGGGCGAGGAGTGCGTGACGATCGGCCTTGCCGGTCACATCCTGGCACCCGATTTTTGCGACAGTGTGCTGTTCGATAAAAAGTTGGGCTGGTATTCGGTCACGGAGGACGGCGAAATGCTGCCGGCCGATATGCCCGATGGCCTGGCCCGCCCGCCGTACGACACCAAGCGCAAGCCGTTCCTTGCCGATGGCATTTCCATCAAGGGCTGGAAGCTCGAGAGCCTGCCCTATCTCACCTGGGCGCCCGTCATTAAGCTTCCGGCCGAGAAAGAGCTCATCCGCTCGCTTAAGAACCTCGCCAAAAAGTCCGACAGCGTCATCATCGCCACGGACTTCGATCGCGAGGGCGAGCTGATCGGTTCGGACGCCCTCAACAAGGTGCGCGAGGTGGCGCCCGACTTGCCGGTCGCCCGCGCCCAGTATTCTTCGTTTACCAAGGCCGAGATCACGCAGGCCTTCGATAACCTTGTCTCGCTCGACCAGAACCTGGCCGACGCCGGCGAGAGCCGTCAGCACATCGACCTCATTTGGGGTGCGGTGCTCACGCGCTACCTGACGCTCGCCAAGTTTGGCGGCTTTGGCAACGTGCGTTCCGCCGGCCGCGTGCAGACGCCGACGCTTGCCCTGGTGGTCGAGCGCGAGCGCGAGCGCATGGCGTTTGTACCCGAGGACTATTGGCAGATTCGCGGCATGGGCGCCGCGCAAGGCGCTGCCGAGGACGATCGCTTTAAGATCGCGCACAAGACGGCGCGCTTTACCGACAAGGATGCTGCTGAGACGGCGTACGGTCACGTTGACGGCGCTACGACGGCAACCGTCGCCGCGGTGACCAAGCGCTCGCGTAAGCAGCAGCCGCCCACGCCGTTTGCGACGACCTCGCTGCAGGCTGCCGCCGCGGCCGAGGGCATCTCACCTGCGCGTACCATGCGCATCGCCGAGTCCCTCTACATGGCCGGTCTCATCAGCTACCCGCGTGTCGATAACACCGTGTATCCCGCGACGCTCGATCTGGGCGCCGTGGTGAGCGACCTGGCAAAGATCAACCCGGCGCTGGCGCCCGTGTGCAAAAAGGTGCTCGCCGGCCCCATGAAGCCCACGCGCGGCAAGGTCGAGACCACCGACCACCCGCCTATCTACCCCACGGGCGAGGGCGACCCGTCCACGCTCGACGGCGGCCAGCGCAAACTCTATGACCTCGTCGCCCGTCGCTTCCTGGCAACGCTCATGGGGCCCGCGACCATCGAGAACACCAAGCTCGAGCTCGACGTCAACGGCGAGCCGTTCGTGGCTTCGGGCGACGTGCTCGTGACCCCGGGCTTCCGCGAGGCATATCCGTACGGCCTCAAGCGCGACGAGCAGATGCCGCCGCTTGAGCAGGGCGACACGGTCGACGTGCTCGACATTAAGCTCGAGGCCAAGCAGACCGAGCCGCCCGCGCGCTACAGCCAGGGCAAGCTCGTGCAGGAGATGGAAAAGCGCGGCCTGGGCACCAAGTCCACGCGCGCGAGCATCATCGAGCGCCTGTATGCCGTGCGCTATCTCAAAAATGATCCCGTTGAGCCGAGCCAGCTGGGCATCGCCATCATCGACGCGCTGTCGCAGTTTGCCCCGCGCATCACGAGCCCCGATATGACCAGCGAGCTCGACGGCGACATGACCCGCGTGGAGCGCGGCGAGGATACCGAAGAGCATGTCGTGACGCACTCGCGCGCGCTGCTGGCCGGCGTGCTCGACGAGCTGCTCAAGCATACGCAGGAGCTGGGCGACGCCATCAGCGACGCCGTCACGGCCGATGCGCGCGTGGGCGCCTGCCCCAAGTGCGGCAAGGACCTGGTTATGAAGACGAGCGCCAAGACCCGCGGCAGCTTTATCGGCTGCATGGGTTGGCCCGACTGCGACGTGACCTATCCGGTGCCGAGTGGCGTCAAGGTGAGCCCGCTCGAGGGCGAGGCCGCCGTGTGCCCCGAGTGCGGCGCGCCGCGCATCAAGTGCCAGCCATTCCGCCAGAAGGCCTTCGAGATCTGCGTGAACCCCACGTGCCCCACCAACTACGAGCCCGATCTTAAGGTGGGCGAGTGCAAGGTGTGTGCCGAGGCCGGACGTCACGGCGACCTGATCGCGCACAAGAGCGAGAAGAGCGGCAAGCGCTTTATCCGCTGCACCAACTACGATGACTGCGGCGTGAGCTATCCGCTGCCGGCGCGCGGCAAGCTCGAGGCGACGGGCGAGACCTGCCCCGAGTGCGGCGCCCCCATCGTGGTGGTCAACACGGCGCGCGGTCCGTGGCGTATCTGCGTCAACATGGACTGCCCGACCAAGGAGAAGAAGCCCGCCCGCGGTCGCAAGACCACGACTAAGGCGAGCACGGCCAAGAAGACGACGGCGGCAAAGAAGACTGCTGCCAAGAAGACGACCGCCAAAAAGACGACGGCCAAGAAGTCGACTACCAAAAAGACCGCTGCCGACAAGTAGCCGCACGGTCGAAGCATCACCTAAAACAAAAACGAGCGAGGACCTCAAAATCCTCGCTCGTTTTTTATCCGGCAGTTAGGGACGTTCCTTTTAATATGAGCAGGACATTGTCAAGAGGCAAAATCGGGCCTGGCCCCAACGATATGGGGTCAGGCCCTCTCCCTATATCAACCCGTCCGCGGCGACCTCGGCGTGTCTTACCGACGCTCGTCTTTGCAGTTTAATATCCGCCCGTGGCGATCTCTCGCTGGGCAATCCGTTGCTACGGCTGAGGCTTCTACGTCGAACCGACAGTCTGTGCACGCGTGTGGCGCCCTGGGCGCTCGCAGAAAAGGGACCTGAGGTTCGCCTCAACGGCTTCGGATCGAACCGCTTCCGGGGTGACTGGCTTATGTGCGGGGGACCGCCCCCTACGCCTCCTCGGCCATGAGGCCGACCGCCCACACCCAGCAGGCGAGCTCGCGCGCCGTGGCGACGTTCGCCTTGTTGCCGTGGACCCCGCGCGCGAGCAGCGCCTCCCGCCTCTCGACCAGCCTCCGCACGCCCTTGGCGGCATGCCTCCGGGCGCCCCGGTCCGGGGCCTGGCCCTTGGCGAGGTCCTTCGGCCGCCCCGAGCACGTCAGGTAGTGCCACGCGGCCTCGACCAGCGTCTTCCTCAGGTGCTTGTTGCCGGCCTTGGTGATCGCGCCCCTGCGGTCGCTCTCCCCGCTGGAGTGCTCGGAGGGCGTCAGGCCGACCCACGCGGCGAACGAGCGGGCGTTCCTGAACCTGGAGAACTCGCCGGCCTCGAACACGAGGTCGGCGGCGGAAGCGGTGTCGACGCCCTTGAGGCAGCGCAGGGAGTCGACCCTCTTCCGCCACCTGGGCTTGCGGGCCTCGGCCTCGACGAGCCCCTCGAGCCTCGCCTTCTCCTCCGCCGCCCGCCTGACCGCGTCGACGTAGTAGGCGAGCACCTCCTCGTCGGCCCCCTCCGCGAACCTAATCGACTCGATCCAGGACCAGTGCGCCCGGGTCCAGTTGCCCTTCCTGCGGCCGGTGGGCGTTCTCTCGTCGAAGACGAGCCCGTGCCTTAGCAGGAACTTGGAGAGCCGCTGCTTCGAGCGCGAGAGGTCGTCCCTCGCGTCCTCGAGCGCCCTGGTCAGGTCGCGGGCGGCCTCGCACTCGTCGTCGGGGACCCACACCTCGACCACGTTGCCGACCGACAGCATGCGGGCGAGGAACTCGGCGTCGTTGCGGTCGTTCTTCCTGCGCCTGTCCGCGCTGGGCTTGATCATCTTCGAGACGGCGCCGACCACGCAGTCGACCCCCAGGCCGGAGAGCCTCTTCTGCAGGTCGAAGCCCGTGACCCCGGACTCGTACACGCACCTGGCCCCGGGGTCCACGGAGCGGACCCACTCCGCGACGGCGCCGGCGTCGTAGCCGAAGGTCGCGGCGCGCACCTCCCCGGTCATGACGTCGAGGGAGACGGCCTTTATCGAGCGGGCGTGGACGTCGAGTCCGACGAAGGTGGTAGTATCGAGCATGGGAGCCCCTTCCATGAATGCGGCGTGGCCGCCACGGCTGGATTAGACACTCACCATTGTCGGCCTAATCCGCGGTCCTTCATGCAGCAGGGGCTCTCAATGTTTTATGTCCTGCTCATATCGTCTCTGCCGGCAGTTTAGGAACGTCCCTAACTGCCGGCTCGGGAACGACAAAGCGCTAGTTCACCTCGACAGGCTTGGCGCCGGGGTAGCGCTCCTCAAAGTCTAGGCGGTACTTATTGTCATTGGTGCCCGCCACGTTGTCGCGCGACAGCGGCGCCACGATCTCATTCTTGTGATCCGCAGGCTTGGTGTATTTCAGGCTGATCTCCCGGGCATCACAGATTGCGTCAATGCGGTGATCCAGGTCATCGTACAGGGCGATGATGTCCTTCCAGGAGCTGTAGTTCTTAGAGCTCGTCGGGACGTCCAGGTCCTCGACGATGTCGTAATACTGCTCGATGGTGTCCTCCGTGCGCTCGGCGACGTCGGCGAGATTTTGACGGGCGGTTCGATCCTCTTCCAGATAGCTGCCGTTGAAGTTCTGCGCGCAGCCACGGACGTAGTTGTCGAGGTCTTCGAGCAAGTCGTAGTATTCGCTCAGACGACGGTAGAGGTTCTGCTCGGAGAGCGTTGCTTCGCCGCCATCCTCGTCGTCATCGTCGTCATCGTCGTACAGGCTGTTGGGATCGCCGAGAGGCTTTAGGTCATCTTCGTCGACGTCATGGTGCAGCTTAGCTACCTCGGCAGCCGTCTGCGTGGCGGCGTTGTCGAAAGGTCTGATTGCAAAGAAGATGACCAGGGCGATGATGATCGCCACCAGCACAACGATAACGGCGATAAGCGGCCCGGTGCCGCTCTTTTTGGGAGCGGGGGTCTGTGGCGAAGCGGGCGCGTATGCGGGAGCCGGCTGCTGTTGGGGCGAGCCGCTCGCGACGGGTATGCGCTGCGTGGTCTCGACGGCCGCGGGGCTTGCGGCGGGGTCGGGTCGATAGGCGAGGGGGTCGTCCGCCTTGGCTTGCGGCGTATCGAGGGAACCGGTCTGCTCAAAAGCGGGCTGGCTATCGCTCGCGACTGTTTGCTCAACGGGTGCACCGCACGAGGTGCAGAACTTGGCATTATCTGCAAGAAGCTTGCCGCACGAGGCGCAATACCGAGACATTGCCACTCCTTTCGCCACATTTCAATGCAATAGGACGATTATACCCAGCGTCCAAAATTCCCCATCATAAGTTGCGGTGAAATAGGGACTGTTTGGCGGTCTCAGAGCTTCAATCAGTCCCTATTTCACCGCAACTTTGGAAAGGCACCTTTAGCCATTGGGGACGCACCGAGCACTGGGGTATCATGGCTTGGTTGATATATCTGCATTTACGCGCCTTGTAGGAAGGGGCTGCGCCCATGGCTTTTGTGCCCGCTCAACATAGCTTCATTACGCTCGAGGGTGTCGATGGAGCCGGTAAATCTACGCAGGCGCGCCTGCTTGCCCGTGCGCTCGAGCTCGCTGGCTACCAGGTTGTGAGCCTGCGCGAGCCGGGCGGTACCGCCATCAGCGAAAAGATCCGTGCTCTGCTGCTCGACCCCGCCAATACGGCGATGGGCGACACTTGCGAGCTGCTGCTGTATGAGGCCGCCCGTGCCCAGCTAGTGCATGAGGTTATCGCGCCCGCCCTCGCGGCCGGCAAGGTGGTCCTGTGCGACCGCTTCTACGATTCCACGACCTGCTATCAGGCGTTTGCCGACGGCCTCGATCGTCAGATGGTGCGCGATGCCAACAACCTGGCCGTCGCGGGTACGCACCCGGCGCTCACACTCGTCTACCACATCACGCCCGAGCAGGCGGCGCTGCGCATGGCAGCCCGTGGTGCGGCAGATCGCATGGAGGCTAAGGGCATGGCCTTCCAAGAGCGCGTCTACCAGGGATTTTGCGCCATTGCCGCCGAGGAACCAAACCGCGTAAAGCTCATCGACGCGACCGCGTCCATCGAGGAAGTCTTCGCGCAGACGGTCGAGCGGGTTCGCGCCTACGGCCTCGACATTTCCCAGGACGCCGTCACCGCTGCGCTTGCCCAGGAGGCCGAGTAGCATGGCCCCCGCTCAGGCAAGTCTGCTGGCCAAGCTCGACACCCAAGAGCGCGTGCGCGACTTTTTGACCAATGCCGTCGCCAGCGGTCGCGCATCGCACGCCTACCTGTTTTTGGGCGCGCCCGGCGCGGGCAAGCTCGACGCCGCGTGGGCGCTCGCCCAAGCCTTCCTGTGCGAGCAGGATGGCTGCGGCTCATGCGACAGTTGTGTGCGCGTTGCTCGCCATACGCACCCCGACGTGCACTATTACACGCCCGAGAGCGCCACGGGCTACCTCATTGCCCAGACCCGCGAGCTGCTCGATGACGTGCCGCTGGCACCCATTCGCGCCAAGGCCAAGGTCTACATCATCGACCGTGCCGAGCAACTGCGCGCCAACACCGCCAACGCACTGCTCAAGACACTCGAGGAGCCGCCCGAGGGCGTTATGTTTATCTTGTTGGGCACCTCGGCAGACGTGATGTTGCCCACCATCGTGAGCCGCTGCCAGTGCGTGCCGTTTCGGCTGGTATCGCCCGCCGTCGCCGCGCAGGCCGTGAGCCGCGCCACCGGTCAGGACCCCGCGCGTTGCCGCATGGCCGTCGCCGTGGCGGGAAGCCCCACGCGTGGCATCGAGTTCCTCAAGAGCGCCGAGCGCCAGGACGCCCGCCGTCAGATGGTTCGCGCCATCGATTCGCTCATCGCCGCCGACGAGGCCGACGTGCTCAGCCGTGCCAAGTCACTCATCGTCGCCGTTAAGGCGCCGCTCGCCGAGGTCAAGTCCACGCAGGAAAAGGTGCTCGAGCAAAACGCCGACTACCTGTCGCGTGGAGCATTGAAGCAGCTTGAGGACCGCAACAAGCGCGAACTCAACGCGCGCGAGCGTTCGGGTATTATGGAAGCGCTGGCGAGCGCGCGGACGCTCATGCGCGACGTGCTGCTGACGCTTCAGGACGAGGCGGCAGACGTTGTGAACGAGGACGTGCGCGACACGATCGGGCGGCTTGCCGCCGCGACGAATGTTGCGGGTGCCACGCGGGCGCTCGAGGCGGTCGCAACCGCCGAGCGCAACATCGCCAGAAACGTTACTCCCCAGCTGGCCATCGAGGTCATGCTGTTCGATATCAGGAAGGCACTGAAATGCCGTTAGTCGTACCCGTTAAGTTTACCTACGCCTCGCGCGACCTGTGGTTCGATCCGCAGGATCTGGATATCCTCGAGGCCGATTATGCCATTTGCTCCACCGAGCGCGGAACCGAGATTGGCCTGGTCACGGCCGATCCCTTTGAGGTGCCGCAAGACGAGATCGGTCAGCCGCTCAAGCCCGTACTGCGCGTGGCGAGCGACATCGACCTCCAGCTTGCCGACGACCTGGCCATCCAGGGCGACGAGGCCATGGTCGACTTCCGCCGCCTGGTCAAGGAGCTCGACCTCGAGATGAAGCCGGTGGGCGTCGAGTACCTGTTTGGCGGCGAGAAGGCCGTGTTCTACTTTGCGGCCGAGGAGCGCGTCGATTTTCGCCAGCTCGTCAAGGATCTGTCCTCGACGCTGCACATTCGCGTCGACATGCGCCAGATCGGCGTGCGCGACGAGACCCGCCTGGTGGGCGGCTATGCCCAGTGCGGACAGGAACTCTGCTGCACGCGCTTTGGCGGACAGTTTGAGCCCGTCTCGATTCGCATGGCAAAAGAGCAAGACCTGCCGCTCAATTCCTCCAAGATCAGCGGCGTGTGCGGTCGTCTGATGTGCTGCCTGCGCTACGAGTTCGAGGCCTACAAGGACTTTAAGAGCCGTGCGCCCAAAAAGAAGACGCTCATCGATACGCCGCTTGGCAAGGCGCGTATCCAGGAGTATGACACGCCGCGTGAGCAGCTGGTGCTGCGCCTGGAGAACGGCAAAGTCTTTAAGGTCAACCTAGCCGATATGACGTGCTCGGAGGGCTGCAAAAAGAAGGCCGCCGAGCAGGGCTGCAACTGCCGCCCCGACTGCGTGACGCGCGACGTGCTCGAGCGCATCGAGTCGCCCGAGATGCGCCTGGCGCTCATGGAGCTCGATCGCGAAAACGGCGTCGATGTGGGCGATGGCCTGTCGAGTGCCGACCGTCTGGCCGGCACGTCGATGCCCAAGCGCCGTCGTCGCGATGCTGAATCCGATGCTCGCGCCGGTCAGGGTCAGGGCGAGGGCCGTGGCCGCGGAAAAGGCCGCGGTAAGGCCGAGACACCCGAGGCCGAGGGGGCGGCCGGTGGCCGTCGTCGTCGCAAGCGCGCGGGCTCGGGCGATGTCGGCGAGGCTGCAGCTGCAGGCAAGAACGCCTCTCGCGAGCGCGAGGTTCAGCAGCCCCAGCAGCAGAATCGCGGCGGTGGTATGAACCCCACGCGTCGTCGCCGCCGTCATCTGTCGAGCGAGGAGCGCGAGGATGCCTTCCGCGCCGCAGCTGCTCGCGAGGCCGGTGCCGCTTCCAAGGGTCCCTCGGCCTCCGATGCGCCTGCCGACAAGGGCGGCAAGTCACGTGGCGAGGATGAGCGCGCGCCGCGTCCGCGCCGTCGCCATTCCTCGGGCACGCAACAGAAGCCCTCAGTGCCCTCCGTTGCCGATCAGGTCTCGGATGGTGAGGTCAAGGTCACGCGCCGTCGTCCCGGAGATGGCGGGGGAGCGGCTGCCAAGGCTTCGCGTGGCGCCGCTCGCGATGAGCGCGAGCCGCGCGAGGATCGCGGTGGCGAGGGCTCGGCCGACCAGGGTCAAAAGCGCCGTCGTCGTCGCCGTTCCCGCAAGCCGCGCCAGGATGGTGGCGAGGGCTCGACCCCGTCTTCGTCCGCACCACAACCGCCCGCCGGCGAATAACGCCCGCGAGCGGATTTAACCCGCCTTACCCCAATCGCGTCGGGGTACCATAGCGCTGAATCAACAACCCTCCCTGCGACCGAACGTAGGGAGGGTTGTGTCTTGAAGAGCCATCTGAACAAATTGAGCCGTCTGCAGGGTGCCGGCGCCCTACCGTTTGCGGACGAATTGCTGCCGTTTGCCGAGCGGGCGGCACGCGAGGCACTCGAGGCATTGTCGCCAACACGATGTGCCGGCTGCGAGCGCGCCGGTGCGCTTATTTGCCAAGACTGCCTGGCCGCGCTCACGCTCATCGACCCACGTCATAGCTGTACCCGATGCGGCGCCCCGTTTGGGGATTTGCTGTGCACTGAGTGTTCGGTCGAAGGCACGTCCTCGGCAATGGCGGAGGCGCTCGACCGCTGCCTGGCGTGCGCCGTCTATGCGCATCCGCTGCCGCGCATCATTAAAGCGTACAAGGATGCGGACGAGCGACGTCTGGCTCCGTATCTGGCGGAGCTGCTCTACGACACCGCCCTGCATGCCCAGGTCGTAGCGCCCGATCGCTATGGAGGTGTGCTGTCCGGTGCGGATGCGGTGGTGTTTGTGCCTGCGACGGCGGCAGCGTTTCGGCGGCGTGGTTTTGATCATATGGAGGCTATTGCGCGCCCATTTTGCGAGCTGTCGGGTGTTCCCCTGCTCGATGCTCTCGTCAAGTACGGGCATGGCGACCAGCGCGAACTCGGTCGTGAGGAGCGCCGCGAGCGTGCCCAAGGCATGTACGAGACGGTTGAGGATGTGCGGGGCAAGCGCCTGCTGCTTATCGACGACGTTATCACCACGGGTGCGACGATGGCAGCGGCTTCGGCGGAACTCAAGCGCGCCGGCGCTGCGGCCGTTGATGGCCTCGCTATCGCACGCGTTTGGTAGGGGTGGTTCAGATGGCAATAAAGATCGGGCAGCGTGGCAAGCCTGCAAGCGAGCAGCTGGCTGCTTCCGTAATTTTGACGGGTGCCTCGGCGCTGCGCATGATGCGCGCCGAGCGCCGGCAGATGGGCTACATAAGCTGGAAGGACCTTAATCCCGATGAAGAGCGCCGTGTGCTGCGCACGTCGTCGCCCTCGACCGAGGACATCTATCTTCCCGATTTGGTGCGGATTGGGGCCGCAAGCGGCGAGGTGCAAGAGGATTTGTGCTTGCTGGTAGGATCTGCAGCGCAGCGCCGCCGTATTCTTGGCGTGAGCTGGTCCGTATGCTCCGAGTTGCCCGCCGGCTCGATTCTAGAGGTGGAACCGGGGGTGTACAGTCTATCTCCCGAGGCCCTTTGCGTAGCCGTCGCGCGCGAGGTCGGCTGCATCCAGGCATTTGCCCTGGCCCAGGAGCTGTGCTCTAAGATTTCACTGAGTGACCGCGGGAAGTATCTGCCTCCCTACACCTCGCCTGTCGTGAACAAATTGGCAAAGGACAAAGACCAGCCGCCAGATGTCGGTTACTTTGAGGTCGAGTCCGTGCTGACACCCGATTGCCTGGTAGATTACCTCGCGGCATGCAAGGGGAATGTGGCCAAACAGCTGCTGCGCCTGTGTCCCTACCTGTCAGAAAATCTGCGCTCGCCCATGGAGTGCATCATGCTCGCTCTGTTTTCGCTTCCGTTTTCCTATGGCGGATTTGCCTGCGGTCCCTTTAAGACCGACTACAAGATCGAGTTCGATGACCGTGCGCAGGCAATCTCGGGGATGCCGCATGCAGTTTGCGATGCGTATCAGGAAGCAGCCCAGTTTGACCTGGAATACAACGGTGAGCTGGGCCATTCCTCCCGGAGGGGACGTATCCATGATGAAAAACGCAACACGGGCTTGATTACTATGGGAATCGAGGTCGCGACGGTCAATAACGAGATGCTCTGCGACATGGAAGCAATGGAGGCGCTCGCATGGCGCATGCACCAGCGTATGCGAAAGCGGTACCGGAATCGTGTCGATGCCCGCAGGAAAAAGCAAGAGGCGCTGCTTAACACGCTGCGGGCGTGTTTTGGGCTTAAACCCGCCTAACAATGCTCTGAAACAGGGGGTTGGATATATGCTCTGGCCAAAATATAGCAAATATGAGTACTGCTACAAATTCAGTAACAGCAAAATCAGGGATTTTGGGACTGGAAGAGGGGGTAAATTAGAAAGTTATTAAACAAATGTGGAATATCCTGGCATCAATCTGACGTTATAGAGCGTGAAAACAGCTTGCAGAGCCAAAAACTCCTGCTACTAAATTGGTAACAGTACTCATATTTGCTATTTTTTGGCCAAGGCGCCCTAAGACGGGTGTGTTGGGGCTTTCCATAGGGGAGCGACGGGCTCAATCAGAGCACGTGCGGTCCGTCCTGACCTGCGAAATCTGTACTCGCGATGCGAATAACGCCCCTAACCTTAAACTTTAGCTTGAACTTAGCTATAATGCGCTACGTTCCTACCAGGCTGTGGTTGCGGACGGACGAAATGCCCGTCCTAGTCCAAGACAGACGCGGTCAAAGGGATCCACGTAAGCGACCGCGTGCGCGCGGCGCGATCATGGCGCGTCCTAGATGTAAGCCGCACCGTCCGTTCTACTTTCTTTGGGGCAATACCGCCTCGCGGGCGAGCGGGCCAGTCGTGAAGGTGGCTGCGGCCTCCCGAGCAAACACCCCGGTGCGCAAGTGTGGGGTCAAATACCAGGTCAGCTGGTGGGAACAACCTGATATTCCGCGCAACGCACGGATCGTATACGACACAGAAGGCAGGGTAGTGGACATGGTGAGGGGCAGCTTGATGCACGCGGCTCGGTTAGGTGCTGGGACCGCAGCGGTCATCGCCGTTTTGGGCCTGAGCGGATGCGCGTTCAACCCGCTGTCTACGTTCACGACTCCCACGATCGACCAGATCGAGTACGAGACCGTCACGCCGGCGGTGTCGGACGATGCCCTGGTCACTCCCGGAACCCTGACGGTCGCCCTCGATACTTCCGATGCGCCGCAGGCAATGCAGGGCGCCGACGGCGAGCTCACGGGGTATGCGGTTGACGCCGCCCGCGCCCTCGCAAGCCGCATGGGCCTTAAGGTCACCTTTGTCGATGCGTCCTCGGCAGGTTCCGCGCTCGGCGACAAAAAGGCCGATATCTTTATCGGCGAGATTAACTCCACGGACGGGGACATTAGCTCGCTCGGCACCTGCCTGTACGATGCCACTTCCGTGTTCGGTAAAACTAGCGATGGTGGGTCGCTAAGCGTTTCCACCGATACCCTTAACACGTCTACTCTGGGCGTTCAGATGTCCTCGGCCTCGCAGGAGGCGCTTGCTAAGCAGAGCATCACCGCCAACCAAAAGACCTACTCCAACATCAACGAGTGCTTTGAGGCGCTCGAGTCCGGCGAGGTCGACTATGTGATCTGCGACTCCACGGCCGGCGGCTATCTTGCACGCCTGATGAGCGAGGTCTCCTATGTCGGTGCGCTCGAGGCGCCCTCGACGCTTGGTGTTGCGGGCCTCTCGTCCAATGACGAACTGTGCCGTGCCGTGAGTGATGCCCTCGACGACATCACGGTCGACGGTACGCTCGAGGCGGTTCACTGCGTCTGGTACGGTCAGATTCCCTACGACCTCACCACTAAGACGGTTTCGGGCGCTAACGTGCAGCCGGGCGACTCTGAGTCCAGTGAGACCACGTCCTCCGGCAGCGAGTCCTCCGATTCCAACAATGAGACCGCATCCTCCGAGGACAAATCGTCCAGCCAGGAAGGCACCATCACTGACGACGACATTAACAAACTCAATAGCTAGTTATTGCTAGGGGTGGTGTCTCCTATACGTTGGAAAGGACACCTCTTCACGGTTTCAACACGCACTGCCGGGCTTCCCCAATAGGGGAGCCCGGCTTTTCCATCCCTATAAAACCAGCAGGTCAAAGCCAATTTTTGGGACCAAATATAAAGCCGCCAGCTCCCTCCTATAGCGCACTTTGCCATGGAAAAGTACGAGACTTCGGTATGCGGTATCAAGCAATCGTTATTCGGGTCTTTAGGAATCCGCGTGATTAAATGCACGGCAATGGGTACATAGCCAGTACAGTAAGTCCCCGAGGCAGATTGGAGCCACGTATGGATATCAAGGTTTCTGGACGCAAGACGACGGTAACCGATGCTCTGCGTGCGCATGTGGATGAGAAGATCGGCGAGGCGCTCAAGGTTTTCGATATCGAGCCCATGACGGTCGACGTTGTACTTCGCTATGAGAAGAACCCCTCGAACCCCAACCCGGCAATCGTCGAGGTCACGGTTCGTGCCCGCGGTTCGGTGATTCGCGTTGCCGAGCACGGTGCAGATATGTACGCCGCCATCGACCTCTCCGCCGATAAGGTCACCCGCCAGCTGCGTAAGTTCAAGACCAAGGTCGTGGACAACCGCCAGGGCGGTGCCAGCGCCGCGGATGTTGCGCCGGTCGAGCGCGTCGAGGATCTGGCCGACCTGCTGCTGCCCGAGGAGGAGGACGACCTGCTCGTCCGCGAGAAGGTCATCGACGTCACCCCGATGACTGAGGAGCAGGCGCTGGTGCAGACCGATCTGCTCGGCCACGACTTCTACGTGTTCGAGAACGCGACGACCGGCCTTATCAATGTGGTGTATCACCGTAAGAATGGTGGATATGGCATCATCAAGCCCCGTATCGAAACACTTGACGAGTAAAATACGTTAACTTGCATGAGTTAACGGTTGGCGGCCATCCCATGCGGGTGGTCGCCTTTTTTACGTAAGGAGTCGCTTTGATGGACAAGGCTGCATCTACCGGCCATTCTGACCGCTGCCGCATCGTCGTCGATACCTGCTGCGACTTTAGCCCCGAGGTCGCCGCGAACCTCGATGTCGATATCCTGGGTTTCCCCTTCATTATCGATGGCGAAGAGCGCACGGATGACATCTGGTCGAGCATGAGCCCTAAGGAGTTCTACGACCGCATGCGCGCCGGTGCCCGCGTGTCCACCTCGGCTGTGTCGCTCGGTCGCTATATCGAGTTCTTTACCGAGTGCGCCAAAGAGGGTACGCCCACGGTCTACCTGTGCTTTACCTCGGCGCTGTCGTCGAGCTACAACTCCGCGTGCCAGGCGGCAGATGCCGTGCGCGCCGAGTATCCCAACTTTGAGCTCTACGTGGTCGACAACGCTCTGCCCTGCGCGACCGGCGCGCTCTTGGCGCTCGAGGCCGTGCGCCAGCGTTCGGCGGGACTGACCGCCAAACAGCTGGTCGATTGGGCAAACGAGGCAAAAACCTACGTGCACGGCTACTTTACGCTCGAGAGCTTCGACGCACTGGCTGCCGGCGGCCGCATTCCTCCCGCGGCGGCGCAGCTCACGGCAAAGCTCGACGTCAAGCCCGAGCTCTCCTACGACCTGGCCGGCTCGCTGTCGCTGATCGGCGTCAACCGCGGCCGCAAGAAGGCGCTCAAGTCCATCCTCAAGTCGTTCCGCGAGAACTACGTGCCCGATCGCACCATGCCCATCGCCATCATGACGGCCGATGCCGAAAAGGATGGTGACTGGCTCGAAGCCGCCATCCGCAAGGAGGAGGGTTGCGCCGACGTCACGATCATTCGCGGCTCCGTGGGTCCCACCATCGGCTCGCACGTGGGCCCCGGCATGGTGGGCTGCGCGTTTTGGGGCAAGAATCGCGCCGAGAAAGCCTCGCTTTCCGACCGTATCGCCCGCCGCGTGCGCGGTCAGTAGGCAAGCGCTGCGTCCGTAATCGCCCTCGACTCACAGCCCAAACGCTGGCACCGAGTATTCAACCTGGTAACAACACCCAACCCAAAAGGAAAGGTTTCATGGCAAACAAGCTCTCCGTCGCATTCATTGGCACCGGAATCATGGGTGCCCCCATCGCCGGCCACATTCTGGACGCCGGCTATCCCGTCACGGTCAACAACCGCACCAAGTCCAAGGCGGCGGCGCTTATCGAGCGCGGCGCCGTCTGGGCAGATACGCCGGCCGATGCCGCGGCGAACGCCGATGTCGTCTTTACCATGGTGGGCTATCCCTCCGAGGTCGAGGAACTCTACCTGGCGGGCGACGGCCTGCTCGCGTGCACCAAGCCGGGTGCGGTCTTGATCGACCTCACCACGAGCTCGCCCGAGCTTGCCCGTGACATTGCCGAGGCCGCCCAGGTTTCTGGTCGCATGGCGTTTGACTGCCCCGTCACCGGCGGCGAGTCGGGCGCTATCGCCGGTACGCTCACGGCTATCGTGGGCGCTACCGAGAACGACATCGCGCCGGTCCGCGACATCCTTGCCACCTTTGCGGCCAACATCTGCTGCTTCGACGGCGCCGGCAAGGGCCAGGCTGCCAAGCTCGCCAACCAGGTGTCGCTGGGCGCCTGCATGGTCGGCATGGCAGACGCCATGGCATTTGCCGAGCTGAGCGGCCTTGACCTGGAGAAGACCCGCCAGATGATCCTGGGCGGTACCGGCAAGTCCGGCGCCATGGAGAGCCTGGCTCCCAAGGCGCTCGACGGCGACTACAAGCCCGGCTTTATGGTCGAGCACTTCATTAAGGACCTGCGTCTGGCGCTCGCCTACGCCGATGACCGCGAGCTCGCGCTGCCCGGCGCTGATGTGGCCTTTACGCTCTACGACATGCTCGACGCCATCGGTGGCGCCAAGCTGGGTACCCAGGCCATCACGGTCCTCTACAAGGAGGAGGCCGACGCCATCGCCGCCGGTCTGGACTGGTCGCAGTATCGTCCCGAGGAGCATGGTACTCACGAGGAAGGCTGCGGTTGCGGCGAGCATGGCGACGATCACGAGTGCGGTTGTGGCCACCACCACGACGAGGGCCACGAGTGCTGCGGCGGCCACGGCCATGACGACGGCCACGAGTGCTGCTGCGGCCACCATCACGAGGAGTAACGCCCATGAGCTGGACGTTCGTGGTGCTTGCGCTGGCGCTCTTTCTCTTTGCGATCTACATCGGTTTTTTGTGCGGCCAGTGGGCGTGCGAAAAGCGCGTGATCACCAAGCGCGACTACTGGATTGCCAACTTTGCGGGTGCGGTGGCAGTCGTCCTGCTGACCTGGGTGTTCTCGCTGTTCCCGCTGGTGCAGTTTGCGCCGATCGGCTGGCTCGGCGGCTTTATCGCCGGCCTTAAGATGAGCTTTGGCGAGTCCGTCGGTCCGTGGCGCAAGCACGACGAGGTCTTTAACGTCAACAAGGCTCACCGTGCCGCCGCCGACGCGGGCGACGCCGAGGAACGCCGCCGTGCGCGTCGCAATGGCGCGGCCGATCGACAGCTCATCTCGGTCACCGATGACAGCAAGGGTGCTGGCAAGCACGCTAAGAAATAGTAAGAAGAGGTAACTATGGCAGAAAACAAAGACGAACAGCTCGCCGACGAGGAGCTGGCACAGCTTCAGCTGGCAGAGGAGAACGAGAACGCCGTCGACCGTCTGGTCAAGGAACTCGGCTGCCCCACGCGCCGCATCCGCCAGTTTGCCGCCCGCGTGCTGCACCTGCTTGCCGAGCGCGATCCGCAGCGCGTCGTGCCCTGCGTGCCCGCGCTGATCGAGGCGCTCGACCGCCCCGAGGCTCAGACCCGCTGGGAGGCCCTCGATGCCCTGACGGCGCTCGCCACCACCTGCCCCGAGCAGCTGGGCGATGCCTTTGAGGGTGCCGAGACCGCACTGTTCGACGAGATCTCCTCCACGCTGCGCTATGCTGCCTTCCGCCTGCTGTGCGTGTGGGGCGCCACGAGCGTCGAGCGTTCGCGCGAGGCTTGGCCCATCCTGGACGAGGCCATCCAGTGCTACCACGGCGACCTCGAGTATCGCGACATGCTCGGTTGCCTGTACGAGTTTGGCCAGGGCGAGATTGACGCCGAGGTTGCCGAGAAGCTTGCGCTGCGCCTTAAGTTCGATGCCGAGAACGGTAAGGGCAGCTATCTCAAGGCCCGTTCGAGCGAGATTTGCGAAATGCTTGTTAAACGTTTTGGCCTGGATCTCTCCAAAAAGAAGAAGCGTGCTAGCGTTAAAAAATCTGACGACGCCGAAGACGAGGAGTAACAGATTATGGCGCACGATGTAGTCCTGATTCCCGGTGACGGTATCGGTCCCGAGATTACGCAGGCCATGCGCCGCGTGGTCGAGGCTGCCGGTGTCCAGATCAATTGGAACGTCCAGGAGGCCGGTGCCGGCGTCATGGACGAGTTTGGCACGCCGTTGCCCCAGCACGTGCTCGATGCGGTCGCTGAGACCAAGGTTGCCATCAAGGGCCCCATCACCACGCCGGTCGGCACGGGTTTCCGCAGCGTCAACGTGGCCCTGCGCAAGCATTTTGACCTGTACGCCTGCGTGCGCCCCTGCCTGTCGCAGCCGGGTGACGGCTCGCGCTTCCGCGACGTCGACCTGGTCATCGTGCGCGAGAACACCGAGGACCTCTACGCCGGCATCGAGTTCGATGAAGGTGCTGCCGAGGTCGAGGAGCTCTCGCAGCTTGTCGAGCGCTCGGGTCAGAAGACCTTCGCCGCTGATTCCGCCATCTCAATTAAGCCGATCTCCATCGCCAAGAGCCGCCGTATTGTGGAGTATGCCTTTGAG